>JBLIOI010000177.1:0-7560 GCA_047639675.1 Planctomycetota bacterium | reverse complement strand
CCTCGCTTGCAAACCACGGGGGCATCACGTGATCTTCGAGGGCCCAGGCGATCATCGAACGACGCTTGTTGACCTGCTTGTAGTTAGTCAGCTCGAAGGGCCCCGCTTCGCCGGCGCGATGGCAGGTTGTGCAACTGTCCTGAACGATGCGACTGATTCGATTGTGATAGGTCAGCTCGCGCTCGCCGCGCTCGCCGGCTTCTATCTGCAACTTGCAGCCCTGGGCGGTGGTGGCGGGAATCGCGACGTGTTGGCCGTCACGCACATTCTCCATGGCATCGACCAAGTAGTAATGCTCGGCCATCGCCTTGGAAAAACCCAAGCCGTATTGATCGTCGATCATGCCCCGATAGGCCATTGTGTTCGCCGAATCGATCACGAAGACCTCGGTGGAGGTTCGCGCGTCGAGTTCGCGTGCAATGTGGCCATCTGGGTCAACTGCGTAGGTGGAACTCAGCCCGTAGAGTTTTACGTCACCCTGCGCAGCCTCTTCCGATTCCATGCCCACGTAGAGGAAGGGCAAGCCCATCTTCTGTGCTTCCGACTCAAGCTCGCGCAGTCGCGGTGAGTACTTCTTCGAAAGCGGACACTCCGGGTCGCGCATCACGACAACTAGCCCGCGCTCACCTGCAACCTCTTCGAAGCTGCTACGCCCTCCACCTAAAACTGCAAACTCCAGATTCAGGATCCACTCGCCGACACGTGGCGCATCGTTGCCGAGAACCTTAGGCGCGCGTTGATATTCAAGGTCCTGGGACAACATCGGCGCGGCGCTGGAGCCAGCGGCTGAAAGCCCCAAAAGGGCAGCGCAGAAGAAGAGAGTGGCTTTCGGGGTGATCATCCGATCTGGGGAGGGTTCGGGATTATGAAACTCCGGCGGGGACGGCCTGGACAACCGCGCCAGCCACATCCATCAGGCGGAACCTGCGCTCCTGATACTTGAAGTCAGCCATTCGTGATCGGCACCCATTATGCTCAGAATTGTCGCTTGCGGGTCATGAACGTGTACGGGATCCGTCAGGAGGTTCAATCCGCAATCGTCTGTGGCGCCAGAAAGCGGCGCCAGAAAGCGGCGCCTGGACTGACGCCACCGCCCGCCACCCACTGGAAACGGGCGTAAGTCAGCTTCACGCGCCCCTGCATCGGGGCCGTGGCAGGGAAAGCAGTTGTCGCGCCGAATCAGATTGATTTCCCGAGCGCAGTCCCCCGGGTCCAGGACGAATGAGCTCCATCTACTGCGCCGAGAGCAAAGCCCTCGGCATCGAAAAAACGCCGAGTGAAAAATAAAACAAACCAAAACTGGCGAATTCGAGCCCTGGCTGCTGAGCCGCCAACCCCAACTTTCGACTCTGTGCCAGGGGTGTCAGCCTCGGCCGAATTGTACAAATTCGCGGAGGATTACAGGTGTACGACCTGCCCAAGGCGACCCTTCAAAAAATCTCAGAAGCTCAAGACCACCCTGCAGTCTTAGCACACGTCCCTCCTGCAGAGATGGTTCTCCGAATCCTAACTATCTCTCGACTCCCCCTTTTGCAACAGGCAACAGGCGTCAGGCGTCAAAGGTAGAATCGCGGGCTCCACCCTCGCTCGTCTTTTGGATGCCGCTCGCATTCCTTCACACCGAACTATCCGTTTCCATGAAGAAGACTCTACACCTCGTAACGGCCGCAACTAGTCTCATGGCTTCTCTCGCAGTAGGTAACGCGTCAGCCGACCTGCAAGCCCCTGCTGGCCCCCCGCCGTCGAGTGGAAGCTACAATTTCACGCTGCCTCCCTCTTCTGACGACATCACTCGGACTGAGTGGGCAGACATCGATGGCGATGGTCAAGAAGATGCGATCTTCCTGATGGGTGATTCACTTCTCACATACCTTGCGCCCGGTATCCACGAGACGGTCATCAGCGATCTCTCCGGGCCGCTATCTGTGGTCCATGACTTCGCTATTGCACGCAATCCTATAGGCAACGACGCCGTGCTCCTGGTCGATGCAGCTGGCCTCGTCGAACTTCAATTCAACACAACAACACGTCCCTACGCAATCACGCGCAATGTCATCGGCGCTTTCACCGGTGCTGTAAAGCTCGATGTTTGGAGCGACAACAATGGCAACCATTGGGCTGTCGGCACAAATCAAAGCGGAGCGACGCTCTTCTTGGCCGACGATCTAAATGGCACATGGACGCCTCGAACTTCCGTTCCGTCAAATTCGCCCTCGTCCGCCATCGACTTGGTGCTCTTCGGTAACGATGGAACGAATAGCTCTCCGAAAGCTCTCTTCCTGACGACCGCTGGCTTCGCAATCTCGGATCCATTTGATGGCGGAGTGACCAGCGTGAACATGAACCCAGTCTTCAGCTACAAGGACGTGGCGCGCTTGAGTCGCGGTTCGCAATTACAACCGGATGCTCTGGCGTTCTTGGGAGTGGGTCCCTCCGGCGACTTCTTTGCCGTCCTGTCTGACGGAGAGGTTTCCAGCTATGAGCTTCTGGACTCCGAAGATGAAATCTACGCAATTTCAACGGGACGCTTCAGCCCTGACCTTCTCGATGACATCGCTCTAGCGGGCCGTTTATCCAAGGAGATCTTCGTGATGATCGACGGTGCCGCGAACGCTGAAGAGCTACCCAACTTCACCTTCAGCACAGAGCACTCGGTCGTCTATGACGATTCACCAGGAACTGCAGCAGCGCAGACAGCCACACCGCTAATAGCAGATTTGGATCACGATGGAGATGGCGACATATTGGTTGCAATCTCTTCGTCGGGCCTGCTCAAAGTCGAGCTCAACGGAACGCTTGACGCCGATGAACAGAAGGCGGCCATGGTCATGGGCACCTACCAAGAATTGAATCCAGCCCCTGAGCCGGAAGACCTTCCTCTTTCTGGACACCTGTACTCCCAACCCAATGCGGCGAATCCTCTTGAGTTCGACTGGATGATCGACTTCCGAGTCAGCTTGCCGGCAACCTTACCCTCTACTTATCTCGACGTACTCACCTGGCGAACACCTGCGAATCAAATGAGCATCGATGCGACACCGGTGGATAGCCAGCGAATCGAACTCAGCCAAGCGGCGGCAGGAACGACGATCACGATTACCCTGTCCGCAGACGAGCCGGGCGAGGCATTTCAAAACGGCAACTGGAGCGATCAGCTGTACACGATTCTCCAATTCGTGGAAGCTCCCAGTTTGACGACACGTCAGACCTACTGCTATCCGGCCAACGCCTTGGTCTACGCGCCCGACTCGGAGATTTTCAATCCACCGCACGAAGAGCCTCCAACCTTTGGGGTCTTCGTTGAACCGAACCCCCTCGCCTCGACCTACCAGGACGGCGATCCCGATGGCGCGGGAGATTGCGTGGACTGCGTGCCCGCCTCAACACCCCCGAGACGGCCCTAGGATTCGTCCTCAGCGCCCAATCCCAAAGACGCGCAACTGACCCCAAAAGAAGGGGTCGGTGAAGCGGGAGTCCTGGCGTAAAGCAACCCTTGCCTCGCGGGTTGCTTCGGCACTGGAGACTCCTCGCGCGCGACCTTCATAGAACGCGCGGTAGAAGAGTAAGGTCGCGTCCAAGCGTACTTCGCCGGGCGACAACACCACGGTGTGAGCGCCCGCTTCAATGAAGGCTCCACCCAAGTGGTTGGCACCGGGGTCGCCACCTCGCGGAGCCGAGTCGGCACTGGAACAGACAGAAAGTAGAACGAGGGGCGCGCAAGCTCCGGCTCTTACGGACTCAACTCCGCTCAGTCCGTCCGGCGTGAGCTTGTCGGGGGTCAACGCCAAGAGTATTGACAGGTCGCGGTAGGGGTCGATAACACCGTGCACGATCAAGTGCAAAACGCCCTCCCCACTCCCGCGCCTCATGGCTTCTTGTGTCGCCTGCTTGTGCATGAAGAGTTGCGCCAAAGAGCCAGAGCCCAAGCCCAACTCGGCCATCAATGAGCTTTTGGTCAATTCAAGCCTAGCGGCGATGCCATAGCGCTGGACTACAGATTTGGGGACCAAAGAGTCAGCCACCAGTCGAATCCCTCGATCGTCATCACCCATATCTGCCCGCTGCGCAAGCTTTGGAACCACGGGTAAGCACGGCAGATCGATGACCGCGTGAGAACAACCAAAGGGCACGCCATCATCTAACGGCAACGCTTCAAGCGAAAGACCGAAGAGCTCATCGCGCCCGACCACGTAGACCCTCGACCAAAGCGCCAGCTGATTCCTAAGTTCCTGGGGGAACAAACTATGCGCGAGCTGCTCGCCAGACTCTTTCAAGCGCAAGCTGCGCGCGCGAGTCTGGCCTACGGATAGATCTCCTGGAAAGGTCAGCAGGTCGGCCTCATGGTCCAGTTTCGCCGCGAACCACTTGTCCAGCAAAGGTACCGGATAGATGCTCCCCAGCCCTTCTTGATCAAGAGCAATCCAACGGTCCTCAAATTCGCCGCGCAGGTAGATCAGCACGCCGGAACTCTCAGTGCAAAGAAGCCGCGTCACATCCAAAATTCTCGGGTGTGGTCGATCGAGAGCGCTCCACACCCTGCCAGTGGCCTGCAACTCCAAGAGCAATGCAGCGATCTCGCCCGGTTCACTCGCTTGCAGAAGAAGTTCGATGGCGGCGCGATACTGCTTGAGCTGCGTGGCCGCGACCCCACTGTTCAGAATATTCCCGCGCGTGAAGTCCACAAGAGCGCCGATTGTCGTTCGAAGGTCTGCAAGAGCTTGATCCTTCTGATCATTTGTCGCTGCCCGAACCTGCGCCGTGTCCATCACGAGCTTACCCCAAGGGCCTTGCTCTATTCCATTTGCCTCATAGCTACTCCAGTGCTCTTCCATACTGACGACGAGGTCTTGAAGATCGGCGCTTGGGTTCTCGATCAAGCGAAGTGATATCAAGGCGGCGTCCGCGCTGAAGAGCACTGCAGGTGAGACGCCAGACATCTGCTTCATCTCTGAAAAGGCCGCCTTGGACTTCTCGCGACTCTCCGTCGTTCCAATAGCTGCCAGCACCTCTCCACGCAACGCAGCCAATCGAGCCCGATTCTTCAGCGTTCGCTTCGATCCAATCTTTTCCTCCACCCAAGTCCAATCGACCCCAGCATCCAGGCGATCGAGAATACGCAGAGCCTCTCCAGCGCGCCCATCAAGAATCCGCGAGTCGATATAGGCGTTGTAGGAGTTGAAATAGCCGCCCAGATTGATCTCACCACGAGACGCTAAGACCTCGTCCATCTGGGCAGTAGCCTCATTGAAGAGCACTTCCGCCTTGTCCAAAACCCCCACACGGCGCAAGGCACGCCCCTCCCAGAACTTGAGCGTCGCTTGCCAATCCAAGCTGCTGTCCTGCCATTGATCACGCCCCTCTCGAATGAGGCTCAGCGCTCCGACAACATCGCCCTCATCCAAAAGGGTCCGCGCGCACTTCGCGACGACAAAGGCGGCTCGGTTTTCAAAGTTGAGAGGAAAGTACGCTTCGATCGCCTGTGCGCTGGATAGCAACTCGCGATAGAAACTGATTCGGTCGTCCACGCTCTCCGCCTTGAATGCGGAGGATTGGATGTGGCTGTAGTCCGCATTGAATTCGCCCTTGCCGTAAGTGGCTTGCTGCTCGTCCTCGGAAGTAGACGATTCCCTCCCAAACTTCCAAGCGCATCCGAGCAGCACCAGCAGTAACAGAAGGATGGATAGCGCCTTGAATGAACCCCGGGTTTGCTCGATGGTCATTCGACCAGCGTAGCAACTTTCAGCCTTTCAGATTCAGCGCGAGGCCTGTGCGAATTGGACCTTCGCTTGACCCCCGCCCGGCTGAGTCCAAGTCAGCCTCCACTCGATATCAGTTCCCCAGGAGTCGGCAAAGGCCTTGGGGGCGCTCCATTTACGGACATCGCCTAGAGCCCCGGAGCTTCCACCCTCTTGGACTTCGCCACTCAAATTGTAGACCTCGATCTCGTAAGAACCGCCCGGAGCTGCGTTCGTCCAACTGAATTCGTAGAAGTCAGCTCCCGAACCTATTGGCGCGAGACACTTGAAGATCTTCGATCCAAGTGGAATGGACTGGACCGGTTGCGAGGTCTCGCCCTGATTTAGAATCCCAACGATCAAGAGCGAGGCCGCAGCAATAGAGAGGACGAAGGGTACGAGCCAACCGCGCCCATTGGAGCGAGCCCCCATTTCGCGCTGCACCGCAGTGGCGACCAAGTCTCCCTCTGCGCTACTCGCCATTCCCCGGGCCTCGGCAAGCAAGGACTCTTCATCCAGAGCCGCCAAGACCTGCAGCGAGTCGTCTAGCCGAAGTGCGAACTCTTCGTCTTGACAAGCATCAATCACCTCTCTGTTATTCAGATCGATCTCGCCCGCTAAAACGCGTTGGATCAACTTCTCCAGACTTGAGTTCACGAGGCTTCCCCTTTTCGTTTTAGCTCTGAGCTGTCTTGTTGTCTGAGGCGCAGACGCAACCATTCGAGGCTGCGGTAGTAGCGCGTCTTAATCGAGCTTGGAGGCGTGTCGAGCTCCTCTCCAATTTCGGTAAAGCTCAGACCTCGTTTGTGTTTCGCCTGCATGATTTCACGGTCGCCCGCATCCATTTCCTGCACATAGCTCCACATGGTCTCTCCATCAAGTTGATCGCTTGGATCGACCTGGAAAGCCATCTCGGCATCCTCGTTCGTCACGACTTTGCGGCGAAACACCTCACGCCGGACCCTGTTGCGAAGTTGCAGCGAGCAGAATCGGTACAGCCAGGCATCAAAGGGGCTCAATCCGCGATAGCCCTCGAGCTTCTGGAGCACAAATAGGACCACGTCTTGCGACAAGTCTTCGATGTCGTGCTCGGTCAGCGGGCGCCCCCAGCGCCCATTCAAGGAGGCTAAGACTCGCGGAACGATCCGGACACGGTCCGAGAGGAACTCGATAGCTTTGTCGTCCCCGCCAAGTGCAGCAACAATCAACGCCAGATCTTCATGTACCGGCGTGTTGTCTTCGGGTTGGCTTGACTCTCGTGTATGAAATCGCATCGGGGTCCTGGGGAGCCCGACCATTCTAGGATAGGAATTGTAGGTGTTCAAAAGGCCAATCATATTCGTGGCAGATCCTGCCAATCTAGAACTGTCACGGCTCTCCCGAGTGGTCTTGGCTTTCTGGAGTTTTCTGCCACCTTCGCAATGCGAGGGGCGCCCCCCAACAGACCACCATGCCTTTTCTTCTGCATTCCACAATTGAACCGGTCGACCGGCAGAAGGCTCTGAAACTCATCTACTGCGGCTACGGATCCCCGCAGAACACAGTTTTCGAGACCACCGGGAAAACCACCAACGCTCTCGACGCGATCAACTTCAATCCACCGAGAGGGGTCATCTACTTCGAGATGACCTTCGCGACGGGGATGAAGAACCTTGCCGGGATCGCACGGATGAGTGACGTCGAGACCGTAACTATCGCCATCGATGGATCGGACACGCACTGCGATCAGGGCGCCTGCCGCGGCGCTCCCGGTGGCGAAGCTGTGCACGATTCTGGAGGACCTCGCCGGCGGGCCACCTTCTACGACGACATGAAGGATGAAACA
>JBLIOI010000176.1:0-7594 GCA_047639675.1 Planctomycetota bacterium | reverse complement strand
ACGGCCGTCACCTGAGAGGGCTCGATTTCAAATTCAGGGAGGGAGAAGGACTTACCGGTCCAGTCCATATGGTGTGCAACCTCGGCGCTGTATTTTCCCGGCGGGAGATGGCGGAGATCGTACAACGGAGCCTTCAGAGTGAAGCGATTGTTCGATCCCGCTACACCTTGACGTGAAACGAACAGATTTAGAACGGAAAGATCTATGCCTTCGACGCTCTCCAACACCCGAAAGCTCACGCTGCCACCCTGGGACAATTCAATCTTAGCCTGCGCCTCTACCTCTCCGATTTTGACGATCCTCGGACTCCCCTCGAGTTCGCGCACACCACCTGCACTGGTTAGAAAAAGTGAGTAGTTGCCCGCCAACACGTGTTCCAGACGAACCCTGTCTGGCAAGGGCCAACCCAGCTTCCAATACGAACGCTCATGGGCGTTCGCCAGACATAAGTAATAGACAGAGTCTTCAAGTAGGACCCTCGCCCGGCGCTTCAAATAGCTGGCTGCTTCAATCTCAACCTCCACGCTCCCCCACTTGAACAGGATTGGCACGAGCGCAAATCGCTGTACGCGAAGGGCTGCGCCGACGGGCTCGATCTCTGCTTCACCATCGAAGGGTGCATATCCGGGCAACTGAAACGAAAGCGGCACAGCCGCCGCAAACTCCTCTTCGTTACGACCAAGCCTGCGCAAGAGCAGATACTTGTGGCAGGAGATGTCCGACGCATCACAGTTCTCTCCCCTCATCGAGAGAAGGCGCGCGGCCAACCCTTGCTTAGCGGGATCGAGCAACTCATAGCCGGGAGGAATCTCGATCTCCGGAAGCATTGCAGAGTCCGTCAAACCCAACTCCAGCGACGAATCAAATCTCAAGCGACCGCCATCCGCCGATTTGAACTGAACCATCGCCCCAAGAACAGGTCGCCAGTACAGCTTCGCCCAAAGCATGCCCGGTGGCCGCGGTCTGAACTGTTCTGCGAGCGTGATGCCGCTCTTGCCAATCACCGAAACCGAGTACTCCGAATTCTCATCCAGACCTGTAATAGTGAAGTTCCCTTCGAGGTCAACAGGCCAGCGTGTGAAGGAGGGATTTCTCTTCTCGGATTGATCGTACTCTGCGTACCCATACCGTGCGGGGATACAGAGGACTTCCAGGTCAAGCGTCGAAGGTGCCTCAACCACTGTCCCCTCGATCGACATGCCCGAACTTAGAACGACGAGCAACTCCTCCGTCTCGGAAGCCACCTGCAGAATGCGCGCCCCGTATCCCAGGCAACTCACTGCGATCGAAATAGAGTCCGCCGAGGCGCCCCGCCAACTCTGTTCCCAAGCAAAGTTACCTAGCCCATCTGTCTCGCCGAGAAGCCCCCAGCTCGTTCCGCCTTCAATCCGAAGGCGCGCCTTTTCGATCGCAAGACCCCTGTCATCCTCGACATGAACACGAAGCTCGGTGCTGGCCTTCTTCTTGTTCACCACCTCACGCGCGGTCTGCACCTCTGCCTCCTTCAACTGTGGCGCAACCGCAACCGGCAAAGCGGACGCTGGCGCCAAGTCCTCACCCCCCCCGTGCGAGACACCGGGGCGAGCGCCAGGGGAGAGACGCCCATCAAGCTCCCCTCCGCCCCAAAGAAAGGTAAGAGCAAGGCAGGCAACAAGAATGGCTGCAAGGAGTAGGAGAGCGCGCGGGGTCGTCATCTCCGGCAGGATACGGGACGAGAGCGCGAAGAGTGAGTGCCAGCTCCCGCTATCCTTTCGCGCGCGCAGCATGCGGTGCTTTGGGCACCGTATGCCTCCCGCCAAACCCCTAAGGCAAGAACAAGATATCCAAGGCGTTGCTCGTGTTGCGCATGCCTTGATCGCGGTAGAGGGCTTGGAAGGCCCAGGTGTCGCCGGCTTGCACTACGTTGCCTGCGGCCGTGAAGGGCATGGCTTTCAAGTCGACTTCGACACGCACTTCACCGGCTTCGCCGGGAGTGCCATCGCTATTCGTGACGGCGATGTCCAACACCGAGATTGGTAAGCCCAAGCATAGCTCGCCCGCGCCAAAGGGATTCGAATGAGCGAGTTGCCCGTGGATCAAGATAGCGAGGGAGCCCTGCGGCATGTCGGAGAGGGCTAATTCTAACCCGTTCTCGCGCACGCTGATCGGACCCGAATTCCAAAGCCGCGCACCATCGCCGACGGAGTTGGCTCCGCCCTTGCAAACCGGCGTAGCGTCACCGACGGCGCCGGCGAGTGCGGTCAAGCGGCCGGCAGGCCAACCGCCGACTCCGAACCCATCGATGTCGTGATCCGGCGCAAGTGCCATCCAATCATCGATTCCATCGCCATTGTGATCATCGATGAACTTCACTTGGTAGCCCAGGTGCTCTGCTGGTGTCGTCCCCTTGTGCTCCCACAAGAGGTTGCCAGTCGCCCCGGAGAAGACGAAAGCAGATCCGAGAAGACCAGGGCCCGTATTCAACCAAGGCTCCAGTGGCGCTCCCACAATCAAGTCAGGTACACCGTCGCCGTTGACGTCCTTGCCGGAGAACACCGAGTATCCGAAGGCAGAGTTTTGGTTGCAGTACGCCTCACCATCGAAGAAGCGCAAGATCGAACCGTCGGCGCCGGAGAAGATGAAGACCCCCGCCAAGTCGTTAGTAAAACCCAAGTTTGTCTCAGCGGGCGCGCCCGCGGCGATCTCCCCTATCCCATCACCATCCCAATCACCGGCCGCGCAAACCGCGAAGCCCGCACGGCCTTCCGGCAGGTCCCCTTCCATAGTGAGCAGAACACTACCGTCCTTTCCAGAGTGGAGTTCAATGCGCCCGCCAAAGGGAACACTAGTCGGAGCAGCCACTATCCCGCGGAGATAGTCATCATAGCCATCTCCGTCGTAGTCTCCGTAGCGAGCTATCGAATGAGCAAAGCCTACGAAGCCCAGGCTCCAGGGGTGTTCCCGGTAGAAGCTCCCGTCAGGGCCGAGGTAGATTCTCAAGGGGCCAGGAACCAACTGGGTCGAAGTAATCCCAAAGTCCGGGAACCCGTCTGCGTTGACATCACCAAGACCAACGACCTGCCCACCGATGTGCTGTCCCGATAAATTCTCATGGATTCGGATGATCTCCTCGTGAGTCGCGCCGCTGAAAACCTGCACAAGTCCCGCACCCTGAGCCTGGCCAGCGGGACTGTAGTTTGGCGAGGAGATGGCATAGTCCGGCACGTTATCTCCGTCTATCAGCCCGAGGTTAGCGACAGAATTGCCAAACAGGGTCGAAGTGGAATTCACATTGCCGCCGAAGTGCCTCATGATCAGTGACCCATCGGCCCCCGATCGAATCGCTGCATACCTCAATAGCGCGGAGCCATAAATGAAGTCTCCGACACCATCCCCGTCAAGATCCCCCGTTGTGTCGAAATCCAGGGGACGCCGCTCGCCCCCCGTCGTGTTGCCGATGTGATCCCACAGAATCTCTTGGGCAGCAAACACGGAGGAAGTCATGCAAAGCGATGAAGTCACCAGTATTGCGCCGAAGCCAAGCTTCTGGCATCGGTGCATGTGAGCAACCACTCGGTGCACCGTATCGCATAGTTCAAGTGAGATCCCCATGACTAGTTCCCCCCCGCCGGGTGGCTGTAGATTCGCATGCCACCGTTGTAGTCGGAGACATAGAGCAGCTTGTTAGTACCCCCGGCTAAGGGCGGGTCGAACTCTTCCACCTCAAGCCAGGCAAGATTCCCTGGCGTCCGGATTCTCCCGAGGTAGTCCAAATAGGGATTCTGCGAAGAATCGAATTCCAACCTTGCTACCTCGATTCCAATACGCGGCACGCCCATGTAAACATAGGTCGCAGCATGTGAACCGGAGCTATCCGTCCACGTTTCGTCCATGACAACGCAGCCCCAAACACCATTGGCATAATTGTCGGTCAGGTTCGTTTGCGTTTCGTACGTGTCAAGGGGCGCATCATCGAAGAACCAACCGTACTGATCGCTGTGAGGAAGGGTCGTTGGCGGGTCGACCGCCGAGTTTGCCGGATCCAAGAGATCCTCGATGTCGTACAAGTAGACCTTCCCCCCCAAGTCAGCCACCAAAAGCAAGTGGCGGTCGTTTGTACCATCGTTTGCCTTGATGCTCTTGACGAAGATAGCGGAGGTCTCAGCGTCAGGTCCGAGGATCGTGTATGCGGGCAAGTCACGAGAGTCGTCATTGTAACCTGCGCTGAGTCCTCCCGAGGTGTCGAGCTGCGTGGGATCCGTGACATCAAACAATCGCACCATCATGTGCTCGAAGCTGCCGCCAGCCTCAGTGAATCTTGGGTCGGGGTCCCACGAAGGGGAGTGACCGCCCACACCGCCGTCGTTCTCGCTCAGGACGCTGTAACCACAAGGCACGGCAAGAATCCAAGCCTCGCCCCCTCCTGGCTTCGGAAGCTTGAAAAGATCCGGGTACCAAGTTTGGACGTCGGCGAGCGAGGAGCCTGAGGACTTTTGAATGAAGTAGTTCGCATCCGTTATGGCGGGGTTTGTGCGAACATCCGGAATGTTCCAGTACTCGGGATGAGTGACGAGCGCTCCTCGAACGACCCCATTCGAGACGTACTGGTCTGGATCTACCTGGTGATCCACGTCGTCCCCAGTTGGGTTGTCAATCGGATCTCTTCCGTTATCCAGCACCGCTTCGTACTTGCTCATCGCAAGCGCCCACAGCCCCTGCGGCGAACCGTTGACCGTGGCGAATAGCAATCCTTTGGAATCTACACTCGTGCCGTAGTTCAAAGCCACATAAGCGTTGTACTCCGGAAAAGTCGTTGTTGTCGAATAGTACGCACGCCCTGACCAAGTTGGCTTTTGACACTCAGCCACCTGTGAGTAGTCCCCCGCACTGAATTTGTTGGCAGGTGGAGTCAGGAATACTTGGTGGTCCGTTATCACTCCGGTCAACTCACCGGTGCCCGCATCGTAGGTGGCGTGGAACTTGTTCCCTTTCCAACGACTGGCCAGCCACCACCTGTCGGTTCCATCCGTAGTGGGCGGGTCGTCGCACATGGTGTCGTATCCTTGCCCCACAATTCTTGGTGAGAAACCCATGCGGTACTCGTAGTCGACGCCATCGTCGGTCTTCACAAAGGCTCCACCAGGATTCATGATAACTCCATAGGTCAATTCAGATGCTTGACCTGTTGGCAAGGTACTCCCGGGGATCACATGAACGGGGGTCGACTCGACGGTCGCCCCTTCGCTAGCGAAGGGTGTCGTGATCCGCTTGTTGGCCAAGTCAAAGATTGGAGGACCATCCGGAATGACACCAGCGTCGTTTGAAGCACTCACGAGGATCTGTGGATCGATCAGGCTCGAACCAAAGGATGTCGTGATGCGACCCAGTCGGTAGTAACGTCCACGCGTCAGGAAATCATCGTGTTCACTCCAGTTGTGGTCTAGATTCAATTGGTTGACACCGTCGGGCCAATCCTCATACCAAACCCGAACGGCGTTGTTTGACGTACTGTTGTCTACGTCCTCATCCGGCAGCTTGCCTCCTGGAACTGAAGACCCATAGAAAAGGTGTAGTTGGTCCATCGGAGGCTCTTCAACGGCGCAGAAAGCTGTCCCTCCCACGCTCACGCCTAGGTAGTTATCGTCGTTGAAAACCCAACCATTGGCAGTGTCACCCACATGCTCCAAGTCGTAAGCAATGATGAGGCTGTGCTTACCGCCGTAGTCATTGAGCTTATCCTTCTTGTGAATCGGGCCCAATGTCAGGTTCCATTGCAGGAAGCGACCCTCGTTCTTGAGCTCTGGTAGCTCAATGAAGCGCCGACTGGAAGCGGACACGATTAGTGCCGTGGAATAAGGCGATGTACTCGACTCGCGCGTAGTCACGACCTCGATCTGCCGAGCGAAACTAGCCTTATTGCCGTCTTCCGCAGTCGTAGCGAGACGGATCATCTTCTTCGTGCTGTTCTGGTCCGTCGATGCCTTCTGTTTACCCTCCTGAATGAAGTCCGGGTAACCGTGGGCCCCGGACGCTGGATCCCAGATGTCGTCATCCCACGCAACCGATGATTTGATGCTGAAGGCACACCACCCCAAATTGTCCACGGCCGCGTACACCCGGTGCCGATCAGAATCCGAAGCAAGGTTTTCGACGGCTACGTCCAGGAAGTAAGGCCTGTGGGTGAGTAGGAGTGTCGAGTTGTGATTGTTGCCTTCGTAGTATTCGACGTTCTCGTAGAGCGGAGCGTTGTAGCCAGCATAGGCGCTTCCATCACCAAAATACGGGCCGTGCTCCACGGGCGATTGCGGAGTTGATAGCACAAGTCCAGAACCCGTATCTTCAAAGCTCACGCGAAAGATACCGTGCTCGCCCATCGCGACGTAAACGTTGGAGTGATCCGTGGCTACCTCGTCCACGTCCATCCCCATTGCATAGGCACTTCCGGAGACGTTGGGGATCGACTCCAACTTGATGTTGAAGAGGGACTGAATCTCGCTCCCAGTTTCGGTTCCGTACTTGGCCACGTCGCGAACATCGTCGATGTCGTAAACCCGAAGAACTGACTTGTCCATGCGAGCGAAGAGGGCCAAGGCGTAGACATTGCCATTGACCGTCATGAAGCCAACGTCGTTGCACCAACGGCGACTATTTTGCGTCGAGACGGAGGTCGTTCCGCTGTTATCGATTCGATAGGCCGGGCGAGGCTCCCACTGACCAAGGGGGGCAATGCTCACAACCGAAGCCTCCATCACCCAAAAGCCATCGCGACCGCCAGCGATGTAGAGCAAGTTTTTGGGAGCATTTGGAGTCATCGGCTCCGTGAAGTTAAACTCCGGGTCGAGGCTCATCTCGGTTGGAATAACCCCAGTCTTACCCACAGGGTGGCGCCACAAGGGAGCCTGGTAGTTGCCCGCGGCAGCTGAGAGCGTGTGATCGGCGAGGACCAGTGCGACGGCTCCGCCCTCCGCCATGTAGGCATACTTCCCATCGCGGCTGGCCGCGATGGGACCGGCGAAACTGTAGGGATGGACGGTCACGAGTTCATCCATCACATACTCGTCATCAGAGATGACGTGCGGGTTGCTCCCGCCTGTGCCTCCTTGAGCGCTGAGCGGTTTAGAACCGAGGGCTGTTAGGACCAACAACCAACAACCAACAACCGTGAGAGCGAGAACGCGAAGCGTCGGTTCAGTAGACTTGAAGTCATCGAGCGGTCTCCAATTTAGTTTGAGCCAACCAGTGCCCTCCCGGTCACGAGCGATCGGGGAGAGTTGGCACTGGGAGATAAATAGAGAGGAGCATGGAACTTGGGGTCTGTCAATGGCCCCGCTGTCACCCCTCTTGGAGTCGTGTCCAGAAGAATGAACGGATCCAGATCCGTGTCTAATCCTCGAAACAGAGGCTTCAGGGTTCGCAACATGGGTTCATAAACCACCTAGAGACAATAGCTTACAGCCCTCCCCCGAGAGCTCGGGCAATCCCCACACCCACAAAGCAACTTCCTATGGAGCAAAATGGGGTAGAGATACGTCCTAGGGGCACTTAGGAGTGTTCAGAACCTGAAACACACTTGGGTTGGCTTGGAGGAGCTGTTGGGTGCCAGAAATGGCACATA
>JBLIOI010000175.1:0-7833 GCA_047639675.1 Planctomycetota bacterium | reverse complement strand
GCAACGCAAACGGAACGCCGGATGATTGCGAGTCAATCACCGACTGCAACAGCAACGGGATTCCCGATGAGTGCGAGTTGGCCGGTAACGACTGCAATGTGAACGGCATCCCGGACGAGTGCGATACAGATTGCAACGCAAACGGAACGCCGGACGATTGCGAGTCGATCGTAGACTGCAACACGAACGGGATTCCCGATGAGTGCGACATCGTGTCGGGCTCAAGCCAGGACGCTAATAGCGATGGAGTTCCCGACGAATGCGGCCTTGGAACGGCTTACTGCTCGGGCGATGGAAGTGGCACTGCTTGCCCCTGCGGCAATACGGGTAGCGCGGGCGCCGGCTGTGCGAACTCGCTGACCTCTGGGGCGACGATGATCGCAGCGGGTAGCACGAGCGTGGGTGCGGACGACCAAGTCTTCACCACCGTCGGACTGCTACCTGGTCAAGCCGCATTGCTATTCAGCGGATTCACTGAGATCACCGGCGGGGCAGGAAACCCCTTCGGTGATGGCTTGCGCTGCGTTGGCGGAGCGGTAACCCGCATGAACGTTCAAATTCCCGACGCTCAAGGCGTCGGGAGTTGGGGCTCGGGCCTTGCATCGACCTACGGTTGGAGTGGCGGAGAAACCCGCACCTTCCAAACCTGGTATCGCGACAGCGTGGGAAGCCCCTGTGGTAATGCCTTCAACTTCTCGAACGGAGTTTCGGTGACGTTCACACCCTAATCCCAGCAGACTCTTCTTAAGCAACAAGCGGTTCAGCTACGCAAGTAGCTGAACCGCTTGTTCTAGTTCTGACGGAATTGCTAGGAAGCCTTTCCGTGGCACTTCTTGTACTTCTTACCGCTACCGCAAGAACAAGGATCGTTGCGCCCCAGCTTCTCTGCCTTGTGCACAACGGGCTCCTGCTTCTCGTGATGATGCGCGTTGTGCCCGGTGCGCACCGTCTCCAGGAATTCGGCGGTCGTGCCCGTTAAGCCATGTTCCACCTCAAAGCTATTCGTGACGACTTCAGTTTCTGCCACGTGCTTGAAGAACGCACGCAGGGCATCTGGAACCATCGGCGCCAATGGATCCTTGCGCGCCAACCGTCCGGGCATCTGGTGCCCCAATGCATAATGCACATCCTGCCCATCCAATAGATGCGGCTTCTTTCCCAGGTCCTCGTAGCAGATCGAGATGAAGGCACCGACAATCTTCTTCAACTGATCGGGCTTCAAGCCTTCAACCGACTTGGCGTGATCAGAATCGAGGAAGCTGGCGAGGTCCAGGGCGACTAGTTTCTTGCTCATGCGAGGGAGTCTAGCATCGCCTCAAGGCAAGGGCATATCCCAACGGCGATCACCGTTGACGAAGATGCCCGATTTAGAGAAATACACCTCGTCACCCGGGCACATGAGGCCAAAGGTGTGCGCTCCTAATCGCACGGTGATCACCTCCTCGTCCGTTCGAATCTCAAAGTCCATTCCGTTCAACGTGGTACTGCTCCCATCTTTCGTCCCCGTTCCGGACGTCGTGCGATGCTGATAACGCATCGACTCCCCAAAAGTCACACTGATCTCAGTCGAAACTGGAGTGCCGCTCGCTTCTTCTGCGTCGGAGCTACAGGCCACGAGCACTAAAAAGAGTGCCCACACGATCTTCCAAGTCCCCTTCCCCAGGCTGGTGTAATCCATGCAATTCAACTTACCAAACCCCGGCAAGATGCAAAAGGTCGCGGGCCTTCAAGCCGTGGCTGGTGCAGAATAGGCGCTATGTCGACCCTCTTGATTTTTGCTGGCTACTTGATTCTGACCATTGCGGTGGGCTTGTGGGCCTCACGCAAGAACCGCGATAGCCAAGAGGACTTCTTCCTGGCCGGGCGCGAGCTCTCCGCTTTTCAGATGGCTCTTTCCGCAGTGAGCTCGGGCCGCTCAGCCTGGCTCGTACTCGGTGCGAGCGGGGCGGCCTGGCTTACGGGACTTTCGGCCTTGTGGCTCTTTCCGGGATACATCATTGCGGAGGTCCTGATGTTTCTAAGCATCGGTCCACGCCTCCGCCAGCGCTCGATTGAGATGGGCGCGATCACCGTGCCAGAGGTGCTCAGTTTTGCAGCGTTGGGCCCCACGGGTCGCGGCACTTCACGCTTGCCTATTCGTCAGCTCGCAGGCCTGGTCATCGTGCTCTTCCTGCTCACCTATGTCAGCTCACAACTCGTGGCCGGTGCCAAGACTCTCGGCGCAGTCTTCGTCGAGGTGGATGGCAAGACTTGGGGATTGGTGATCACAGCCGGCATCATCTTGGTCTACACATGGTTGGGCGGCTACCGCGCGGTCGTCATCACCGATGTCGTGCAAGCCTGCTTGATGATGATTGGAATCCTACTACTTCCGGTTCTTGGCCTCATTCAACTGGGAGGCTTTGGCCCCATGGCCAGCCAACTCAAGTCCATCGACCCGCAACTAATGGCACTGTCCGATGGTTGGTTGTCGATGATTGGAGGATTCTGCATCGGCCTGGGCTCCTTTGGCAATCCGCACATCTTGGTTCGGCACATGTCTCTCAAAAATTCCGATCAAGCGCGCAACGCTCTTTATGTTGGCACCTTCTGGAATGTCGTGATGGCCGCAGGAGCCCTGATGCTCGGCTTAGTGGGTCGCGCCATCTACCCGGAACTTGCGATGCTGGGCGAGGGCGGCCGCGAGGCGCTATTCCCAACCTTTGCTCAAGACATGAGCGATAAGTTTTTATTCAGCGGTTTCGTGGGCTTCATGCTCGCCACACTGTTTGCTGCGATCATGTCAACCTGCGATAGCCAATTGCTCGTGATCGCCTCAAGCTTATTGCGCGACCTTGGACCCAAGTCTTGGCGCGAACGAAAGGAAGGCAGCTTGCTGCTCAGTCGACTCGCCGTATTGGGAACTCTGATTGCAGCTATTTGGCTGACTTTTGGAGAGAGTCCCCTCGTGCACAACTTCGTCTTGCTCTCTTGGTTTGCCTTGGGCATCGGTTTGGGCCCAGCAACCATCATGTTGCTCTATGATCGTCGCACGACTGCGCTGGGTGTTTTCTGTGGAATACTGACGGGAGTGTTCGGCGTTTCCGGTGTGTGGTTCTTCTACTTACGCCCTACCGGTGCCCATGTCTCCTGGGAAGGCGGCTTGGTATTCCTAGCTTCCCTGCTGGTGATCTGGCTTTTCCGCTCGCGCGATTCCGCGGCGCACACACATTAAATTTGAATGTCTGAAGTCAACACAAGATTGCTCGCAGAAGAGGCACACCAAGCGCCGATGCGCTTGAGCCTGCGCTCTTTTCTGATTTGTTTGGTTCTACTCCTTGGCATCTTTGTAGGCCTCAATCCGATCTGGAAAAACCAAGACATGAGCGCCTGGAATCAGAACATTTGGTGGAGCTACATTCCGATTCCGCTGATGGTAGCCTTCTTCCTCAAGCTCGAAAGCAAGTTGGCATTCTCCTCCTTGCTGCTCGAAACACTGAAGATGACCTTCACCAAGTTCGTGATTACGATCACCGCTGCAAATGTGATGTGGGGCATTCTGGGAGTTCCGGGCACAGGCGAAGCTCCCAACGGCCCCTTGCTAAAAGACGCGAGCGAGTTGTCCTACGAACCCAGCACAGCTCCCCCAAAAAGCGTGCTTGATCCAGCGCGGATGGGCCGCCTGATAGGAATTGTGACTGACTCCGATGGCGCACCGGTTGCAGAAGCCTTGGTTTGGATCGCCTCCGGCCTCGAAGACCTGAACTTCGTACCCCCGGGCCAAGAGCTTCAAGTGGACAATGACGGCAGCGGATTCAACCCAAGCCAAGTGGTGCTGCAAGCCTATCAAGCTCTTAACCTCACCTCTGTTACGGGCACGCTGCACACCGCTGTCTTGGAGAATGAGCAAGGAAAGAATCTGCTCAATTCTCCAATCCTGGCTAACGAGCCGCGCACCTTGATGTTCAAGCGCGACCATGGCTTGCTACAGCTATCCTGCAGCGTTCACGGTGCCGATGAATCAGAAGCTACGATTCTGGTCAGCGCTAATCCCTTCCATGTGCGAACAGATTCCAAGGGCCACTTCCTTCTCGATGGTGTGCCCTTCGCTGAACTAACAGTTCGCGCTTCTCACGCACAACTAGGGTCAGGTAGAACGGATCATAAGCTAAAGACGAGCGCTCCGGCACTCCTACAGATCGGCCTAGAACGAGACCGGTAAGCGCAGACTCAGCACGGGCCAATCTGCTGGCTGGAAGCCCCCCAACGGACCGAAGGTGGATTCCCTTGCTTTCGCGTCCAACCCAATCCACGGTTCCATCTCGTACTCGATCATCGTACGAATGCTCGTAATCTGCGAGGACTTGCAGCGGCAATGCAAGGTCTTCAGATCGCCGGACAAGGAAGCCGAGTACACAATTGGTCCCGAGGGTTTAGGACCCTGTTCAACGATTCGAATGACGACAACATCGGGTCGCTCTTCGAAGGCGGGCTCGATAGCAAAATCTCTGCCGTCCAGAGGAGCGCCGAACTCCTTCATGGCGCCTTGTTCCAGATTGCGACTCACGTAGAAGAGCTGCATCCCACTCGTGTCTTTTAGAACCTCGTAGATGGCTGGGAATCCTTCCGAGTCGTAGGTCAGACGTAATCCGCGCAAACTGATCTCGCCCGCCACTCCGCTCTTGCGCGTCCAAAGGAAAGTGAGCTGTTGATGGTCACGGCCACCGATCTTCAACTTCTCTTCGATGTAGTAGACAGTCGGCCTATCCGCATTCACTTGGGGCTGCCCTTCGGAGAACTCTAAGGCACCCATTTCGAGAAATGAGCCCTCCTCGAGCACATTTCGGTAGAGAATCGGCGCCTGGTAGGGGTCCAGGTTCGTGCTACCCGCATATGGCTTCACAAAGTCGATGTTCTCCCAGTGCAATCCAGTGCGCGCTCGCAGAATGGCGGCCAGCCCATCTCCGGAGGGAGGCGTCTCGATCACTGGATCGCTCCCACAACTGGCAAAGAAGAGCAGTAGAGCTTGGACAGCGGTGAATCGAATGAGAGAAGTCACGCCGCAAGTCTACGTTTTGAGCTTAGACTCCCCCGCTATGAAGGCCCCGAAACACCTCCAAAAGTTCCTACCGACCAACCGCGAGGAAATGCTTGCCTTGGGATGGGATCAAGCGGACATAATCTTCGTTTCAGGCGATGCTTATCTCGACCACCCCTCCTTCGCCGCAGCCTTGCTTGGGCGCGTACTGGAGGCCGAGGGTTTCAAAGTGGCCATACTTAGCCAACCCGATTGGAAGAGCGCCGATCCCTGGCGCGAGTTGGGTGCCCCGCGACTGTTCTATGCTGTCAGTGCCGGCAACATGGATTCGATGGTCAACCACTACACGGCCAACAAACGTAAACGAAGCAACGACGCCTATTCTCCCGGCGGGCAAGCCAATTTGCGACCGGATCGCGCTACAAATGTCTACGCCCAAAGGTGCCGTGAAGCGTTCAAGGAAGTGCCGGTCGTCATCGGTGGCGTCGAAGCCTCTCTGCGTCGCATCGCACACTTCGATTACTGGTCGGAAACCGTGCGGCCGAGCATGTTGGTTTCAAGCAAGGCGGACCTCTTGGGCTTTGGAATGGGTGAACGAGTCATCCTTGAGATTGCCAAGCGCCTGAACGGCGGCGAGACGATTCGTGATCTGCGCGATATGCGTGGCGTGGCTTACCTCTTGGGCAAACATGATGAGCTCAGTGAATCGCCCCATGAGACGCGCACATTGCCGAGCTTCGAGGAGGCAAAAAGCGACATGCGAGCCTTCGCGGACATGACGCGAGTTCTGCACCATGAGACGAGTCCCTTCAATGGACGACGACTCACACAGAAGCACGGTGATCGCCAGCTAGTCATCAATCCGCCGGACCTACCCCTCAGCGAATCGGAGATGGATGGTATCTATGATTTGCCTTACACGCGCACGCCCCATCCAAAGTACACCGAGGGCATTCCAGCTTGGCTGATGATCAAGGACTCGATCTCAATCATGCGTGGTTGCTTTGGAGGTTGCACCTTCTGCTCGATCACCATGCATCAAGGTCGAGTGATCCAGAGCCGAAGCGAACAGTCCATCCTGCGCGAAGCACGTGAGATCTCATCCTCCCCTGACTTCAAAGGACACATCAGTGACCTGGGCGGACCGACAGCGAACATGTATCGCATGCGCTGCACGAAACCCGAAGTTGAAAAAATCTGTCGTCGCCTTTCGTGCATTCACCCCACGATTTGCAAGCTGCTCGGCACGGACCACAAGCCCACCATTAGCTTGATGCAAAAGACACGTGAACTGCCTGGAGTTAAGCGCGTCAACATTCAGTCCGGCGTGCGCACGGACTTGGCAATTCTAAGTCCTGAGTACATGGAGGAGCTAGCCACCCACCATGTCAGCGGTCACTTGAAGGTGGCGCCCGAGCACACGAGTCCAAAAGTGCTTGAGTTGATGAAGAAGCCGGAAATGGATGGGTACGATCAGTTCGCCGAACAGTTCAAGGCCGCCTCCGAACGCGCGGGCAAGGAGCAGTACCTGGTCCCCTACTTCATCGCGAGCCACCCGGGATCGACAGTTGAGGACATGATCGACTTGGCGTTATTCTTGAAAGCTCGTGGCTACCGGCCCCGTCAGGTTCAAGACTTCATCCCGGCACCGATGGACATTGCCACGTGCATGCACTACACGGGCTTAGATCCGATCACGATGAAACCCGTGACGACGGTCAAGAAACTGCGCGACCGGCAAACGCAACGGGCGCTGATGCAGTTCTTTGCTCCCGAGAATTACTTCACAGTACGTGAAGCCTTAATTGGAGCGGGGCGCGAAGACCTGATAGGTCCCGGCAAGCGCTGCCTTATTCCCGCACAACCACCGCGTGAAGCACGCAACCCGAAGGCGCATTCGCGGCGTTAGCCGTCCTCTTCAAGGCCCTCGCCGTCGAACTCGTTGGCCAAGCGTGCTAAGGCACGACACAATAAGGTCCGCGTAGCGGACTTGCTGCGGCCCATGCGATCTGCAATCTCTTGGTGGCTGAGTCCTTGGATGCGCGCGTATTGAATCACCGTCCGGAAATCCTCGGGAAGCCGCGCGAAGATCTCTTCGAGCCGAACGATTTCTTCACGGCCAGCCACGTGCCTGCTCGGCGTGCATAAGTCTTGCAGCGCCAATGCAGCGCCGCTGCGTACTTCTCCACCACCGGCCCCCAGGTCCGTCGACTCTTCACGATCCCTATCTCTTTTCGTGCGGTGCCAAAAGCGCTGCCGATCACGAATTTTGTTCTCCGCTTGACCCAGTAGCCAGTTGCGAAAACTAGGTTCGCCGCGGTAATCAAAGGCGTCGAAGTTCTGTAGCACCTGCCTGCATACCGACTGGGAAAGGTCCAAGCTGGTTTCTTTATCCCTCAATTTGCGTCCGAGTCTCACGCGAATGTAGCTACGCAAACTCCCCAAGTGACGCTCGAGCAAGAGATGCTGAGCTTCGAGGTCGCCCGCAGCCGCGCGCGCGGTGGGATCATGTTCGGGAGCGTTCATCACTTTCATAGTAGTCTGTAGGAGCAGTTCGGGTACGAACTGTGCCGAATCCCTTTGCAGCCCCCCCCCAAAAGCCCGAACCCTGACGATTTCGAAGCCCTCCTAGCAGAGTGCATCGAGGTATTGGGCAGTTTGGGCCCGGATGGACTAGAAGCCCATTTGACCAAAAACCCGAAGACAGCCGACGATCTGCGTGCCAGATTGTCGACCCTCGCCCGGCTGGGAATGTTGCCTGACGCCAGCGAAGACGATTCAGAGACGGCCACCATTGGACCCTACTTGGTCTTGCG
>JBLIOI010000174.1:0-7893 GCA_047639675.1 Planctomycetota bacterium | reverse complement strand
CCATCAACGCGATGCAAGCGACTAGTGAAAGCAACATGAGCTTTAGCGTTCTACTCTCGCGTAGCGTTGGTCCGAGGGCAGCTCGACTTTCTTCTCGCGGGCAAAGCGCGCTTCGAGCAGCTCACGCATCAGCGTCGGATCTTCGCGCAAGACCTTCTTGTCTTTGAGGATGTCATAGCCATCACCACCTCCCGCCAAGAAATTGTTCGTGGCGAGAGTGTAGGTCTTCCCACGGTCAAGTGGTTCGCCGCCAATCACTAGCTCTGTAAGGAACGGCATTCCGTCTTCTTCGCGATACTGAATCAGCACGCCGCTCCCCTCCATTCCCGTATGCGCTACGCCTTCGACGCTCGCGCGCATAATCTCGAAGAGGTCAGCGCCGCTGAGCTCGAGCAGCACGAGGTGATTCCCAAAAGGCAGCAGCTCGAACAAACCGCGCCGCGTCACAGTCCCTTTCGGCAAGTCGCAACGGATTCCGCCGCGGTTCTGCAAGGCGACGTCCGCCCCCATGAATTCACGCATCGCGTCGGTAATCAAATTCCCTGCCGTCGAGGACTTGAGCGGGCCCTTCGCACGCTCAAGAGGAGCCAGAAGCTCTCCGACAGGCTCGTTCATACGACGCTCGCTGCTAGTGACCAGGCCTGTGCAGATCTTGTCCACCGCACCGTTCCTGTGTTCAGCTTGCGGTTCTTCGAGCAAGCTAGTCATGCTGTACTCCGTCTTCACTAGCTCCTTGCTCTCGGCATCAAACCATAGGTCGATGCGCCCCACCGCCGAAGCCTTTGAGCCCGTCTGCACAATGAAAGTCCTGTCTTGGTGAACACCCTGCTTGAGGAAGGTGTGGCTATGGCCGCCAACAATCACGTCCAAGTCAGGATGTGCCTTCGCAAGCCTGCGATCGGATTGAACTCCTAAGTGCGTGATCGGCAAGATCCAATCCACATCAGACGCCAGCGCTTCCTTCGCGATCGCGAGCGCCCTGCCCGGATCCTCAAAATGCAAGTCGCTCGCATCGCGGTGCGTGATCGAAGGCGTGATCGGCGTCAAAAGCCCGACGATCGCAACACGCATCCCCGCCACATCGACGATTCGCCAAGGCTTGGCCCAAGAAATGCGATCGCCACCTTCTTCTTGCCACAAGTTGCCGCAAAGCGCGGGCAGCCCGTAGTCCTTGATCATGCTGGCGAGCGGATCAACGCCATAGTCGAACTCATGGTTGCCGACTACCAGAGCGTCGTAGCCAACCTTCGAGAGAGCGTTGACGAAAGACCGGCCGTGCTCAATCAATCCTTCCGGTGTACCTTGAAACCAATCGCCGCCGTCGACAAGCAAGACACCTTCCGAAGGGCCATCGACTTCGCTGCGCACCTTTTTCACGTAGGCAGCGAGGCGCGGCAAGCCTCCGACAAGCGGCGGATTGTCCCGATCGATCCAAGTCGCTGGGCGCGGCTGCGCTTGGCCGTGCACATCGTTTGTGTGCAAGACGACCAGGTGCAAGAGCTCTTGCGTGCGCACAAGTTTCGTAAACGAACTCGCGAGCGCGCCGATAACGACAAATCCAAGAGCAGCGAGCCAAGCCCGCCGCGTTGTTGACAGCTGCATAGCAGCTCCTCCGTTCTAGTTCAGACAGGCTGGGCGAATCACAATTCGCCCAGCCGGGGAATGCCCGCTGATCTTAGATCGCCGCGTCGCTTCCGATGTCCATAATGTCGGCGAGACTCGTCTTTCCGTACTCATGAGTTCCGCCAGACTTGCGTCCGAAGATCTGAGGCAGGTTTTTGACGCCCAACTTGATGTCGTCGATCATCCCGAAGCCGGAGACGACTGCGTGCTGATACCAGAGGAATCCGAGCCCAACCGCGCCAAACACTGGGTTGCGCGGGATTTTGATCAGTTGCTTGACCACCGGCAATCCGCCGGGCACGAAGACCGCAATGTTGAACAAACGCTGGAGGTTGATGACCTCGTTCAAGTCGTCGCGAATCATCTGAGAGTCGGAGTGAATCGAAGGACCGATATCCTTGCCCACATCGACACGCCCAATCTCGAAATCTTCGCGGCCCAAGGCGCTCGAACGGAACGGGCGATAGATCAGTACCGTGCAACCGGCGGGTTTGATCTCGCGGTTCTGCTTAACGGTCTGGTACATATCGTCCAGCGTTTCCGCCGGCGAGCCCATGATGTTGTTCGTGCGGAACGAGATTTTATGCTTACGGAGTAGCTGCGGAATCGAATAGACGATCTTGTCCGTGTAGCCCTTCTTGTAGACGCGCAAGCGCACGTCCTCGTTCCCAGACTCCAAGCCGAACTGCACCGAAACGCATCCTGCGCGTTTCATGTTGATGATGTCGTCTTCGTTCAGGAAGTTGATGTTGACGTTGCACGCAAACGGTAATCCGACGCGTTTGGGCCACTTATCCGCAAATTCCTTCAACCAGCCGCGCGCCATATTGAGCGCTGCATCGCCAAAGTTGACCATGCGAAAGCCGGGGTAGCGCGCCATGATGTCATTCATCTCTTCGCAGAGATAGTCGACGGATTTCACGCGGTTGAACTTGTCACCCTTGCCGCTAACCCACTCTTCTTTCATCAAGCCGACCGAACAATAGGTGCAACTGTTCTGGCACCCACGGCTGGCGTGAACTTGCATCACGCGCTTGTTGCGCAAGAAGTCGTACTTGTAGAAAACGTCGACATCGGGGAAGGGCAGGCTGTCCAAGTCTTGAATCGCGGGGCGAATCAAGTTCTGAACCGGCGTGCCAGCGTCAAGGAAGCCGACGTTCGGAATAAACTCGATCGAACGCCCAGCCGCCCAAGCTTCAACCAGATCGATGATCGTCTGCTCCGCCTCGGCTTTGACGATCGCGTCCACATAGCCATCCTCGCGCAGGATCTCCGCGTCGAAGGAGGGGTGCGGCCCGCCCATCACGGTCTTGATGTGGGGCAGCGCTTTGCGCCATGCCCTCACATTGTCGACCGCCCACTTCTCCTGGCCAGTCGAGGCGTAGATCCCGACAACGTCGGGCTCATAGTCCAGGACTGCCTTTTCGAAGTTCTTCTCCTCGGCAGTAATAAAGCAGTCCGCTTCGTGGCCACGCTGTTTGAGCATGGCGCTGAGCACCTTGATGCCCTCGAATTCGTGACATGTGGTGACGACAAATGCGACTCGAACCACGATGATTAGGGATTGAAGAGAAGGGTCGGAAGAAATCCACCCGCGGGCGGTGAGAAAGAAAGCTTAACGTGCACGGAAGACTCCGGTGGCGTTCTTAAGGAAAAAAACACCTCTTACACCACCAGTAAGCACCCATAGGCCATACTCTCACGTGAACGGAACAGATACCCCGAGTTCTTAGCGCCCCCCCAAAAAAATCTCATGACGCGCATCGTCTTCGTCCAGACCTACCACCCCTACACCCAGCACACCCATGTCCACCCTCTGGGCATCATGGCTGTTGCTGCAGCAGTACGTGAGGGCGGATTTGATGACATCCATATTCTCGACATGAAAGCCGAGAATTGGACCGCTGAAAAAGCGCTGGAGGCTCTCAAGGAGCTCAAGCCCGATGTCGTGGGTCTCTCGGCCATGACCTATGAGGCCGGCTGCCTGCACAAATTGGCGCGCCTCATCAAGAGCGATATCCCAGGCGCAGTCACCGTCGCTGGCGGACCCCACCCCAGCGTGGCGGACGACGACGTGATGAAGGATGAGGCCGTCGACTTCTGCGTGCGCGGCGAAGGCGAGGAGATTTTCCTCGATCTAGTGCAAGGCATCGCCGTCCTGCGCAGCGATTGGGACGGCTGCACCGGCATCACCTGGCGCAACTCCGATGGCGACGTGGTACGTGAACCGGACCGCTCGCCGCCCGATGATCTCGACGAGCTGCCGATGCCCGCCTGGGATCTGATCGATCATCCCAAGTACCACAACATGCCGCGCGGCGGCCTGATCTACGCCCATAAGGAGTTCGCGACGATGTTCTCCTCGCGGGCTTGCCCGTGGCGTTGCACCTACTGTCACAACTCCTACGGTAAAAAGTTCCGCGCACGCTCCGCTGAAAACGTCCTGGCCGAAATTGACTACCTGGTCAAAAACCACGGCGTCAAGGAGCTCGTCTTCATGGACGACATCTTCAACCTGCGCCCCGAACGAGCCGCTGCGATTGCACGCGGATTGATCGAACGCAACTACGGGCTCAAGATGACCTTCCCCAACGGATTGCGCGGCGACATCCTCAAGGAAGACCTCGTGCTTTTGCTCAAGGAAGCGGGCATGTACCGCTGCATGGTCGCCGTTGAGTCTTCATCCGCTCGCATCCAAAAGGTGATGAAGAAAAACCTGAAGATTGACAAGGTCAAGCACATCGTCGAATTCATCGCCAAGCAGGGCGTCTTGGTGCACGGCGCCTTCATGCTCGGCTTCCCGACGGAAACAGAAGAGGAAATGGAAGCGACGATCGACTGGGCAGCGGATAGCGCTTTCCACACCGCCGCGTTCTTCCGCGTTATCCCGTTCAAGGGCACGCAGCTATTCGAAGAAGTCGAACAAGCAGGTTTCGAGCTCCCAAGCAATTGGGAAGCCTATGAGCCCTACCAAACCGACATCAACCTCTCCGAAGCGCCCGAGACTAAGATCACCGCTATCCGCAACCGCGCCTACCGCAAGTTCTACTTCAAGCCCTCCCGGCTCTGGCAGATCTTCAAGCTGATCCCGAACAAGGTTTCGATGCTCCCCTACTTGACGGTGCTATTCGCGCAGCGGGCTTATTCGCGGTAGGTAGCTGTATCAGCGATCGCGCACTGACTGAAAAGTGAAGGCGGCGGCACCGAGCCCGGGCAGAATTTGCCAACTTAGCTCGGCGACTTCAGCCAATTATGCGTCCGGCTTGCGCACGAAGTCGGCAAGTATTGCGCGGGCTCCGCTTCGTTACTCGCGGAGTTGGAAGCCAAGGGAGGATAGTCGACGAGCCATACGCAACGCGCTGGTCCGTCGCCGAGATGAGGCGGCTAGAGACCGTCGGTGCGACCATCCACGGAAGGAGGAAGTACAAGCGGGCGTGCTACAGTACTTTCTTGGCATGACCTTCCAGACGCTGCTCACCACATCCCTCATCTGCGCCGCCTGGGGCGCCGCGCCCTGCAACGCACAGGAGCTCCCGAACATCCTGGTCATCTACGCAGATGACCTGGGCTACGGGGATCTCTCCAGCTACAACCCAAAGGCCGCCTACCAGACGCCGCGACTCGATCAGATGGCGGCCGAGGGGATCCGCTTCAGCGACGCCCACAGCCCATCGACAATCTGCTCGCCCTCTCGCTACGGCCTGTACTCGGGACAACAGGTTTGTCGCACAGGCCGCGGCTCGCGCGCCTTCGAGGGGCCGGGCGGCCCGAGCTACATCAAGCCTGGCGAGATGAGCATCGCCGAGATGGTCAAGCAGCAGGGCTATCGAACTGGGGTCTTCGGCAAGTGGCACGTGGGGCTGACCTGGTATGACGAGGCAGGGAAGAAGCTCGGGGGGGGCTTCGAGAACTCGCTCCTGATCGACTACGAGAAGAGTACGCCCCTCGAGGATGGTCCAAACGCGCGGGGCTTTGACGAGTCTTTTGTCACGCCCAACTGCCCAACGACGGACCCGCTGTATCTCTACATCGAGAACGGCTTGGTTCCGGTGCCCGCCAGCCAGAGGTACAAGCGCGACAACGTCCCCAACCCCGTCGGAAAGTGGCGTTGGGATAACGACGAGGGCTGGATGTCCCCGGACTACAAGTTCGTGGATGCGGACCTCTTATTCTACGACAAGACCTTCGACTTCATCATCCGGCACCGCAAGCAGCACCCGGACGTGCCCTTCTTCGCCGTCTTCTCAACCCAGATCTCGCACGCGCCCGTCTTGCCTGCGCCAGAGTTCAATGGCAAGACCAGCGCTGGCCCGCGCGGGGACTTCATCCAAGAGCTTGATACCCTCGTCGGCCGAATGCTCGACGCGCTCGAGGAACTCGGGATCGATGAGAACACGCTCGTGCTGTTCAACTCGGACAATGGACCGGAGACCCTGCACACCGTCTGGATGCGCGAGGACCACGGGCACGACGCGGCTGGCGGCTGGCGAGGCATGAAGCGCGATGGTTGGGAGGGAGGGCATCGCGTGCCCTTCATCGCCCGCTGGCCCGGCCGGATTCCGCCTGGCCAAGTGACGGCGCAGCTCAGCAATACGACGGACATCTTCGCGACGGTGGCCTCCGTGGTTGGCTACTCTGTCCCCGACGGGACCGCCGTCGACAGCTACGACATGTTGCCGGTCCTGCTCGGGACCCAGGGAGAGGAGAAGCCCGTGCGCCCGCACATGCTCACGCAGAGCTTCCGCTCCGAGTTCCAGTTGCGGCAGGGTCCGTGGAAGTTCCTCAACCACCAGGGGTCCGGAGGCAACAACTACAGCAAGGGCACCCTCAAGAAGTACGCCCTGCCCGACAGCGCTCCCGAGGCACCCGGTCAACTTTACAACCTCGCGGAAGACCCCGGCGAGAGGAAGAACCTGTACTTCGCGGAGGCGGAGAAGCGCAAGCAGTTGCAGGCGCTCCTCGCCCGCTTGACCGTCAAGGACAATGGGCGCAGCGCCCCGACTGGCCGCAAGCCGCTGGGCATGGAGAACATTCCGCGGCTCAAGGAGCCCGCTTCCGACGAATGAGAGGCCAGGCTGTCTTGTCCAAGTACACGGACGGCGTCTATCCGTAGAATTCGCGGGTGGTTGAGGGCGTTAGCGGGGCCTCCGGTGGAACGCGACCTGCACACGTCTTCTCTGGCACCCGTGCCGAGGCCTCCTTCATTCGTCGTTGCCACGCCGAGAGACGATCTCAATAACGCCGCAAGTGAAGCTTGCTCGGCGTTGACACATGTCACCTATCTAGGAAGGTGACTTCTCCGCTCTTGATACCGTACATGGCGCAAACGACTTCGACCTCTCCGGCACTGACCATCGCCTGCAAGACGTCACTTTGCTCAAGGATGCTCGCGGCCGCCATACGGACGTTGTTCAGAGCTACAGCCTGTACAAAGTCGCCGTTGGTCGAATCGCGGCAAGTCTGTTCCGGCGAAAGCTCTGTTGCCTCGATCGCTGGCGCGATCCTCTCCAACAAGCCGGAGAGCTTGCCAAGCTTTACGTCATCGCACGCCCCCATCACAGCGCCACAGCGCTCATGACCCAGAACTACGATTAGGCGTGCACCTGCGACCTTGCAGCTGAATTCCAAGCTACCCACGATGTCATCGTTCACGACATTGCCAGCGATGCGCACACTGAAGATGTCGCCGATCCCCTGGTCGAAGACCAGCTCGGGAGGTACGCGTGAGTCAATGCAACAGAGGACAGCGGCGAAAGGCCATTGACCGCCGCCAGTCTCGGCCACGCGTTTCCGAAGGTCGCGCCCAGACTGCTCGCCGCTGCAGAACCGTCCGTTCCCGTCCTCAAGCAAACGCTGCGCCTGGGCAGGCGTCATTGACGATTGAGATTCTTTTGTGCTCTTGTGCATAGTGGGTGTTATCTAGCTCCTCTCTTGGTTAGGCGCTTGCCTTGGTGATTAGCGGTGAATGCCTCGATACCCGCTCTCCGGCGGGCACAATAACGACATCGATGCAACGGTCTGTCGCGGATGTTTGGAAGTCCTCAATGATCTCGTGCACGTCGTAGTCAACGTGGAGGCAGTCTCCCATGTCGATCGTCACGCTGGCTCCATCCGGTACGCGACTGAGCTCGTGCAAGATCGCGCCCTTGTTCAAGAACGTCACCTCCTCGGCAAGACGCAGCCGAACCTTGTGCTGCCCACCAGCGTCGCTCTCCGAGAGGTGTAAGAAGTGTGAGTTCTGGAAGCTGCGACGCAGGAGCACGAGGATCG
>JBLIOI010000173.1:0-8017 GCA_047639675.1 Planctomycetota bacterium | reverse complement strand
ATTCAAAATCGGTTCCCAGCCCATTAATGTCAATCTGCAGTACTACGACAACGTAGAAACTCCGACCCTTGGTGCTGATTGGCAGGTCCGGTTCCAGGTTCAGTTCTTGTTCCCGAAGGGCTGATTCGGGTTCTCGAAGAGGTAAGAGAGTTGCATCGGAAGACAGCGGTACCGCCGTCTTCCGACGCATGGTCTTCCGAGAATATGACGCAGGGTCTTGGTCTTATATCGCGAAGGCTGTGGGAAGGAGCGTAGGCGCGGTGCGGGCTAGAAGCGCAAAGACCAACCCAGGATCAGAGAGTCGGAGTCGGCGCCGGCTGACTCCATGGTCCGTGTTCGGACGTAGGCTAGCTTGACACCCTGGCTCTTCGTAAGAGGCATACCGAAGGAGGCTCCCAAGAGAACATCGATCTTCTTGTTGTCTTTCTTTAAGCCATCGATGGTAGCCCTCCCACCCCATCCATAGGCTCCTCCACAAGCTGCCCACCAACCGGGCTTGAAGGTGCGTACGAGATGCGCTTGCAAGGCGTAGATCGGGTCTTGCTCAAGCTTACTACCGCCAAAAAAATCATCGTTCTCGGTGTAGAGGAATGCGGATCCTGTGAGTTCGTAGGACCAGGGTCCTCGAGTGTGAAGCACACCGATTTGCGGGCGGATCGAGAAGCGGTTATTGCCGAGGTTGATGAGCTTGTCGCTCTCGTACTCACCGACAGGCAGGGTTACTGCAATCGCCGCGCCAACAGAAGTATGCACCGGATGTTCACGGCGATAACTCAGGTACTCCTGGCCCTTGAGGGGCGGCCCACCGTAGAGATGAACGGAAAGCCGGATGAGCGGGTCGGCCAAACCGGCACGTTCGGTCGATGCGGGCGCGCCTTCGAGCTGGCCGGTCCAGCGCGCTTCATGAACGTAGGGAACTGCGATGTCGACTCGTGCAGACGTGCCGGCCAAGGCGAAGGCGTGCATGTAGCTCACTATGGCCGCGTGCATCTTGAACTCAACGTCTTCGAGCTCGAGCACTGGGTCAAAGGCTAAATCGCCTTCGGTGTACGAGTATCCGGCCGCGACGACGCTCATGCCAACCGGTAGGTGACTCCACCTGCGGGGTTCTAGGTCTTGGGCAAAGGCCTGCTGAGATAGGGATGCCCAAACCAGGCCGCCAAGGACCGCTCTCGCTCTCCAATGAAGCTTCATACGGCGCCCACCATAGCCAGTTGCAACAAGTACTCAAGAGCAACGCAGTACTACGCAATCAGATTGCTTTGGATGAGACGTCGAGCAAGCTGCACACGCTCTGCAAGAGACTGTGTGCAGCGAACGGCATCGCAAGAGCTCCACTCCTTCCTTGAGCACACCGTTTTTGGCAATCACATCTGCTGTAGAACCCCGACGATTAGCACACGCGAATCTGAGCGGTGACGGGTCAGAAGCTTGGAGAGTTTCATGTCGCCACTCCCGGGCAGGATGACATCCGTGACGAGCCTGTCGGAACGGCGCACGGAATCGCTTGCCTGCTGTCTATTCCTAGCTTCGACCATCGCCGAATAGAGTTGCGCGCCGACTCAGAATCCACGACTCGCAACCAATCAGGCGGCGACTGCCCTCTTCATGCGCCCATTTCCCAAAGCGCAATAAATAGAGGCACCGAGAGGAGCGGCATCTTGCCAGTGCTCGCTCGGTGCCTCTCAAATTTCGCCTAGGCAGGACCTTGGTCCATTAGGCCAACAGGCTTACTCGTCCGAGCCGAACGAGCTCGGGAATTCGCCCGGATCGTCGATCGGGTTGGTGCCCCAGTAGCCAATCGTGTTGAAGATAAACGTGTCGCCGAGCCAGAGGAGCGGGTAGACGGGGATGAGGTTGCATCCAATGAAGATCAACTCATTGAGCCAATCCGGCTCGGTGACCTCGGCGTTCCAATTCAGGACGCTGTTGGTCGCGTTGTTGGGTCCCAGGCATCCGGGCGTGATGAGTGCCACTGTGAGTGCTGTGGCTGCGATGACTTTCTTGAACATGGTCAGTTGTACTCTTGTGAGTTTGACGTGAGTGGTATTTTGCTACTCCAACGATGGCGGTGATTCGCCAAGCCGTGGAGCCAGAAATCTACCCAAAAGGCCGCGCTGAACCAAATTGAATTGGCCCCAAGACCCTGCCATGCAGGCGCCAACTCCAAGAACTGGATCTCAGCTCCACTTGCAAGGTTTGTCAGGCGCCTCTAGGCTCCCCCAATGAACTTCATCAATCCCCTATTTTCGCTAGCCTCCCTGACCCTATTGGCCGGGGTCTCAAGTGCGAAGCCCCAGTCCACAACTTCGCCGGAACTGCCCCAAATAGCCGAGACTCCTGAGCCCACGGTTGAGAAATCAAACACGGAATTCGAGCCAATGGCGCCTGCTTCGGACGGATTCGACTGGATCCAGCTGACCTCTGGAGAGTGGCTGAAAGGAGAGATTCTAAGCCTGCGAGACGGCACGCTCGAATTTGATAGCGACGAGCTGGGTGTCCTAAAACTCGACATTGATGACGTCGCGATTCTCCGCTCTCCGCGGAACCAGGCGATCCAACTCGACGGCTTCCCCGATCTGGTCGGCACGCTCTTAATTAATGATGGGGTCGTCACTATTGGTGGCCCCGATGGCGGAACGGCAGACCGTAAATACCTGATGTCGGTGGTTCCGGGGGGATCAGACTGGAGAACGCTTTGGAGCGGCAAAGCAAGCCTTGGCTTCACCCTGCGCTCGGGTAACTCAAGTCAAACGGATGTGAGTTCGTACTTCTTCGCACGCCGCCAAACGACGTCCACCCGTTGGGACACAACATTCAACGGCAACTACAGCCAGGCGCAGAGTGTGGAGATTGCAAACAGCAATCGACTAGACAGCCACTACGATTTTTTTCTGTCTCGACGCCTGTTTGTTACACCCCTGTCCGTTGCAGCCCATCAGGATCGCTTCTCCAACATCGATCTACGCCTAACTCCCTCGGCATTGATCGGTTACGACCTGCTCGACGACAACATGGTGAACTGGGAAGTCTCTGGTGGCCCGGCCTACAACTACACACGCTACAACTCAGTTCAGGATGGAGAAAGCAGCGCGGATGAGTCTCTTGCCGTGCTCTTGGCAACATCCATCGAGTGGGACCTCACATCTGACGTCGAGTTTGACTTCGGTTACGATATCACCATTCCAACGCCAGACACCGACGAATACATTCACCACTTATCTGCGATCTTGTCGCTCGAAGTGATCGAATGGCTCGATGTTGATCTCAGCTTTATCTGGGATCGCATCAACAAACCACTGGCCGACGCAGACGGTGTCACACCTGAGCCTGATGACTATCGACTTGTGATCGGATTTGGCATCGACTTCTAGCGGATCGAACATGAGCGGGCACGAAGAAGCGCCCCGTGGATAGGCCAAAAGGCCTGCCCACGGGGCGCTTGAACTTGCTTCTATCTACAGGGAGAAGCGCGCGTCGAGGCCGATGCGGGTGTCGTCTTCGAGCAGGGCGTAGTTGATCCCGATGCTGAAAGCGCTGAGGAAGTGGAAGCGACCGCCCAATTCCCACGAGCCGAGTTGGCCATTGGAAGTAATTATCTCAGAGAGCAAACCCGAGTCCCGCTCGATCCAACGGTAGCCACCGTTGATCTCAAGGCCACCGTGGCCCATGGGCAAGACCATCCAACGACCGCCCAAGAAGACGCTGTAGCCGGAGCCGGAGCCGGAGCCGGAGCCGGACGATAATCCGCGAGCCTCGTCGTACAGCCAAGCCACCTCACCGATCAAGTCGAGCTTCTCGCCGACACCGAAGTGCGCGCCAACGCCAAGACCAAGTGAGTCGTTATCAACAGGCCCCGCACTTTGCGAAGCGTAGTCCGCGAAGATATGGAGAATACTGAATAGCCCCAAAGAACCGCGGAGGCGGTATGAATCAGCATCATCGGGCAAAGTGTCGAGGTCCGTGGCGTCAAAACCAATCTCCAGGTATGTGTAACTGAAGTCATAGCCTTCAGAATCAGCGAGCTTCAACGCAGGAGCAACCCAGTGAACTGAAGTGATCGTGGAGGGAGCTGCCAAGATCGGCAATTCGGGTTGTGCGGTTGCGGGAGTGGCAAGCCCTACGGCCAGAATCGAATTCAGGAGCAGCATCAGTCGTCTTTCCTTGAGATTGGGTGCGGAGTGCGCCAGTCAGAGCAGACGCCTCGAAATTTCAGCGAGAAGCATAGCGACTCGGGCACTCGGTCGCTGAGATTTCCAGGACCCCCGCGACGACCAGCCTACGAACCCTTTTTTGGGACTGAAATGGGCGATTCTGGCCATCCTACATGCCACTATTGTAGGATTCGCGTCCTATGATTTCGGTCAGCACTCCCCCGGCGGAGACTCCATGACCGCAGCTCTCGTTTGCGAAGTGGTCATGACGGCCATCTTCTTGATTGTCATCCTCGGCGCAACAGACAAGCGTGCACCCGCGGGCTTCGCGCCGATCGCAATCGGCCCGTGCCTGACGCTCATCCACTTGATCAGCATTCCGGTCATAAATACCTCAGTCAACCCTGCACGCAGCACCGGTGTCGCCCTCTTCGTAGGCGGCTGGGCCGTTTCGCAACTTTGGCTGTTCTGGCTTGCCCCCATCGTCGGAGCCGTGATCGGCGCCATCACTTACAAATTCATCGGCGGTGAGGAAAAAGGCGCGGCCTAACACGGTAGCCCACGCCTCTTCTTGATCCTATTCTACTTGCCGCCCCGCCCCGTTCCCTCTGACCGAGACACCGCACGACCTCATGCTTACGAACAAGATCCTTCCCGCGCTATTGTTTTCCCTGGTTGCCCTGACCGGCTGCAAGAGCGACTCCGCCGACCAATCATCAGACAATCACGATTTCCCCTGCATTTGCGGAACTGCTGACGCTGCTCTCAACAGCTGTCTCCACTCCACTTGCGTGAGCGGCGAGGGTAATGACGAAAACCCCGATTGCGCCTGCGGAACACTGTCCATCAACCAGTAGCTACAACTCCATGAAACTCAATCTTCGTAAACTGGCATTGCCGGTCTTTGCTTCGCTGCTCCTCTCTACACCGGCCCTCGCGACGGACGTCTTACGCGCCAAGGGCTTAGGAGTCCTTCGCGGCGAGGTCACCGCCTACGATCCGGAAACAAAAGTGGTCACTTTCGTTACGGAAGCCGGCCAGGAACACAAGATCCCGGCGGCGGATCTCGATCGGCTCTCATCCTACAAGCTCGCCAAGAACAAGGTTGACGTGGGAACCGCAGAGGGCTTGGTCAAGCTGGGTAACTTTGCCCGGACGATCGAACTCTACGCCTATGCTGGACGTCACTACAACGATGCCCTGCAACTCGACCCCAAGCTCAAGACTTCCGTAGAGAAGGAACAGGCACAGAACCGCAAGGAAGCCGCCGAGTATTGCATGCGCCTCGCCAACGAAGCCATCGCTAAGAACGACTCGGCTACCGCGGAGAAGTGGTTGACCACGCTAATCAACAAGCTCCCCAATGAGCCATTAGCAGGTGAAGCTAGTGACATGCTGGGTGAGCACTACGAAAAGAACCACGAGGCTAAGGACGACGAGCTAGAGTCCAAGTTCGACGAGGCCATTAAGAAGGATCTCGCGACGGGCAAGAAGCGTTACGACAGCATGCTGAAGAACATCAAGGATGGTCTCGGCAACTCTAGGAACACCTCAGCCTCCAAGCGCCACTTTGAGGATGCTTGGAAGGACGGTGAGAAGGCCATGAGTGAGCTGGACAAGGTCGAGAAGAAGCGTGGCAAGGAGAGCCCGGAGCTTTCCGAGCTCTTCGACGGCTACCGTGTCCTCATTACTGAACACATGGTTGACTCTCAGCTGCACCTGGCTGCGCAGTACGCAACGCAGACCAGCTACCAGCAAGCCTTGAAGACCATCAACGCTGCCCTCTCCATCGATACCAAGAACAGCGAACTGCTCGCCGCGCGCGCGCGCGTCGAAGAGGCTGTCAGCAATAACGGCGGCTTGTTCCGTCGCTGGTGGTAGCGAGCGAGCGTTCTATTGGATGCAGCCGCTAAACCGGCAAATAACAGCGCCCGGTGTGCCCCTTTGCGGGAGCACACCGGGCGCTGTTATTTGCCAACACGTTTACAGGTAGCCGCGCAGGTAAATACCGAGCCCGCCATATCCATACTCCAAGTCGGCAGTCAGCCCATCGCTCTTGACGTCTGCAGCCATGTTGAATGTGTTGAACTCGAGGCCCAGCCCAACATGATCAAACACGTCCCAATCCAATCCCAGGCGGATGTCAGTGATAGCTCCAGCAAACTCATCAAGTTTCAGGGCGAAGAATTCGCCTGAAGCGTAAAGCGCCCAGTTCTCCGACAACGAATGTGAACCATGTAACCCGAACAGGGGCAAAGGAGCAGTTGCATGAACGGACTCGTCAAAACTGCCGTTGGCTGAAGTGAAATCCAAACCGATCCTCATCGTGTGAATGCCGAAAGACGCACCTATATTCGTCTTCGGCTCTGTCACGAAGTTGTATCGATAAGCCAGCTTCAGAATCCGGGTACGCATTCGAGTGATAGTTTCACCCCCGGGAAACGTAGTGTCACCGATATCGATCGGATCGATGAGGTTTCGCTGGCCGCTTCGGTTGATGTCGTAGTAACCCAGGTCAACGCGGTGACGCCGGTTGAACGCGTAGTGCATATCCATCCGCACAACCGAGTGTGAGGTGTCAATGCCGAGGAAATCCTCGAGGTCCAAGACAGCTCCGACCCCTGTCTCTGAACTCACTTGAACCGTCGTGTCGAAGTTCGCATAGGCGACCCCGCCCAAGCGAATCCCAAAGGTACGGTTGATATTCTCCGCGTACTCCGTCGTCAATGGAACTGCGGCTGTCACTGGAGCCGTCATGGGCAGGGGCTCCGACGAGATCACGGCTTCCGTTTCTGGCGTCGAGACTGGAGGCGACTCCTGTCGGAAAGCCGGAATAGCCGGTGCAGCAAAACTGCTAGCCGTAAGGGACAGGAGAAGCAGCGCTGTACCACACTGGGAAAGCAATCTAGTCATGAGCATTAGAGGGAGTTCTTAGAGGTCTGCGGTTGTTGATACCTGGGAATCAAAACCCGGTAGATATGGAGACAAAGACCTGGGTACCGACGACGTCCAACGTACCAAGTCCATCACTCAAACCGATCCGAGAATCGAGCCAGCGTGCGCCGAAGCCCAGCATCATCGTTCCCCCAACCGCAATTTCGGCACCAGCACGAGCATTCCAGCCGAAGCCTAGGCCAGTTCCGTGTCCGCTGATTTCATTGCTCTCCCCCTCAAGCTCCTCATGGGAATAAGAGCCAAATTGAACTAGCGGTCCGGCGCCCACGTAGAGGCGCGCGCGGTCGGTGAGCGGTACGCTAATGAATGGACCACCGAAGAGATCAACCAAGAGCAGGTCGATGTCAACCGCAACGATCAATCCTTGGTTACCCGACACCGCGACAAATCCTTCACCTGTCTGAAAGCCCAAGGATGCTCCGATCTCAAAACCATAATTGAGTCCTTCACCGCCCAGAGCCGTTTGCACAGCGCCCGCGATCAATGGAAAGGTCTCTGGATAGCTTGAGTCCCCCGCCTTTGGTGGATCCTCTCCACCGTTGCGCTCTAAGCCACTCAAGAAGCTAGCGCCGATCATGCCCTGGTTAATGGTTTGCCCTGGTACTAGGTGGGCACTCATCTCCCTCTTGCGGAAGGGCTCATCGACGGGGAAGAGCGAATCATTGTATGGGGTGACGCACCCCGTGACACCAAGAGCAAGAATCAGCGTAGCGCAATTTCGCATGAGCAAGAGCCTTGAGGACTGGGTTAGTGCGGCGGAAACTGCTCGAGGATATTTGCTACTGCCTTGTTGATCCGCTCCGTGGATTCTTCTGGAGAAGCATCCTCCCGGACATGTGCTTTTGCAGTCCCTCGCCAGAGCAGCTTCTCTCCAAGCGGATCAAAGAAGTCGATGTTCAACGTGCCCT
>JBLIOI010000172.1:0-8197 GCA_047639675.1 Planctomycetota bacterium | reverse complement strand
GATCAAACCAAAGAACAGATCATCGCAGTAGAGCCCCGCCCCACCGAACATCTTGCGCGAGGTGATCGCACCAAGACCCGCGAGCTGTTCGATAACGTAGTCGAGATAATCGTCCATGAGAGTGGTCGCCGACTATGGTTTCGAAGAGAGGGTGTAATCCGCATTCTTCAAGTCCATGGCCGCCCCGAAAGATCCCTCGCGAAGCAGGGAGAGCGTCTTATTCACGTCTTGATGGCTGGAATCCATGCGGACGCCTATACTAGCAGGTGTAGAGGGCCGGAGAGAATCGAGGAGATTTCCTGCGCAATCGAGGTTCTACGTTTGCGGAGTTGCCCTGGGCAACACGGTGCTCTTCGCGGGCGGAATCCAGTCCAAGTCTGTCATGTCCAACGTGGTCGACAGCTACAACGTGGGAACCGGTAAGTGGCAGACCTTGTCCCCCTCCTCACAGTCACACGGCGCTCTGGGGGGGACGGCCAACGAGGGGAAGGCTATCTTCGCAGGTGGATTGCTTACCCAAATGGTCACGACCGACATCGTGGAAACCTACGAACCCGTCGGATTGAACGACTGCAGCGCGCGGGACAATTCGAGCGGTGAAGCCGCGACCCTTTGCACCGAGGTCAGTGCTAGTATCCTCAACAACGAACTGCAGCTACGCTCGACCTGCATGCCAGTAACGTCCTTCCTGTTCATGCACGCTCCGATTCAAGCGCAAAACCCCTTCAGTAACGGCTTCTTATGCCTGACGGGTGGAATCATCCGCATCCAGCCGCCGGGCGTGGCTACTGGAGGTGTGGCACAGGGAACAGTCGATCTGACCAGCGTGGGAATCGCCGCCCCGGGGACTCACAACCCCGCAGTGCTGGCTCCGTGACGAGGCGGCCGGCTTTGCTGGCTTCAATACGTCCGACGCCATCGAGATCGAATTCACCCTTTGGCCCGGAGACGAAATCGTGAGCGGTAGCTTGGAGACACCGTATTGACAAGTTCGACGCCAACTCGAGACGGAGTCCGGGGACCTCGGGCGCGATACTGGGAATGGCACGGGTATGTGGTTCAGCAAGCGGAGTCTCTGGGCGCCAATGACCGCCGTAGCAGAGCGCCTGCGACCCTGTGGCCCACATGCTTCGAATCGTGGCCTCCCACTCGACCCTAGGGCACTGCCACTCTCGCTTCTCCCAATGCTGGATTTCGTCATCATCGCCGTGGTCGTGTTGGTGTCCGGCTACTTGATCTTCTCGAAGCGACTGGCTGCTTCGTCCAGCTGGAATGCCACGGTGACTCCCTTGGCCTCCATCATGGGCAGTGGGTTTCTCGTCAGCGCGCCACTCTTGGCCGGTGTCGTTGGTTACTGGGCTGCTCTTTGCATGGGCTTCTTGCTCCTCATTGCTTTCGGGGTGGGAGGAGCGATTCGATTCAACATCCGTTACTTCGAGCCGATCGAAAACGAATCACACGGAGTCCCTCAGCAGATTGCGTTCCTGTCGCGACTCGTGCTTGCAGTGGCCTACTTCATCTCGGTGACCTACTACCTTCAGCTACTCGCCGCCTTCCTGCTCAACGCCTGCGGGATTGATAGCCCGCTCGCTGCGAACTTGATCACATCCGGCCTCCTGATCATCATCGGTGCCATTGGGATCTGGCGTGGTTTGGAACGACTTGAGACGATCGAGAAGTATGCGGTCAGTCTGAACTTGGGGATGATCTGCGCGCTGCTGATTGGGCTCGCAGCTCACAACATTGCGCTGGTGGCCTCCTCGAGGAGATCACCCACGGCAAGTTGCCCGCCCGCCTCGGCTACTTCTTGATTCTCGTGGCGACGCTGGCGCTCACATGGGAAACGGATGTCAACAGCATCATCGCCTACGCATCTCGAGCCTTCGCGCTTTACTACACTCTTCAATGTACTGTCGCTTTTCTTGTAGCTCGGCGGCACCCGGAACTCCCAGGACGCGGGCGACACTTGGCAGGCTTCGCCCTACTTGCTGTGATTTGCTTGCTAGTGTTCGCTGTCGGATTGCCCGCCGAGTGAAAGCGGTCCCAGCGTGGAGTCTCAAGAGCGGCCGCGATTCGTTTCCTAGCACGGCGCTTTCACAAGGATCTCAGCTGCACGGAACACTCCTCGGGAGATCGTCAGAACTGCCGCTTGACCCTGTGTCAATTTGTACAGCACCCTGTAGGGAGACCTACCGTTCCTTCTGCCTCGAGCGCCTACTCGCCCCCTTCCATGAAAAAATCCCTGATCAGACTCTCTGTCGCCTGTCTGGCCTTCTCGCTCACGGCGCAAGCACAAGAGGCCCCCGAATCGTCCCTCGTTGAGACGCTAATTCATGGACCCTTCGTCGGCCACGTTAGCGCGAACGAGGCCGTGCTCTGGATGCGAACTAGCCATGGGGGAAATTACGAACTGCAACTGCGGGAGGCCCAGCCTGCGGACGCCAAGCCCTTGAGCGTTCAAGCCCCGGCGCTAGAAGAGCAAGACTTTTGCGTGCGCTGGAGAGCGCAGGGTCTCAAGGCCAAGACCCGATACAGCTATTCTATTTACGCCGAGGAGGCGCCCAATTCAAAGTTTGAAGAACTGCTGGCGGGCCCTTACTCCTTCACGACCGGTCCCGAAGACGAAGCCCTCGGCCCCGTGCGTATTGCCTTTGGATCCTGTGCCGATGAGGATCAGGCCACTGGAGAAGTGTGGGAACAGATCGCCCTTGCGCAGTCCGACGCGATCGTTCTGATGGGAGACACGCCCTACATTGATAGCACCGATCTCAAGCGTCAACGCCAACGCTACCAGGAGTTTGCTGCGCACCCGCCCATGGCCAAAGTCCTGCACTCCACACCTTGGTATGGAACGTGGGACGACCACGACTTCGGGCAAGACGGAGCCACCGGAAAGCTGAAAGGAAAGCAGGGCGCACGTCAGGTTTTCATGGAGTATCACGCCAACCCGCTGTACGGCGAAGAGGATGAAGGTGTCTACATGAGCTTTCGGCGCGGCCCAGTGGAGACCTACGTGCTCGACACGCGCTGGTTTGCAAACACCAGTCCTTCGATTTTCGATGCATCTCAGCCGACCCTGCTCGGTGCTTCGCAATGGGCCTGGCTCGAAGCGGGATTAAGGAACTCCAATGCGCCGGTCAAAGTGATCGTCTCCGGCATGATCTACAACGATGCCGTACGTCCTAAGAAACCAGATCACTGGGGAGCTTACCCCGCCGAGCGCCGCGCACTCTTTGAGCTAATCGGGCGCCACCAGATTAGAGGCGTAGTTTTAGTGAGCGGCGACATTCATCGGAGTCGAGTTATCCGGCATGCCACAGAAGCCACGGCCGGCTACGACATTCTCGAGCTGATCTCCTCCCCCATGCATCACCGCATCATCACCAGCGCGAACGCTCCCCACCCGGGCCTGATTTGGGACATGGGGCTGAAGAACAGCTTCCTGCAACTCACTGTGAATCGAACAGAGAGCGCTACGCGTACCACGGCTCGCTTCATCGATCGTAGTGGGACCGTCGCCTTCGAAATCGAAATCCCCACGAAGGACTAATCGATACGGTGCCGTATACCCGGGTGTTGTTTAGCAACAAGAAGGTGCACGACACCCTATTGGCTATCGAATCACGTACCAGCTCATTCCACGCGCCGGCACTTCAACTTCGATCTCAACTGTATTGTCACGTGCCATGGAGAGCAGCTGGCCGGCGGCCCCTTCGTGATGAATCGAAGCCTGCTCCCTAAGTCCAGTGTAGTTCAGGTCGACGCGCAGACTCTTGCTTACCGGTTCGTCTAAAGGATTGTAGACGCAGAGCATGCCCTTATTCTCAAGCTGCGAGTTGACGTGCAAGATCCAATCCAAATCTCGGCCGTCCGCGCGGCGACCATGGATTAGGTCAGACTCCAAGATGTCTCGATACTCTTTGAACCAATCGACGACGCCCTTGACCATCTCGCGCGTCTTGTCGCCATCGAAGAGACGTGGGCCGCGGTAGTGGGCTTGGACACCCATCCCGAGGTTCGAGCGTAGCATGTTCTCGTAGTGCTCGAGATGCTCACTCAAGGGCTCAATGGTCGCCGCAGCACCACCACCTTGATATTGGGCGAGCGGAACATGCATCCAGCCCATGCTGGGAGTCTTACTCCAAGTTCCATCGTAGATGTTCTGCCTTGTGTGAATGACTTGATGCGCGCGCGGCAAGGACCAATTCGCTTCCCGGTATCCCATACCGCATTTGTTCGAGCCGTTCATGTAGTAGAAGTCGGGAGCGTTGATGTAGATCCCTTTCTCGCGCAAGTCTCGATAGAGGTCACTGGTCATTCGCCACTGAACCCAGCGCGAATCGTCTATGCCCGTTTGAAACGGAGGGCGTGCTGTGATGTCGATATCGCCCGGATAGGGACCATCATTCTCAAATTGATCGAAGCCCGTGACAGCATAGAAGTCGCGCATCGTAGCGAGCCACTCTTGACCCCAGGGGGACGTTACCGCTGGGCATTGTCCGTGGGTTGCGGACTGTCCTTCTGGCAAGACAGCCATGTTTTCATCCCCGACATGCCGTGACGAGAACAGGGAGTAACAGCCAAGCTCAATTCCTTGCTCCTCGGCGTAATCAGCCACGCCTTTCCACTCTGCCAGGAACTGCGGATCACGATTTTCCATGTTGAAGCCGCTTCCGAAAGACAGGATCAGAGCTTCGAAGCCCACTTCTTTGGCCTCGCCGATCGCCTCGTGAACACGCTCAGCGTTGTTCGTCAGAAGGTGATGGGTGATCGGGTTCTCAGTCACCCACGGAGCCAAGGTGCGGTACATTCTTCGCAGTGCTAGGCCGCGTCGTTCACGGTCAGAATCCCCATAGGCCAGCTCGAAGACGCGGAAGCCCTCGAACTCTTCACCCGGTGCGATGCGCTGGGCCGGCCCATAGCTCGGCTCGCAAACTAGTAAGCAAGGTGTTTGGCGCGCCCAGTTGACCTGAGTCGTGTAGAGCGGATCCGGCCTCCAGTGAACGACGTGGCGATTCGCGTTGAAGGATGTCATACCGGCGAAGGCGAAGTCCGACTCGACATGCAATTGCTTCGGTCTCGGAAAGGCCACCCCCTCGCGAGACTCAACCCAATTGCTGTGCTCAACAAGAGCCAGCTCTTCACCAGTGAAACGATCGAGACGTATCTCCTTGTCGCTACTGTTATGAACTGTGATCCACTTGCTCATGACCGGAACGCCGTCGTAGAGCTCGTAGTGAACACTCACTTGGAAGGCGTGCTGAACGTCATCCGCTTCTCCGCCCAGACCGTAGTTCATTTTCAGATAGACCCCCTTCGGAGGCCACACGACCCCGGGGGCCGCATGCCGGCGTCTCCCCCACCGCAACCGTTCGGCCGGCAGGCCAAGTTCATATCCGATCAGACTCAGGGCCGCGGGATTCGTGCCCATCTCATCCAACCATGCTGGGGTCAGATAGGCGTGATTGGGTTGCCCGGTCAGACCGCCCACTTCATAAGCGACGCCATCAATGGTGACGCGGGCTTCCGGCCGAACGGAACGAAGCATCGACTGGCCCGTCATCAAGTTGTCAAAGCCCACGCAAGCCCCGTTGGGACTCATTCGCCAAGTCCTGCGCACGAGGCCGTTATCAAGCGTCAACTCCCGACCGTCTTCGGTGCTCAGAGCTCGCGCTACATAGCTGGAACCATCGATCAGATAATCTACTCGGGGGCCGCTCCCAACTCCGGAAGAGGGTAGCGCCGCGGAGTTCAAGTCTGGATCCCCCCCCGATGCAAAAGCCAGCGGGGAAGCAAGGAGAACCGAAAGAAGTGAAGCTAAATCCCTCATGAGGTGTGGGTGGCTATAAGCCAATTCAATCCTTAGACGCGCGAATCGGGACGAGATCGAGGAAAAGCCTCGCACACTCCAGCCCCATGACAATCAGACGACTCGCAATCCTTCTTGTCAACACGGTGCCCTGCGCCGTGTTGACGGAAGCTAGCACTGCAACAGGTTAGCAGCGTAGGATCGGGCCATGCTCATTAGCTCATGGATCCTCTGCTCTCTTATCTCGTTCCAAATTGTCGGCTCCCTGACTGTGCACCTCCCCGCACGACAAGAAGGAATAGACCTTCTCGCCTTGCCAAAGATCGAACGCAGCGAGGTGATCGGATTTGCTCTCTACACGGTCAATGAGTCTGTGCTTAAGATGACGGCCCAATTGCACCCGCTTCTCGAAGGCGAAGCCCGTGAAGTGCGGCTTGAAGTTGCCAAAGAGAAAGGCTGGGTCGAGATCGCACGTGAGACAGTCAACGAAGATGGTTGGATCGCCGTCTTCCGCTTACCGAATTGGGATGACACCAAAGACAGCGCCTATAGATTGGCCCATGGAACATCTGCTTTCTACACAGGAAGAATCCGTCGCGATCCACGGGATAAGAATGAAATTGTCGTCGCCGGGTTCACGGGAAATTCGATCCGTCCTGCTCACGGAGGAGACATTTCCCGAGCCGACTTGATCGCCAACGTAAAGCACATAGATGCCGATCTGCTCTTCTTCTCCGGAGATCAAGTCTATGACCACAATCGGCACTACGAAGCCTGGATGAAATTTGGCCGGGACTTCGGCCCGATCATGAGGGACCGGCCAACAATCACGATTCCCGACGATCACGACGTTGGCCAAGCGAACCTCTGGGGTCAAAGTGGTAAGCAATCTCATACGGGTGCGGGACATGATGGCGGCTACTACAAGTCCCCCGAGTACGTTCGCAATGTAGAGCGCGCCCAAACCAGCCATCTCCCGGATCCCTACGACCCTACCCCTGTCGAACGCGGGATCGGGGTCTACTACACGGACCTGAATTGGGGAGGCATTAGCTTTGCCATCTTGGAGGATCGCAAGTTCAAGACCGGGCCTTCGGGCGTTATCCCCAAGCAGGGGCCGCGTCCTGATCACATCTTGAATCCTGACTATGACCCGGCGAGTGTCGATGTGCCTGAAGCAGTACTGCTCGGCCAGCGCCAACTGGACTTCCTGGAGGATTGGGGACAGGACTGGAAGGATGCGCAGATGAAGGTCGCCCTCTCCCAAACGATTTTTGCGGGAGGTGCGCACATCCACGGAAAGTTGAACGGCCGGTTACACGCGGATCTAGATTCCAATGGCTGGCCGCAAGCCGGACGCAACAAGGCGATCGATGCACTGCGTAAGTGCTTCGCTGTGCACTTCGCAGGGGATCAACACCTAGCCACGATTTTCCAGCACGGTATCCGAGAGTGGCGAGACGCAAATTATTCCTTCTGCGTTCCTTCTATCGCCAACCTCTACCTGCGTTGGTGGAATCCAATCGAAGAGGGCGCCAATCGCGTTCCAGGCATGGCGCCTCATCTCGGTGATCACCTTGACGGATTCGGCAACCATGTGACCTGCCTTGCCGTCGCGAATCCAGAACCTGGCGGATCGGGGGGCAAGCTCACCACGCGAGCCGCAGGCTTCGGAGTCATGCGCTTCAACAAAGCCGCTCGAGAGATCACCATGGAATGCTGGCCTCGCAATGTCGACATGGCTGATCCGACGGCCAATCAATATCCCGGATGGCCTCGGACCATTTCGCAAGGTGACAATTATGGCCGTGCAGCAGTCGCCTATCTGCCCACTCTCGTCGTCACAGGGGAAGAAGATTCCGTGGTACGCGTGATCGAAGAGAGCAGCGGCGATTGGATTTACTGCCTGCGCATCTCCGGCAATCGTTTTCGACCGAAGGTCTTCCGCAAGGGGACCTATACAATTGAAGTTGGCGAGGGTCGCAACCGGAAGAGCTTCGAAGGAGTTCCCGCCGTGTCGCTTGAAGAAACGGGCACCATCGACGTCGAGTTCTGAGGTTCGTTAGACTCTAGCGGGCATGGCGAAAGTCATTCCGTCTAGGAGCATAGTTTGAGAAACTCGAGCATCCCCCCCGCTGCTTTCGATAACGGATTGAAGAACTAGGAACGATCAATGACCAGCACCCGATCCAACATCTCCGTCGAATCCAAACCCTCGGGCTGCTTGAGTTCGCATCAAAGTCCATTTCGTCCCAAGCTGTGGGTTGTTGCTCTTGTGCTAAGCCTGCCTTCGATGGCTCTGGCTCAAGAAGGTCCTGCTGGGGTTAGCCTGCCGGGCTTGGAGTCTGCGGCGCGAGGCTCTAAGTCGGGATCCGCCAGCCTCCCGGG
>JBLIOI010000171.1:0-8215 GCA_047639675.1 Planctomycetota bacterium | reverse complement strand
GTCTTTGCTTTCATGTTCGTAGTTAACGAACTGCATGAGCGGTCCGATTGCCCCATAGGCACGGAGCTTCTCTCCCAAATTAATGCTGGCAAACGGTCCACCCGAAAGGTCGAGCATGAACATGTCAACATCCATGGCTACCACCAACCCAGAGCTGCCGACATTCACATAAGTCTGGGAACTGCGCCACCCGAGGGAACCGCCAACTTCGACACCCCAATCGAGCCGGTCGCCTCCCATAACCATCTGCCAGTTACCTCCAATAAGAGGCATCTGGCTCAAGCCATCGGTGCTGTCCCCATCTGCAGGATTGGTTCCGCCCGTACGTTGAACCTCATCGAGCATCGTTGCTCCGAGCATTCCCTGAATCAAGACTTGGCCTTTTCTCAAGCCGTGATCCTTGGCCGGTGCCTTGAGCGGATCCGAACCGTAGACCTCCTCGAAGGTGTCCTGGTTGGAGCTACGCCCCCCTGGCCCCGTGTTCAGGCAGGCGGGGAGAAACACCAAAAGCGACAGCGCGACTAATTTTTGCATGCGCAGACAATATCAGGTCTTGGACGCCTAGCCCATGAGTTAGCGCGGTTCTGCGGCGCTGCGCTCAGCCACCATTGCCCGACCTTCTTCCGGCTTGAGCAGTTTGGCCTCCGGCTTGCGATCGCTCTGGCGCAAATTGACCTCATAGTAGTAGGTGCCCGCAGCCTCGCCCTCGAACCACAAGATCCCCTCCATCACGCCATCCGTCAGCACGGACCCGTGAAAGAGAATCTGCATCGAGTGGCGACCAGGCTCGCGGTCCCAGCAGAGGTAGCTATTGGTGCCGAGGCTACCGATCTTCGTGTCACGATCGATTATCTCCACCTCGCGAATCTTGCCCCATCCATTGCTGGCGCGGACGATATAGACCCGGCACTGATCTTCAGCGGGAGCCTCTTGTTCGTCCACGGGCGGCGGCACGAGCTGATAGGAAGTGGAACTGCAACCACCGAGAACGCTGCCCACCAGGGCAAGTAAGAGGGCGGGTATCAATCGAGCTCGGTTCATGATCATTATTCTCATCCACTGACGTCTTAAGGTCGATCCCCGATCGGGGATCGATGTGCGATAAAGCTAACAGATGCTCTGAATCACATCTAGCGCGGCCCTGTCCTACGATTCAGGTCCTAACCGTGTCACCGCGGCTTCTAGGGATTCGACCGGTAAGAAATCACAAGGTCGGTGTTCACCCAAACCGGGCCCGTCGTCAACGAGGGAAACTCAATCAGAGCCCAGCGCCCCGAGCGTTCCCGAACCGCAACTGGACTCGCGTCAGTTAGGCCCTTGATCCCGCTGCCCTCACCTTTCAACAAGTTGAAGCCGAACACCTTGCTGCCCGCAACCAGCCCGCCAGCCTGTAGTCCGCTCGGCGCCGGTTCCATCGCAGAGAGCAGCCAAGTACCACTCAGAGCCAAAATCGCGCCCAAAGCCATCGAAGATAGATTCTTCACTTATTCAGTCCTCCTTATGTTCCCCGAGTCCGTTGGCAGGCAAGCGAGAAGCCCAGCGCTTCTGCTCGCCCAGTTTCGGGCGGAACTCCCCGAATCCTGTACTGGATAGGTTAGTCGACGATCGTCTCGCGAGAAACCTCCCGCTCGATCGATGAAAGCTCCGGGGCGCGCAATCAGCATGAAAACAGGTGTCAGAGTCGACGATTCCAAGTCACAATCGCGGGATTGTGAACCAAGCTCATCCGTCTGTATCCGCCCTCATCGCCTGCGCCCTCCTGATCAGCTCCTGCACGACCCCCAAAGCTGGGGAAGATCAGGAAACCCCGGCGGCGCCCGGACTCGGGGAGTCCAGGCCTGAACAAGCGAATAAGGAGTCACGGCTCTTTCGAGACATCCTCGCCAACACGGGCAAACTAAGCGGAGGCCCGGTTTCCGGGAGCGGAGATCCGGCTGGTGTCGTCTCCCTCATTCCGGAGCCCCTGGAGGAAGAAGATGGCGACTTTGTAGTCGCCCCGATTCCCTTTCTGAACCCAACAATTGGTGCTGGCCTCGCGTTGGGCGTTGCGTACTTGACTCCGTTGAGCGAGGGCTCTCCGCCATCACTCATCGGCGGCGGTGCGTTCTATTCCGACAACAGTACTCGTGGTATCTCAGCCATGTTCAAAGGCTACTTCGATGAGGACCGCTACAGGCTCGCTCTGGGTGTCGCGAAAATGCGCATCAACTACGAGCTGACTGTGGATGGTTATGGCGAGGTCCCGATTCAGCAGGATGTCGCCTTATTCGGCGCTGAGTTTTTGGCGCGGATCGTCGAACGCATCTTCATCGGCCCACAAGTATTGGTGAGCGGACTCGACACCAGTATTCGCCAAGAAGATCAAGAGGACGCGATTGATGATGAGGACTTGAAGGCAGATTCAATCTCCCTCGGGTTGCGCGTGTTGCGCGACACGCGCGATAGCACTTTCTATCCGCGCACTGGATCGACCGCCGACTTACAAGTGCGCGCCTACGACGAGAGCCTCGGCAGCGAATTCACCTATCAAATCGTGCCGGTTTCCTACAACGCATACTTCAGCCCCGGGGAACGAGATGTGGTTGCTGTGCGTGCTTCGGGGCGTTTCGCCAGCGGCGATGTTCCGTTCTATGCCGAGAGTTTCTTCGGTTCGCAATCCGACTTGCGTGGCTACACAGTTGGAACCATTCACGACAAGACTCTGCTAGCTGTCCAAGCGGAGTACCGCCGCGAATTGTTTTGGCGCTTCGGTGGAGTGGTCTTCGGGGGGGTAGGAACGGTTGCCCCTTCACTCTCCGACTTGGATGACGCCGACGTTCTGCCGAGCGGCGGCTTCGGGCTACGGATCACCTTGGAAGAAGAGAATCACGTCAACTTTCGACTCGACTTTGCCTTTGGCGATGGCCAATCCGCTATCTACTTTGGTGTGGGTGAGGCTTTCTAGCCCTCCGCTATCTGCACGTCGCGTGTGATAACAGGGATTTCGATCCCTTCCGCCTTGAAGCGGTTCAAAATTGCAGCATGCAAATCGGAGCGCGTCGAGAGTCCATCACTGATTGCTGTGAAGAACAAGACATCCAGCTCAACTCCAAAGTCACCGAACTTCTGCATCCAAATGCGATGCGGCGGATCCTCCAAGATACTCGGGTGAGCTGTCAGTACACCGTCGATGAGTCGTAGAGCTTCTTCGATGTTCGTCCCGTACGCCACGCGCACTTGAAGCGAGCGCCGCATCACTTGGTCGTTACGTGTCCAGTTGACGACGTTCTGGGTGATGAACGTCTTGTTCGGAATGATCAAGGTTTGACGCTCCCAGTTGGTTACGACTGTCGCCCGGATCGTAATCTTGTCGACCTTTCCACCCGTCGTCCCCACGGTAATGATGTCACCGACACGGATCGGCTGCTCAAACAAGAGGATCAAGCCACTAATGAAGTTGGCCACGATCTCCTGCATTCCGAAGCCCAAGCCAACCGACGCACCGGTCAACAACCAGCCCAGAGTCTCCGTGTCCAAGCCGACGATCATTAGCCCGCGCAGATAGGCCAAGCACAACAGTGCATAGCGCACCAAGGTCAGAACCGCATAGCGGCCTCCGACCTCACCGCTACCGATAATTGGCACCAACACTCGATCATGCAGGCGGGAGAGATTGTGAACGACAATGTGCCCACCAATGATCCACGCCAATCCCAGCGTTACCTCCCACCCAGTGAGGTAGACCCCAGGCTTAAGCTCGAAGACTTCAATCGCAGAGAGCAATCGTTGGGTTGGGGCGCCGATCCCCCAAAGGTTCTGCAAGAAGGCGAGCGCTAGCAGAATCGAAACTGTCGAGGTCATTCTGACGAGTGCTCTGCCCGCCTTGAGTCGGCTGGCGAGCTTCTCCTCGCTCTCACCTTTTGACAAGCGGCCCGCCACACTTCTAACCAGCGCATTGCCGCCCCGATCCAGAAAGCGGTAGATACCCATCAACACAAATAGGGCCTCAAAGATCCGTAGCCCATTGGTGGTGTACTGACTGGAAGCGTTCCCGTACCCGAGCACGTCCAAGAGCAGGATCGGCACGAGCACCACCACTCCCAGAATGCCAAGGCCCACGACACACGTTCGCGACAAACCGCTAGGGGCAGTCCAAGTCTTCACCACGGGACCCTTACGCCTCAAGAGGAGCAGGATCGAAGTCGCCATGGCCGCCAGGTAGGGCAGCCACAGCAAACGTGTAAGGTGCACCGCTCCGAAGGGCTCCGCGCCCAAGACTAGCCAAGGCGCGTAGAAAGCTTGGCCAGCAAAGGTCGCGATTCGAATACTACGGTTGAGCTGCGCGCCGACTTCCGGCACGACCCCCCACTTGCCAATTGCCAAGCCCTTTGGACCGATTAGCGCGCGCGCAATCCGGCGCCAGAGAATCAGCTGCGCCTGCAGGTGAAAAAACGTCGCCAATGGCTTCGTCTCGTGGACGCGTACATTGTCCAACTCGAAGGCACCCACCACAATCCAAATGGCAGCCGACGGAATCGCCGCGTAGATCAGGACGCGCCCCCACAATAACACGCTCAGGCTGGGGCCTAGCTTCGCCCGATTCTCATCCGTTACGCGCAGGCGCCTTAGCCAAAAGTGCAATGCGAGTAGGACAAGTAGCAGGCCCAAGAAGGACATTCCTTGCGCGCTCGCCCGTCCCGACGCATGCGATCGGAACTCGTCCGAGAAGTATAAATCGGAGACATGCCCCAGTTCTTCCAGCGCTCCCGTAAACGTATCGGTATTGATGCGCGGCGCGCTCCGTGTCCACATCATCCGATCCGCGATGAACTGTTCCAGCTCATTGAGAGTCTTCTCGCGATTGGCGAGTAGCTTGCTCACCGTGGAGTACTTCGCCTCGGTTTCCTCCAACCCTTTCTGACGTGTAGCCAAAGCCTCAAGCAAGCCGATCTCTCTCAGAACCTCGGGGAAGAGCTTGAGAGCTTCCTCTTCGCGTTCCACCCCCATCTCCTCCAGGAACTGCCAAAGACTCGTGTTTTCCGTCGTGAGTAGGCGTAGTTCCCACTGACGATCAAGCACCGTCGCCAACATCTCCTGCGTTGCCTCCGATCCAGAATCTGTAGCTGGATAGTCAACGTTCTCGAGCGCGTTCTGTGCCTGTTCGCAGCGCCCATAGATCCGCAGCAGGTACTTATCCGACCCTGCCGACCGGACCTTCAATCGCTTTTCTAACGCCTCGCGATCCGACTCGTGCCGAGCCAATTGGGCGCCCTCCCATTCAATGCGCGCCTTTTGGTTTTCAATCTGAGTTTGCTGCTGAGTGTGATCCGCTTCCAAAGTGGCGGATTCAGCGCGCATTCGCAGTTTGAGCCGTTCGATCGGATCATCTTCCGCGTGAGCTTGACGGGCCACTTCGGCCGCGGAATCACGTGCCTGCTGCTCCTCGGTGGCTCGCAACTCGGCGGCCCGCAAGCGAGCTTGTTCGAGAGCACCGGCGGCCGCACTCGCCTTGCGCTCAGCAACGGACAACTCAAGTAGAAGCACAGGCTCCCGCGCCACCCACTTCTCAAGGGCGCTCGTCAGATAAGTACGACGCGCAGCCACCGCGCGGCTCTCAAGTTCTGCCGACTGGACACGATAGCGCGAAAGCTCATCTTCGCCAACTAGAGCGGCACGGCGTTGACGCGCGTCGGCTTCGCGCACCGTCGAGTTCGTAAGCTCTTCGCGAGCCGCCTTCTGGGAACTTGCTGCTTCATCAACGGCAAACTGCGCCGCAGCCCTTACTGATTCGGCCGCCACCGAAGTCTTCTCGTATTCGGCGAGTTGATCGATGTTTTGCAGGTCCGAGGAAGAAGGGGCTGAAATCGCTATCAACCTATCCAGCTCGCTCTGCAAATCGACCAGCTGCCCCTCCGCATCCGCATCCGCCGGGAGCTGAGCAAGCTTCGCCTCCGTATCCTGCAGCTCTTGGAGCAAGCCGATACGCATCTCTAGCGCCGGCTTCCAACCAGTCTTGTCGGTCAACTGCTCGTCCGACAACCCGGCAAGCCGGGTTTGCGCGATCTCTAATGCGGGCTGTTCAGTACTCTTCGCGTCTTGTTGTGCAAGCCCCCGCGCACCAGCGGAGGCTACGAGCAAAAGGACGAGCGCCAACCAGCGCAGGGAAGTAATTTGCGACATCGTTTATTGTCTCAGAACTCGGATTGTGAAGATTGAATCGCCCATGTGCTTCTCAACCAATCAGCACCGGAGATAGTGGTCGGCTCGGCGAAACGCGCAAGCCATCGGTTCGACGCAGAGCCATCGTTTCACGAGGATTCTGCGATGGAAACCACAAACACGACGCTCTCAATAATTCTCGCGCTGTTTGCCTTCCTCGCCAGCTGCGCATCAGGACAATAAGGCCTTCGATAGACCTGCTGGTCCGAAGCTAGAAGCTTACTCGGTTAACGGTCAAAGAGAGGAGGCCGAGAGCTTGCTAAACGCCCAAGGTAGCGGCAAGCAAGACTTGGCGGACATCCTTCAACGACTAGATACGTTCCTTGAAGAGGCTAGCTGCCGCGCGGAGCGATAGTTTCATTGCCAGAGACCAAGTCCGCTTCGAGAGTCGCGGTCCAGCGGTGGCCCTGACTGTGCTCCCTAGTGTTTACGCTGTCGTACGTACGCACCATGAGAACAGTCCCTGCGGGAACCGTAACCCCAGTTGGGGGCGCTAAAGGCTGGTGAAACCGCCGGCGGCCGTTGAGTAGGCATCGGACGTTGCTGAACCATGCAAGCGGTCAGCGAGAGGAGCAGGGAAAGTGTGATGGTTGACTTGAATCTCTTGCTTAGTGTCGAGCTGCTTCTCAGGCGGCCTCTCGCTGGTATTTATCAGAACCAAAGACCATGCGCCACCTAGGTGGGATCACTCGCAGTCCGTGGTGAATCGAGACGCCTCCATGCGTTGGCCTCCCCTTTCAGTCCAAGCCCTGAAACCAGCCTGAATCAGTCAATTCAGCGAGTCTTCAAGGCCTTGGTCGTGAGCAAAGGATGCCCCAAGACGAGTAAAATGTGTATTGCAAAGGGCAGCTTGATGTAATTACGCCCGATCGTTGGACTCTCTCAGAATCCACGGTAGGGTCTGCCCCCGAGAAGGTTATTCATAGCTGTCCAGAGGAGGTTCTGGACCACAAACATCAAGGAGCACCCAAAATGAAGCTGTTCAGAACACTAACCCTCTGCGGCCTGTCCGCACTTTCGTTCTTTGGCGCCAGCTGCGCCAGTACGCCCTACCCGGATATCGTCGTTGAGTCCGAGGCCAGCACAGAAGCCAACTTCGATGGCTACAGCTCCTACGCATGGGTCGCGGCAGCCGCGGCTATTCGTGATCCCGATGGCACTTGGGCGATTCCGGACCTCGACATCGGCGCCGAGATCATGTTCCTCACCAACCAGGAACTGCGCGGACGCGGGCTCTCCGAAGTCGCTGCCGACCCGGACCTGTTAGTAATGTACGGAGTCGGCATCGACATGAAGTCGATCGATGCAGTCGTCGACGAAGAAGCGGGAACCACTAGCCTGAAGGAAGTCCCGAAAGGTGGAGTCGTCATCATCGTCAGCGACGCCAAAACACGCCGCGTCGTCTGGACCGGAAGTGCCGAGGCAAATCTCCTCGAGCAACCCTCTGAGGAACTTGGCAAGAAGCGCATGGGCTACGCAATTAGCGCCATGTTCAAGAAGTCACCGCTCTAACATAAGAACGCAAGCATTCAGACGAGGGCCGCAAGCATGAAGCTTGCGGCCCTCGTTTTTTATGTTCGATCATTCATCTATCCTCCCCCGCCCAGGCCTGGCCTGGCGCCGGCGTTGGGTGGCCCTGGGTCGTTACCTCCCCAGGGCTCCCACAGATCCGGACGTGCGCGATTAGCGCATCCGGCTCCTCAAACTCATGGGTTCGCTACGTTCGGGAGTAGATGGAGTGAATGGCCCGAGCTGGAGGCAGGGGATACCGCTCGTGAAAGCGGCTCCACCAATTCCGGTTCTTAGCGTACGCAGCGTGCGAACGCCGTCGTAACCATTTCATCCATCGCCCCCGCATCCCTCGCCGAAACTTGATCAGCGCCACCGAGTTTCCGGTGATGCCATAGTAGGCGCAGTGCCCTTTCAATTTCCGGCTAAGGATCTGGTGCTGGACTTTCACGGGTAGGTGTCGATGAATACGACACCACTCCCCGATCGCGTTGAGACCTCAATACAG
>JBLIOI010000170.1:0-8317 GCA_047639675.1 Planctomycetota bacterium | reverse complement strand
CCGAGCGTGAAATAGCCAACGCCCACATTCGCGATCCCATCGCCCATTGGAAACACCCAGCCATAGCCAACAACCGGATGGCCGTTGGACTCAAGCGGGAACGTAATCTCGTAGGAGGCGTCCTTGAAGGAGAATTCAACACCCTCCCAGTACCTCCTTGCTGCGAAACAGCGATGCACTCCCCGGACTTCACGCAGCGGAGCTTGCGAGCGGAGTTTGCCGACCGACCCTTCGCCAAGCAACGTTACGGGTGCAACGAGCCGTTCGATCGAACCATTCGGATTGCGAGTGACAACCCCGCCAACCGAGCTGTCCTCTACGATGAGCTGCTCTACTGACGTCGCGAATCGTATGGACGCGCCGGCGGCGGTTGCTGCTTCGGCAATCCGATTGTCGAGTACCGAGCGCGGTATCGTTGTCGCTATTCCGTTGCCTGCAAGCTCAACCGTGCATTGATTCCTGCTGCCCATCGTCTGTGTCACGACATGACGGATGAACGGCTCTTGTGCGATATCGATCCCCAAGTCCGCAAGAGATGCGATCGCACGCGGAGTCAGCCCGTCGCCGCAGGTCTTTTCGCGGGGGAAGACTGTCTTCTCAAGGACGGTGACCTTCGCGCCCTGACGCGCGAGTGCAAGCGCAGCTGCGCTGCCGGATGGCCCTGCTCCAATAATCAGTACGTCAGACTTCATGCTGCGCTCCGAGCAAGGCGCCCCTGGCTTCGCGCTTCCGAGACCATTTCGAGGAGGCGATCGCGCGCGTCGGTCGAAGCCAATTCACGCAATGCAGCCTCAGCGACATCGCATTCAACGTGTGCGCGTTGTTCAGCACTCGTGAAGTCATCCCCGTGGCGCAGCGTCTCGCAAACGAGATCCACAGTCTGGTCGTTAAGCGTGTAGCCGTCATTGTGAAGTAGCGAATGCAACTCACGGTCTTTATCGCGGCAAAGTCCGAATAGAACCGGCAGCGTGTAGGTGCGATTCCTGAGATCCGTCCTTGCCGGTCGATGGCTGCTCGTCGGCCGCGAAAAGTCGGCGAGATCGTCGAAGAGCTGGAATGACGTCCCGAAAGCTAGAGCGAACTGCGACAGGGCCTCTCGTTCAGCCTCACCTTCTCCCCCGCCACAGTAGTTGCCGAGCTGGGCGGCGAGCTTGAAAAGTGAACCTGTCTTTCGTTGTGCGATTTGAATGTATGCATCGGGTACGAGTTCGCAGTTGCCAGCGTTCTCGAGCTCGCGGGTTTGCCCGTCTGCCACGCGACTTGCTGCTAACGCCCAATCGCGAACCATTCTGTCTGGAAACTCAGCTGCAAGCCTGTTTGCGAGGACTAGCAAGTGCGCACCGCCGTATGCCGCAGTCACCGTCCCGTGCTCGCGATAGACCGATGGGTGGCCTCGTCGTGTAGTCGACTGATCGACAATGTCGTCGTGGTAGAGCGTCCCTACGTGCGCGAGCTCAATGGCCAACGCGGCTTGCCTGGCGAGCGACCAGTTGACGGATTCGCCTCGAGACTCCGCCGCGTGCAGTGCGCAGATAAATAGAAGACGCGGACGCAGCAGCTTCCCGGTTTGCACCAGGGCTCTTGAATGAAGGTGCTCAGTGCCGGTTCCAGATAGAAGTGAACCGACCTCTGAATTCAGTAACTCGAGCTCGCGGTCCACTTGCTCCGCAATCTGTTCGCAACCGCTATTCATGAGCGTCCTGTCTTCGGCTCACCTGTACAACCGCCGCTGCCATCAAGATCACGCCCACTCGCGCCAGTAAAAGTGTTCTATCCATACGCACCTACCTGATCGCAATGTTAGACTCTTTTCGGAAGAAGTCTTGATACCGCGAACTGCAAGCAGGTTCGCACCCCACGGGGTGCACGCTGACCAGGGAAATAACATTGACCAAGGATCGGCGAATCGCAGTTCAGCTAGAAGACATTTCCATCACCTATACGCGTGGCGATGTCTCCGTGGAAGCTGTGCGCGGCATTTCTCTTGATATCCTGCAAGGTGAGTTCGTATCCATCGAGGGCCCGAGTGGCTCCGGCAAGAGCAGCCTGCTCAGAGCCATCGCGGGTCTTTGCGAAATTACGAGCGGTGACATCCGCATCGGTGGCAACTCAATCTCCTCGCTATCGAACGGGCAACTTGCCGACCTACGCCGCACGTCCATCGGCTTCGTCCATCAGCTTCACAACCTGTTCCCTGATTTGACCGCGGCGCAAAACGTGGCCTTGCCTCTTCGCCTCGAAGGACTCTCGCCCGACATCATCAACAGTCGGGTAGATACGGCGCTCGAGCGACTCGAAATTGCATCGCTTAAAGACAGGCTTCCAGAGGAGTTGTCAGGCGGCGAAATGCTTCGCGTTGCAGTGGCTCGAGCACTCGCAATCGAACCGTTAGTCATCCTCGCGGACGAACCGACCGGCAGCCTTGATCAAGCCACTGGAAAGAACGTGCTGGAAATCCTGCGAAAGCTAAACGGTGAGGGAACCACTGTTGTGGTGGTTACCCATGACGAGGCGATCGCATCTGGTGCGGGCCGCAGAGTAAAGATCGTGGATGGGCGGTTAGCTTAGGCGCGTATCGTCGCGCCCAATTCGGTAGCTGCTCGGGGGCTGCTACTTCTGCTTGGACTTTGATGCGTCGCTGCGTACATCACCACGCTCAAGCGACGTAGGCGAGAATAGCTTCTTCGGCAGCACCTCGAGAATCTCGATGCCGGAGATATTGACCACCGTCTGGGTTCCCTGCGACCCCGAGAACTTGAGACGTGTCGGTATAAAGTAGCCGCCCTTCTCAACGACTGCGCCGGGATCGAGATCAACCGTCTTGTATATCTCGTCGCCCTTCCCGCTCAGCACGTATTCAAAATGGACGATCACCGGGATCTCCTGATCGAACCATCCGACAATCTTTTTATAGCCACTCGGAAAGCCAATCGGTGTGAGCTCAATGACCCATGTCTTACGCCCAAGCATCTCCTCAGATCGAAGCAGGCGGGCGCCCCACTGCTTGGCCCGCTTGCCTTCGAGGTCTTCAAAAGAAAGATCCGTCCCAAAGAACTGATCATTGCGCTGATAAACCGAGACCCGCCGAATCTTCTTCAAAGCAGGTTGATACATAAAAGCGTCGTACTGAAAGTTCTCTCGCTCCTTCAAAAGAATCCCGACACCCCGCAAATCCATCGGATCTTTGAATCGAACAAGCATTCGATTCAAACCCTCGGCAGCACCTGCCCGAACCACCTGGGCTGAGCGAGTGAAGCTCTCCCCCTGCTGCGTGCCGGTGGAGACTTCGACTTGTTGGATTGAGCTGAAGCCGTAGAGGTTATTGAAGGTGTTCATGACGATTTCGTTGGGATCGATGGGGAGGGAGTCTTCGGAGAGAGCGACTGACGGAGCGACCAGTAGCAACGTGAGAATCAGGGCGGCCATTAATTTGGGATGCATGTGCTCTGATGTTCCCGCTCGTTGATCGGCTAACGCTGGTTTAACTAAGTGCTCGACTTGCACTGCCACGTGTCCATTGGCAGACGACAATCGACGTTTGCCCCATACTGCGTTAACGGTACCAACGATCAACGGTTGTTCCGCGCATTTCTGTCCCGATTCGGTGACAATTCACTGGGCAGTCGAGGAGTATCAAAGCTCGTTTCGATATCGCCTCCTTGCAGCCCTGGCTGAGCGATGTTTGCAACGAAACAGTTCGCTTGCTGATAGACGGGAGCACATACGTCGAGAGCTTCGCGATAGCGGCACCAGTCTCTGAGTTGGGCCGTTTCGAGGGATCTTTGATCCCATGTAAGCGTAAGTAAGCAAGGCAAATGTTCTGCACGCCAGGTCACTGAACAGGCCGCTTTCAAGAGTGTGGCGCCAAGGCCGGGTATTCCAGGAAGGCTCGCACCTCCCTGAGGTTGAGACGAGCTCACGTAACGAGGTCAAGACCGTGCGCATTTTCCGGAGTGCTTCGCCCGCGTCAGGATGTCCGGCGCGATCGCGGCCCCGTGCTTCTTAAGCCGGCCATTCCGACAAGCCCGATTCCGAGCAACAGTCCGGTCCCCGGTTCAGGAATCGGTGAGAGATCAAGGGATACGAATCCGTGGCCGGTAGGCCCGGGGCGATAGGAGCCCGTGGGTGCCCCATTGACAAAGAGCTTCATCCTATAGAGAAACCTGTATTCAACGTTAGGGAGGAGAATTCCCATTAGCGACCCTCTGCTAAAGCCGTCGCGGTCACCGTCTTCTCCGCCGAGCGAAAGCGTTTCGTTCCGTGTCTCGCGACTGATGTGTCTATCCCAAAACACATATCGGCCCGTGTCCGGCGTCATGTCCCAGAGGCCCGCCCACAACTCAACGCTTCCACCGTCGACTTCATTGAGTGCCGAAAATAGTCCAGAAGCGGTATAGAGGGCAGGCTCGTCGAGTGTGAACGAGATTTGCCCCGTACTCCATGCGCCGGCATGCCTGCCCGACCCACGGACGGCGTCCGCTGAGATCAAGAAGCCTGAGTTCGAAAATTCGTAGGTGGAAGTGATCGTTGCCTGCCATCCGACCTGTACAACCGTCTGTGAGAATGGGACCGCCACGGGGAACACGTCAGTTCTCTGTGTGCCCAGACTCGCCGTCGCGTACGAATACAACCCATCGTAGTCGTCCGGCGTCAACATCACAGTGAGTGCGGTAGCTGGTGAAGTGAGAGAGAACGAAAGTGCAGCGAGTAGTGAAGCATGAAGACAGCGCATTACTTGCAGCAAGAAGGATCACTCCACAATCAAATTGGCCAATCAGTGGCCAATAGGATGTGGTCGACGCGCAACTAATGTGTCAAATAGTTGATCAGAATCAATTTCGGCACCTGTAAAACCTGGGGATGTAGGGGGCTTTGCCCGCATTGCGATGTCCCGCCACGGCGGCCTAGGTCACAACTTAAAATCGTCTCTTAGCAGGAACGCCCTTCTTTCCGGAATGGCCTGAAGACATACAGTTGCGAATCAATCGCTTACATCCCCAAGTCGTTAGCGTGTGTACGGCCCACCACTTTCCCCTTCCCCGCCGCGGGCATACCGTCGCCCATGCCCCAACTTGACATCGCGTGCCTCAACCGGCCGACGTAGATAGCCGCGAAGCTCGGCGACGCCTGCGCCCCAGTCGATGAAGGATGAGGCTCCCCGTGATGAGTGCCGAGCTCGTACTCGGCTCGGGGACGGTCGTAGTCGATTCATTGGTTGCAGCCCAGAGGCTCTCGGCATTCTGTGCGTTGTCTTCCGCGAGCGCAGTGAAGTGGTAAACGCCATCGCCCGCCGGCGGGGTGAAGTTGACCGCACCGCTCGAACCCGCGCCAGATACTCCCGTGTTGCTCCAACTCGTTGCGGGTTCCTTGCGGTACCAGAATTCAACCGACGACACAGCGCTTGACGGCGCCGCATCAGTCGCATTCCAGGAGAGTGAAATCGGGCTGCCGCTTGAAGCCAGCGCCGGGCTCGACACAGTTCCAACCGGAGTCATCGTGTCGAGGAATGTTTCGCACTCGGTGACCGTCGGGACCGCCTCCCAGGTGCTGCCTAGATCCCGGGATCGGATGGCAAACTCATGCAGGCCATTCGCGAGGATGGTGTAGTTGAACTCACCACTCGTTCCGCTCGCACTCTGACCCGTATTGCTGAGCGAGCTCGCACCGCCAATGCGTCTATACAGGTAACTCCGGTCGAGGCCGGTTTGCGAATCGCTCGCAGTCCAGGAGATTGGGAGGGTCGTCGAATTGGTATAGGGGGCCACCATCGTGCATCCACTGATGGGTGGATTCGCTTCGACCTGGATATTCGCGGTTAGATCGCGTGCGAATGTTTCGTCGTAGCTGAAGCTCACCACGTTGATGTCAATTGGATAAAAGCCCGCTGCGAGCCCGCTGGTAGACAGCGTGTAGACATGGCCGGAACTTTCCGCGGCGGCAACCGTCCCGATGTTCTGGAGGGACTCTCCTGTGACCCCACTGATATTCTCGAGCACTACCACAGTGTCGTGGGCCGCTGCGCCGCCCAGGTTTTCGACGATCACATTGAAGTCGAACGTCTGGTTTGGCCCGACCCAGTTCTGTCTCGACCAACCGATCGCAAAATCCGGAGGTGTAACCGTTGTGAAGTTTTCTTCGGTAGCGAGGGCAAAGGGCTCACTCGTCGTACCCTCGATCGTCGTGCTCCAACTGTAAACCTTGATCATCGCGTCGATGGTTCCGTTCGACGCAACCTGATGAACGTTGTCGATAATCGAGTACTCGCTGTCGATCAACAGGCCATCGTCTTCGTTGTACAGGCGGAGGTTGATGTCCGTCAGCACGTGTTGACTCGTTGAGGGGGCGCCAGCGACATAGATGCCCGCTCGCTTTTCCCACACGAGCGTTGCTTTCTCGTTTACGAACATGGTGCCGGAGTAGAGCTTGTAGTCGTCGGCGACGTTCGTGTCGTTCCTTCCAATGATGCTGTCGACGAAATAGTCTCCCCGATTGAAGTACGCCTCGTCCATGTCGAGGTAGCCCCAGCCGTAGGACTTGTCCCAGAAAGAACCCGAAACCGGACCATCATCGGTTGTCTCCCTGGTATCCTCGCTGGTCCATGCGTCGGCTGTATTGATCAGGACAGCCTTTTGAGCCATCGGAGTGTTGTTGCCACCATCCTCCATCAAAATGATCCCGGCGGCCACGTGGGGTGCCGCCATGCTCGTACCGCTTTTGGAGATGAAGTCGGCCTCTCCAGTGTCCGCCCAGCCACTGTTGGCGGATAGGATGGCTTCCCCCGGCGCCGTAATGTCAGGTTTGCGCCGGCCTAGGAGCGTTGGGCCGATACTCGATAATGTAGCCCTGACATCGTCCGCGCGAGTCGTTGTATCCTGGTCATCCATATTTGCGACGGTCATCAAGTTATAAGCGGTAGCGGGATTCGAGAGCGTCACGAAGGTGTCGCTCCAGCCCCCATTGCCCGCGGAATTCGTCACCATCACGTCGAAGTTGTCGACGTACGCATCGTAGAACGAATTGAAGGGGGTGTAGTCGGTGTCCCATGCCGTACCGAATGCGATACTAAGATTGACGACTTCCGGCGTTTGCGCTGCGCCAGTAACGAGCCAGTCCATATTCGCCATGGTCGTAGACTGGCAGCAAGTACCCGTATAGCCCCAAATAATCGCATCCAGACCGAATGCGCCTCCCGTGTAAGTCGAGTCACTGCTGGCCACGATGCCCGTCACGTGGGTTCCATGCCCGGAAGTAGTTTGGAAGTCGGTCGTAGCGCCCGAGTTCGTGTAGAAACTATTGACGTTGCTGAATGCGGGGTGATTTTGTTGGACCCCCGAGTCGATTATGCCGAAGTCGAATGCACCCCCATCGAGCGGAGTCGAAGCCGTCCACCACTGATCGTGTCCAGCCGAGGGAACGCTTACGTCGAGTTCGTAGTCTGGTGCACGGTCGCTTACGACCATGCGGACCAACGGATGCGCAGCAAGCGTTTCGAGTTGGTCGCTGGGAACATTGGCCGCGATGCCATTCGGATGGTCAGCAAAGTTGACGCGTCCGCCCACTCTTGTGACCAATCGAACCAACGCCGCCTTGCCTTTCGAACGATCGCTTCGGCTCACCGTCGCGACCTCCGATCGCATGTCGTCTCGACGGGAATCGATTTCGGTGCGCAGGGTCTCCATCTCCGCCGCTTGGGCGGGCGTCTGGTTTGCGTGAATTGAGCGCAAGGCGGTCCGCTCCTGCTCAGCGGTCAGTGACTGTGTGGGACGTGGCGATTGAGCCAACTCGCGGAGGCGATTGGAGAGGGCGTTAATCTGCGGGACGTGCTTCGCCTTCATCTCCTCAACGTCGACGGCAGGGCCATGAGCTCCTTGCAAAGGATTCAGATAGATCATGACATCGATCGTGGGCGCCAACTTGGCCGCTGCCTGCGCGGCCGGCTCGATCTTGCCGCCAAGCCAAGATGCAGGACTACTCAGCGCAATGGTTCGGCCGCGCCCGGGATAGGCTGTGCCAACCTCGCCGTCCTCCTGCGACTCAATCGCTGCGTCCTCGAACGGGCGAGCTCCCGCAATTCCGACAAGCAAAACAGATGCGCAAATGATGCAGCTAGCGAAGGCGCCTGTATTCCGGCGGGGCATCATTCTTTTCTCCAACCTTGAGGTTCGGCACGCCGACGGATGATTTGCGACTGAGGACGAAGCTGACCCCGGTTTTGTTCCGATCTTCCCAGACTATGAGTTGCGGAGGGTGTGGCGCATGCCCCATATGGGTGATGGGCGTAGAAATGCGTGAGATCTCGGACAATGGCTGCGCCACA
>JBLIOI010000169.1:0-8452 GCA_047639675.1 Planctomycetota bacterium | reverse complement strand
CCGAAATGCGCAGCCGAAAAACCGCAGGCCCGTCGCCCGCATCCTCGGGCTCGAAGATGAGCACCAAGTCACGCGGGGGAAGAGCCTGTATGTCGCGCAGCCGAAGTCCGATGAGCTTTGGCTCAACCTCGCTGATCAGCTGCGCAATTTGACGGGAGTTCAGACTCAGGAGAGTTCTTCTTCCACGTTGTAGGTCCAGCCCAAGTTGGCCGGTTCCCAATCGACTAGCTCGCTGTCGCCAGCGAAGAACAAACCGAGCTCCTTGGTGGCGCTCTCGCTGCTATCGGAAGCGTGCACCATGTTGTTGGAGAAGCTCATGCCGTAGTCGCCACGGATCGTGCCGGGCGTTGCTTCGCGGGCGTTGGTTGCGCCAACCAGGGTGCGCACGACGCTGATGGCGTCCTTGCCATCCCAAGCCATAGCGACCACCGGGCCGGAGGTCATGAACTTGACCAGGTTGTTATAGAAGGGGCGCTCGGCGTGGTCCGAGTAGTGAGCCTTGATGGTCTCATTGGGAAAGCGGCACATCTTGAGGCCAGCGAGCTGAAGGCCCTTCTGCTCAAAGCGCGAGATGATCGGGCCGACAAGATGGCGTTGGACGGCGTCGGGCTTCAACAGGACGAGGGTGCGTTCCAAGGGAATTCTCCGCGGATGGGTGCCGTGAGGCGTTGTGGGGTGGGGGGCGGAGCTGGCCGCAATCGGCGGCTGGCTCCAAGAATTGGGCGGCGAGTCTAGCGGGGCCCTTGAAAAACTCTTCAGCGAATTTTCAAAGGCGCCTGTATTTCCTGGGACTCGGGTTGACCTTGCCGAAGCGAACTCTACTCTGTTTGCCGTCCGAAGACGCTTTGGCCGCGCGCCGGTGCAGTCGCCTTTGGGCAATGGTCCCCTGAAATTGAATCTGGCTTCCCTGCCACGGGCAGTTTTCGCTCTCCTCTCTCTTCAGCTTTCAGACACGTCAGTTCAGCATCGCGCAGAACTGACAGTTCGGCATATGTCGTCCACACCGCACCCAAAGCCTGATCCGCCGGAACATTCCGAATCGGGGAAGGTATTTAGTGACCTTGGACGCTATTCCGGACTCGGTGTGCACATGGTCGCCTCAATGGGCGTCTTTGGCTTTGGAGGCTACTGGTTGGATGGCAAATTCGGCACGTACCCCTTGTTGCTGATCGTCGGCATCTTTATCGGGGCTGGGGCAAGCTTCTACTCTCTGCTCAAAACGGTTTCGTCTGCAACGTCGGCCTCCAAGGCCAAATCGGATTCCCCCAAGTCATGACCCGTACCACCATCGCCACCCTATTCGTCCTCGCTGGCGCGGCTGTAGTCGCAAGCCAGCTTGAGGCACGTCATGGGATGGGGGTTGTCGCGGGTGTCTTGTGTGGAACTTCGGTGGCGATGCTCGGAGCGCTTTGGCAAAGACACTCCTTTCTCCATCGCCCGAAGCGCGCCTTCAATGCGGTTGTGGAGACTTTTCTCTTCAAAATGGTCTTTGTGATGATCGGAGCCTTGTCGTTCCGCTACATCGAGCCGGCTGCCGCGCGCGCCGACTGGAAGGCCTTCTTGTTGACCTTTGTTGTCGTCAGCTTGATCGTTCAGACCGTCGCGGTCTTTGAGAACGTACGCTTGCTAACGAAAACGCCTGGACTCAACAGTCTCACTCCTTCCGCCGTCAAAGCTGGCCCCCTCGAGTAAGGCCCACACACCGACCACCAGCCGACCGTGAACCTCCTCAGACCTATTCTTGCCCTCGTCGTGATCCTCGGCGCGTGCATGGTTTCGAAGACCTACTCCGCGCATCACGTCAACGAGAACGTTTTCAAGCAGCTTTACTTGCACCTGATCCCTGCGGATCTTGAGGTCCCCTCGGCGGATGACCACGGTGCTAGCGCGGACGAACATGGCGAAGTGGCACACGTAGCCGGTGAGCCGCTCTTGGCTCTCCCGCTTCCGGGCCCGCTCGGCATCTTCGACTACTACAATTACACGGACGAGGACCCCGCCACAGCGGCGACCCTGCGTCTGACGAACCTGCAGATATTCCAATTCGCTGCGGTTCTCCTGATCTTCATCCTGCTCGGGGGCATCCCGAGCTATCTGCGCACCGGTCGCGGAGATTGGTTCACGCGCACCTTCACGGGTTTTGCGATGTACGTTCGCGATGAGATGGTCGTGCCCGTCATGGGCAAGGAAACGGGCAGGAAGTACTTGCCCTACTTCCTGACGATCTTCTTCTTCATCCTCTTCATGAACCTGATGGGACTGGTGCCAGGCAGCGCGACTGCCACCGCCAGCATCTTCGTCACCTGCGGCTTGGCTGTGATCACTTTCGGCTCGATGGTGATCTGCGGCATGGTCGTTCAAGGTCCCGTGGCCTTCGTCAAGAACTTGGTGCCCCACGTGCCGCTGGCACTCTGGCCGCTACTATTTGTCGTTGAGATCATCGGCATCTTGGTCAAGCCCTTCGCCTTGATGATTCGTTTGTTCGCTAACATGAGCGGCGGACACATGGTGGTCTTGTCCTTCCTTGGACTGATCTTCTTCTTCGGCCAGAACATGGGCCAAACGATGGGCCTCATCATTTCGCCGGTGGCGGTCGCCTTCGCGGTCTTCATCATGATCATCGAGTCCTTCGTGGCGATGGTTCAGGCCTACATCTTTACGCAGCTTTCGATCATCTTCGTCCAAGCTTCGATCCACCCCGATCACTGATTCAAGCGCGAGGAAGGCATCTACGCTGTCCTTGCGGCTAAAAACCAAAACACCCCGAACGACGGGCGCCACAATTTGTGGCACCCATGACAGCGGGGCCATCCGTTCCTAACTAGACACTTTCATAAGCCCCTTGCGGCCTTCGGGCTGCCAGTAGGAGAACCGAGTAGAATGAACCTTCCTGTTCAAGATCCCGTCGTTGTAGAAGCCGTCGTTGATATCGCTAAAATGGGTGCAGGCATCGGCGCAGGCATCGTCGCCATCGGTGCCGGTATCGGCATCGGTCGCATTGGCGCCACCGCTAACGAGGGCATTGCCCGCCAGCCGGAGGCCGCCGCTGATATCAAGGGTGGCTCGATCATCCTTGCCGCATTCATCGAGGGTGTTTCCCTCTTCGCGGTCGTTGTCTGCCTTCTGATCGCTATCGCTTAAGTAGCGCCTTTTAGCGCTAGGCGTAACCCAGGTGTACTCCTGGGGCAATGCTCTTAGTGCTACCTAGAGGAACGGTCCGGGGAGCTTCGCGAGACGAAGCTTCCTGGGGACCGCCCGCCTCAACCCAACCATACAACCCTGGCAGTGATGCCGAACCGCTGACTCAGGTCGGCGCAGACCATTCGATTCCGTAGCGATGCAGAACTTGTTCTTCCTTGCCATTTCAGGTGACACCAAATTTGACCCGATGGACCTTAATGGGCTCGGCGGGACAATGTGGACGTGGATCATCTTCTTCGCGTGCCTGCCCTTCATCTGGAAGTTCGTGATGGGCCCGATCACAACGGCCCTGGCCGAGCGTGACGAACAAGCCTTCGCAGCTATTGAGAGTGCAGAAAAAGCCAATCAAGAAGCTCTGAAGGTTCGCGCAGAAGTCGAGGTCAAACTCGGTGAAGCCCAAGCGGGCGCTGCGAAGCTACTCTCCGAGGCGCGCGAGCGTGCCGAGAAGCGTGAGCACGAAATCGTCGAGCTGGCTAAGAAGGAAGCGGACACCCTGCGCGAGCGGGCGAAAGCGGACATCGGGACTGCCAAGGATCAGGCCATGGCCGCTATCCGCGAGGAAGTGGTCGAGATCAGCCTCATGGCTGCTGGTGAAGTCATCAAGCGTCGCGTTGACGCTGAAGACGATCGCCGTCTGGTCTCCGAGCTGGTCGCAAGCACCAAACAGGGAGCCTAACCGTGATCATCGATCCGGTCACAATGCGCTACACCGAGGCCCTTTTTGGCCTGGCGACCGATCTCGGTATCGTCGACCAAATCCGGGCGGAAGTGGACAGGCTGAACGTTGAGGTTTCGGATGAAACCGTCGGCGCTTGGCTGTTTGACGCGCGCATTCCCCAAGTCGATCGTCGGGCGCAGCTCGACAAGGTGACGGGGGAGTTTCATGAGATCTTGCGCAACTTTGTTGGACTGCTTTTCGATCGCAATCGAGAAGTCGTTTTGCACAAGCTATCTGCCGCTTTCAGAGCTCAATGGCTCGCCAGTCGTGGCTCCGTTGAAGGCCACGTAGAAAGCGCATTGGCTTTAGACGCAGCGGAGATCTCGGAGCTTTCGTCCGCGCTCGGCGCACGTCTAGGCAAAGAAGTGATCCTCGAGAACCGCATCAACTCCGACTTGGTCGGTGGTGTGCGCGTCTTCGTCGACAACAAACTGATCGACTACTCGGCTAAGGGTCGCCTCGAAGGCCTGCGTCGAAAAATGATGGAGTGCGAACTGCCGGCCTTAGCCGAGTAGCTCGTCCCAAACCGAACAACTGAACTTACAGCCGGCGTCTGATCATTTGGATCGACGCCACCTCAACCGAATCTCCGCTCGATGAGCGGCCAGAACTAGCTAACGGAAGTACAAACGATGGACCTTCGACCCGCTGAAGTCACTTCGATCCTCAAGCAGGAAATCGAGTCGTATCAGGGCGAAACCTCGATGCAAAGCGTCGGCACCGTCCTCTCGGTCGGTGATGGCGTGGCCCGCGTCTACGGACTCGACGATTGCATGATGAACGAGCTGCTCGAATTCTCGGGCGGTGTGCGTGGTGTTGCGCTGAACCTTGAAGAGGACAACGTGGGTTGTGTGCTTCTTGGTAATGCTGCCAAGGTAAAGGAAGGTGACGAGGTCCGGGCTACCGGCAAGGTCATCTCCGTACCCACCGGCGACAATATGCTCGGCCGCGTCGTCAACGCGCTTGGTGATCCGATCGACGGCAAGGGAGCGATTTCCCTGTCCGAATCGGACTACTTGCCGATTGAGCAACCCGCCCCTTCGGTGGTGGAGCGCCAGCCGGTTAGCCAGCCTGTTCAGACTGGTATCAAGGCTATCGACGCCATGATCCCCGTCGGCCGTGGCCAGCGCGAGCTGATCATTGGCGACCGTCAAACGGGTAAGACTGCTCTCTGCATCGACACCATCATCAGTCAGAAGACGACCGGTGGCGGCGACCCGACAAACCCGGAGCAGATGCTTTGCATCTACGTTGCTGTGGGTCAGAAGCAGTCAACGGTTGTGGAAGTGGTTCGTCGTCTCGAAGAGCACGACGCCATGAAGTACACCATCGTCGTTTCGGCTTCGGCTAACGATGAGGCTTCCATGCAGTACCTCTCCTGCTACGCAGGTACGACCATGGCAGAGCGCTACCGTGACGAAGGTCGTCACGTTGTCATCATTTATGATGACATCTACAAGCAAGCGATCGCTTATCGCCAGGTGATGTTGCTCCTGCGTCGTCCCCCGGGACGTGAGGCATTCCCCGGTGACGTCTTCAACTTGCACAGCCGCTTGCTTGAGCGTTCTGCAAAGCTCTCCGACGACGCGCCTAAGATCAACCCGCGCTTCAAGAAGGGTGGCGGATCGATCACCGCCCTGCCGGTGGTTGAAACTCAAGAGGGTGATGTTTCTGCTTACATCCCGACCAACGTGATTTCGATTACCGACGGTCAGATCTTCCTCGAGTCGAACCTCTTCAACTCCGGTATCCGTCCCGCTGTGAACGCTGGTATTTCAGTGTCGCGTGTGGGTGGTGCAGCTCAGATCCCGGCCATGAAAAAGGCCGCAGGTGGTTTGCGCATCAACTTGGCTCAGTATCGCGAGCTGGCGGCTTTCGCCCAGTTCGGTTCTGACTTGGATGCGGCGACCCAAGCAACCCTGACCCGTGGCGAGCGCTTGGTCGAGCTTCTAAAGCAAGGCCAGTACGCACCGGTGCACGTTACCGACCAAGTCATGATGGTTCACGTCGGCACCGCCGGTGCACTCGACGTGGTTCCCGTCAAAGAGGTGGGCAACTTCGAGAAGACCTTCATCGCTTTCATGGCTGACTCCAAGCCCGAAATCGCAGCTGCGATCCTCGATACCGGCAAGTTGTCAGACGAGCACAAGAAAGTGCTTGAAGACTGCGCTGCTACTGTCCGCACCCAAATGGGCTTCTAAGCCTGTCTCAATCCCTGTAACGCACCCTACTTTCCTGTAGAGCAAACATGGCTTCCATTAAGGAACTCCGACTGCGGATCAAATCGATCGGCAACATCAAGCAGATCACGCGAGCGATGGAGATGGTCTCTTCGACCAAGCTTCGCCGCTTCCAGGATCGCGCTGTTTCTTCGCGTCCCTACGCTGAAGAAATCGCAGGCTTGGTGCAGGGTCTCGCTGCCGTTCTCGGCCCCGAGGCTTTGGACCGCCCGCTCTTCAACGAGGGCACTGGCGAGAAACTTTGCATGTTGCTTGTCACTTCAGACCGCGGTCTGTGTGGCGCTTACAACGCGAACATTTTCGCAGCACTCGAGAAGTGGTTGGCCGAGCAAAAGGAGCTGGGCATCGACGAATCGGACGTGGACTTTTATGTCTACGGCCGCAAAGGATTTCAATACCTGTCCAAGCGCGGCTTGAACGTGGAGTCCTACATGGTCGAGCCGCCCCTGGAATCGATTGACTTTGCGCAAGCCGCTGCGACTTCGAATCGCATGGTCGAGGCTTTCTTGACCGGTAAGTACAAGCGCGTTGATCTGCTCTACTCGGCCTTCGAGTCGATCGTGAGGTTCGTGCCGCGCGTGGTGCCGTTCCTTCCTGTTGAAGAGCAAGCTGGCGCCGCCGATGAGGCTGCCTCCGCTGACAGGGACGTGATCCTCGAGCCCGATGCCGAGACGATCTTTGAGTCGCTGATCCCTCGCTACCTCGAAGTGCGTATTTTCAACGCGCTCCTGGAAGCACTGACCTCCGAATACGCGTCGAGACGTGCCTCCATGAAGGCTGCGACCGATGCTGCGACTGACATGCAAGCTGAGCTTAAGGGCAAGTACAACCGCTTACGTCAGGAGGGCATCACTATGGAGCTGCTCGACCTGATCGGTGGCGTGGAAGCTGTCAAGTAACCATTCAAACAACACAAGAGACCTAACCGAGTCGCCGGAGCTTCCGGCAATCGACACCCACAACAAACGATGACTTCCTCTAGTACTGGCACCATTGCCCAGATCTTCGGCCCCGTAGTCGATGTGCGTTTTCCCGCAGGCAAACTGCCCGCGATCTTCAACGCGCTGACGGTTACGGACAAGGATCGCGACATCGATCTGATTCTCGAAGTGGCTCAGCACCTCGGCAACGACATGGTTCGTTGCGTGGCTATGTCGACCACCGACGGTTGTCGCCGCAGCATGGCTGTCGGAGACACGGGTGCACCGATCATGGTGCCCGTTGGTGAGTCGATCAAAGGTCGAATCTTCAACCTCTCCGGTACGCCCCTCGATACTTTGACAGCCGGTGAACTGAAGGTCGAAGCTCGTTGGCCTATCCACCGCGCCGCGCCCACCTTCGAGGAGCAGGAAGCTGTTGCCGAGGTGTTCGAAACGGGCATCAAGGTCGTCGACCTCCTTTGCCCCTTCGCTATGGGCGGCAAGATTGGTCTCTTCGGCGGAGCTGGTGTTGGCAAGACTGTTTTGATTCAGGAGCTGATCCGGATCACCGCGGTTGAGAAGGGTGGCTTTTCCGTGTTCTGCGGTGTTGGAGAACGTACCCGTGAGGGCAACGACCTCTGGCTCGAGATGAAGGAAGCCAAGTACAAGAGGCCCGACGGCGAGACGGCATCCGTGCTTGACAACGCTGTTCTAGTCTTCGGTCAGATGAACGAGCCTCCCGGAGCACGTTTGCGCGTGGCTCTCTCCGGCTTGACCATGGCGGAGTACTTCCGCGATGAGAAGGGCCAGGACGTGCTGCTCTTCGTCGACAACATCTTCCGCTTCGTGCAGGCTGGCTCTGAGGTGTCCGCACTTCTCGGCCGTATGCCTTCCGCAGTGGGCTATCAGCCGACCATGGCTTCGGAGATGGGTGCGCTTCAAGAGCGAATCACTTCGACCAAGAACGGTTCAGTGACCTCCATGCAGGCCGTCTACGTGCCTGCTGACGACATCACGGACCCCGCTCCTGTGGCGACCTTCGCTCACTTGGACTCGACCATCATTTTGGATCGTGCGATCTCCGAGCTGGGTATCTACCCGGCAGTCGATCCGCTGAAATCTACCTCACGAATGCTCGACCCCACCGTTGTTGGCGAAGAGCACTACAACGTGGCCCGTGGCGTGCAGGAAAACCTCCAGCGCTACGCCGACCTGAAGGACATCATCGCCATCCTCGGCGTTGAAGAGCTTTCGGACGACGACAAGCAGGTCGTGCACCGCGCTCGTCGTATCCAACGTTTCCTAGCTCAGCCCTTCTTCGTTGCAGAGCAGTTCACCGGTACTCCGGGCCTCTTTGTTACCCGCGAAGACAC
>JBLIOI010000168.1:0-8585 GCA_047639675.1 Planctomycetota bacterium | reverse complement strand
TCTTATCACTGGTGGGCATTTTTGTAGTAGAGAGTCCGGCAGGAATGCTGAAGACATCGTTTGGATTGAAACCCTCTTGAACCCGACCGCTCAGTCGCATGCGGCTCAGGCATCCTATGCGGATTTCCTGGGGGCTTTCATCGGTGGGTAGATAGAGCTCGATTTCAAGTTCCAAGCCGCCGGTGGCAAAGGCCGCGGCGGAGAGTCGCCCGGCGCGCATGCTGTCTGCATCTTCCGGGGCGAGCAATACGGAAACGACATCGCAGAGTCCCTCTTCGATGGTTCCAGGTAGCACACTCCAGCTTTCGCCAAGGGAGGCGTGAACGATCTCATGGGCTAGGGTGCGCTCGAGCCCGCTGGCGTCTTCGCGCAGGTGAATCCGGCTGTGATGCTCGGACCAGAAGCCGTCGGCTTCGTTGTAGGTCTCGCCGGAGAAGAGGTAGAGCTTGGGCTGCTCTTGAATCCAAACTTCGTTGGCGCGGCATTTCGTGTCGGGCAAGAGCTCGGCGACTTGCGGCGCCAGGGTCTCGAAGAGTTCTGAGACCTCTTTGGCTTGTTCAAGTTCCGTGGCGCGCACTCGGGCTCCGGGGCCGTCGTAGCTGGCGATTGGGGCGGCGGCTTGGCAGCTGACTGCCGCAGTGAGCAGCAGGGCCGCGCAAAGGCGCTCCATGGGTGTTTTTAGTGCGGGTCGGGTCAAGTTGGCAAGGTCTCCAATCAAACCTATCCCCGATTTGGTGCCCCGGTCGGTGGGCGGAGCTAATGCCAAAGAAAACGAGGTGTGAGTTCCCGCGGGAACTCACACCTCGAAAATTCTTCCTACCTGCTGTGTACTTCAGTCGTCTTGATCTGAATCCGCAAGCTCGATGATTCGCACCTCTCGGGTGCTGACTGGGAGCGCTTGACCTGCATAAGCGCTGAAGCGTTCACGCGTCAGTCGGGAGTTGGCGCTCTTCTCAGGATGAGGATCATCACTGGCCAAGTTGGCGGCAGCGAGTGGAGCTACATCGACTTCGAGTAAGTAGTTCGAGTCGCCGAGGAAGGAGTTCAAAACGATGTGGAACTCGCCGGATCCGCCCATATTGAACACGCCGGTTTCCGGGTGCGAATCGGTTTCCCAACTGTCGACGATGCCATTGATCTCGGGAATGAAAATCGCGAAATCAAGGTCTGCGGTGGGCGAGTATTCCGTCAAACGAATGTGAACGGATACGGGTTCCAAGGCATAGAAGGCGAAGCCATCGTATTCATCCGGGCAACAGGAGGATGAGCTGTTGCAGCATTGCGCGATGTGGCCTTCGATGGCGATCGAACTGCCTACTTTGATCTCCCCCAAGTAGTCGGCGTTCCCTGCGAAGCCGTTGGGCTCGATCTCGTAGAGCGGATTGTTTTCGCCGTTAACGACGACATATCCGGTTGGGACGCCGCCGCAGGCAACGAGGAATAGGAATGGGATGGCTAGGCTCGACTGATGCATGGTGGGACCTCCGTGGTTCAGTGCCGTGAAGAGTTCGCGGGTGCCTTCCCTATGGCAATCCGCGTGCCAAAGCCTCCAGAGCCTGCAATCGGGCTTTGGGGGACCCAAGTGCACCAAGGAGGGGACGATTGTCCCCTGCTTTGGTCAGTTTGGCTTGCCCCCTTGGTGCAGCGCCATGACGCGCTCAAATACCGATTCCACGCTGATTCCAGTCATGCACGGGTGCCCTTCAACGAAACAATGGCGCTTACGGCAGGGAGAGCATTCCGCCGGCTGGTAGATCACGGAGCCCGGGCGCTCGAAGGGACCCGTGCGGTTTGGATCGGCGGCTCCGAAGAGTGCGACGAGCGGCGTGTCCACGGCGACAGCGATGTGCATCGGTCCCGTGTCGCAGGCCACAAAGGAGTCGCTGGCTGCGATCAAGCCCGCACTCTCTTTCAAGCTGAGCTTTCCAACCGTGTCGAGCAAGCCGCTCGGCGCCTGCCGCAAGATCTCGTCCGCCGTCGCTCGGTCTCCTGGGCCGCCACAGAGGGCGATGCGCTCGGGACCAAAGGCCTCTGCCAGGCTTGTTGCAAGTCGAGCCCAGCTAGCCTTGGGCCACAGGTTCGAAGGCTTGCTCGCTCCAATATTCAAAGTGACAGCTAGCCTGGGATTGGACCAAGCGTCAAAGGGCAAGTCCCAAGCTGGCGGGAGCTGCGGCAGCCCAAGATGGTCGGCGAATTCGAGGTACTGTGCGACGGTTACGCCCGGGGCTGCGTTCGCGGGAATGCGATCATTGGTGAATAGCCAACTAGATTCTTTGCATCGTGCCCGGTCAAAACCAAGCCGACGCGGAGATCCTGAAAGCCTCGTCAGGAGCCCGCTCTTCAGGATTCGTTGCAGATCGATCACCAGGTCGAACTTGCGGGCGCGCAAATCGCGAATGAACCCGGGAATTTTGGAATGCTGGCCTAAATCGAGCACCAGGAACTCATCCACGGCTGAATGCCCTGCGAGCAGCTGATGAGCCAGGGGGGCAATTACCCAGGAGATGTGCGCGCCTGGATAGCCAACTCGCAGCCGCTGGACGAGCGGCAGGGAGTTCACCACATCCCCGATCGCGCCGAGTTTGATGATGCAAAGCTTTTGGGGGCTGGGCATGGTCGAGAGTGTAGCGGTTTGCCTATGCGGCTACTTCTGGCAAAATACTGCGGCCTACATCCGGCGCACTCCAATACGAACCATGACGACCACCCGTTTCCAATCCCAAACCCAGACTGTGGCCTCCGAGGCCCAGGGTCCCAAGGTCCACGTCGTTACATTTGGCTGCCAAATGAACAAGTACGATTCGATGCTGGCGGAGGGCCGTTTCTTGGCCCGCGGCTACAGTACGACGGCGACGATGGAGGATGCGGATGTGATCCTTTTCAACACCTGCTCCGTTCGTGAGCACGCGGAGGAGCGCACCTATTCTTGGTTGGGCGAGATCAAGAATGCCAAAGAGGAACGCCCGGATCTGGTGATCGGCGTGATGGGCTGCATGGCTCAACGCGTAGAGGAGGAGATCTTCCGCCGCGCGGGTCACGTGGACCTCGTCGTGGGCACGCGTGAATTCCAGCGCTTGCCTGACTTGGTGGACGATCTGTTAGATCGCCGCGCCAATCCCGATAAATTCAGCAAGCGCGAACGGCGCATCTTAGCCACCGACGGCGGTGTTGAAGTTGAGGTCGATCGCAGTGATGAAACGTGGACCGGCGGACGGCAAGCCTTCTTGGCTGTCATGCGCGGCTGCGACTTGAGCTGCACCTACTGCATCGTTCCAACGACGCGCGGCAAGGTGAAGAGCCGGCCGATCGAATCCCTGGTGACGGAAGCGCGTTGGCTAGTCGACCAAGGTGTGCAAGTGATCACGCTACTGGGTCAAACGGTCAACAGCTACGGCGAAGATTTTCCCGCGCCTGGAGATGGCGCTTTGAAATTCCTTGGCCGCCAGGGTCGCCCTGGGCTCGCGGATCTTTTGCGCGCCCTTCAAGAGGTTGACGGCCTCGAACGCATTCGCTTGATCACCTTACACCCGGCCTATGTAACGCAGGCCTTGGCCGAGGCTATCCGCGACTGTGACAAGGTCGATCGCTTCTTGCCCTTGCCGGCGCAAGCGGGTTCCGATCCGATCTTGAAAGCGATGAAGCGCGGCTACACCTTGGATATCTACCGCAAGCGCATCGAGCTATTGCGCAAGGTGGTACCGGACATCGAACTCGGCAGCGACTGGATCGTGGGCTTCCCCGGCGAGAGCGAAGAAGACTTCGCTGGCACTGAGGCCTTCCTCGAGGAGATCGGCTTCGTGGTCAACTACATCTTCAAGTACGATCCGCGTCCGACCACATCCTCGGCTGAAGGCATGACAGACGACATCACCGATGCCGTCAAGAAGGAACGCAATCAGCGTTTGCTTGCACTCTCCGCACGTGTTGGCCTGCGGCGCACGTCCGCCTATGTGGGGCGCGAGGTACAAGCCTTCATGGAGTCGCCGTCCGAACGGCGCGAAGGCGCTCTGATGGGGCGGACGGTGCACGGGCTTTCGGTTACCGTCGAGGCAGGCGAAGAACACCTCGGCAAATTGGTGACGGTGCTCGTCAAAGAGGCCAGCGCCTATGGAATGAGTGGTGAGGTAAAGTCTAGTCCTTCCCAGGTAGAGCCAAGCTAAACTCGCGCCAAATAACCGGTGCGCGCCCAACCGAGACTCGCAAGCGTAGGTAGCGACTCTCGGGGGCAAGCTTGCTGGACATCGTGAAGGTGTATCGATCTTGGCCTTCTAGGGCGTTCTCCTCATTGCGCGCCGCCAGAATCTCAGCATCGCCAAGTCGCAAGATCTCCTCTGGATAGGACTCCGTGTTCTCCTGCAGTAGGAGTTCACGCGGAGCGTTGAGCGAAGAGCCCTGCTTGTGCCTGAGGGTGAATGAGATGCGCGCAGTCTGACCCTCGTCGACAAGCTCGATCTCTGTCTTCTGGCTTTCTAAGAAGAATCCATACTCGTGATTGTTACGGATGATATCGATTCGCCGACTCATCAAATCCTCTGCCATAAGCTGGGCGAGTCGCTCGACCATTTGCAAATTGAGGTTGTGCTCGTAATCCTCATCTTGGTAATCAAGCAGCGTGGTGGGGAGGATTAGAGCCGGCAAGTAGAGGTGGTAGAGCGTGCCGACACGATCAAAGTAAGTTGAGTAGATGGCATCCAGTGTCACCGTATGGTCGAAGTACCAACGCCGGACTCCAACCGGCGCAGCGCCTTCTGTTTGTTTGTAGCGCGATAAGTCGTAGATGTAGACGGCCAAGGTGCAAAGGGCGTTGTAGCGACGATCGGGCACGGGCCAGAGCTGCGGGCCGGGTAGCCACGAGAAGGGCGCGGCACTTTGCACGGAGGGATTGGCTTCATCGGTGATCGTCGTCCCGTAGCGCCCTTCGAAGGTCAGGAGCAGGTTGGCGCCTGTCTCGCGGGCGGCGAGAGCTAGCCACTCTTCAGCTGTGGTGTAATCATCTCGCGGCTCAAGTTGCGTCAAGTCCACGAAGCAATTCTGACGAAGGTTGCTCGCAAGGGAGGCATTTAAGTGCTGCAGGGTGCTCTGATCCAACTGCAGTCGTAGACCTTCACTCTGGCCGTTATCGATGATCTCAGCTTGGACGATTGGAGCGAGTGCCACGTGAAAGGGCATGGCCTGGGGCAACTCTATTTCTGTACTGCTGCATGCAGAGGCGAGGAGTGCGCACGCCAAGAGCTGTGTGTTGCGGCCGGTTCTCATCTTGACTCTGGTTGGTGAACTTGGAGCAACCAATGGGCAGCCTTAGCGGCGTCGAGCGCACAGCGAAAGCCAAGATCAGTTCTTCTGGCATTGCGCGCGAGGGGCAAGCGCACGGCGAAGTCGAGGCGTTGGGACGCGGGGTCGCCGCGGACCCATAACTCCGTCGACAGGGCAAGTTGCTCCAAGGAGGGTTGCGCAAAGAGTTTCGCGTCCTTCGGCACTTCACGACTATTCACTCCCGGATCGCCAGCGCGCCAAGCGGGTGTTGCACTCCATTCCGACCCGTTGGACAAGTCTTGCACGCGTGACCAGGGGGCGGTTGGATTGCCAGTCTGCAGGCCGCGCCAATCCCAGGAGTGCATGCGATACTGGTTCCCGCCGCGCTCGGCGAATTCTAATTCGAGCAAGGTGGGCAAGCGTTTGCCGACCGAGGTAGCGTAGGCGTGAGCTTCTGCGAAAGTTACCCCTGTGGCCGGAGAGTTCGCGCTGGACTTGAACTCTTCGATGAGTTGTTGCTTGCGGCCCTCGGAAGGAGTGTCCCCAAGAAGCCAGTGGCTGATATTGGCGTAGCCATTCACCGGGTCTTGCAGAAAGCGTGCGTACTCTTCGCAACTGACCTGATCTTCGTCGAGGTAGTAAGGCTCAAGGAATCCAGCCGGAATACCCACCTTCCAGGGTTCTTGAGTCTTGCCCGGCTGGGATTGTCCGCTACCGACCCAAAGCTCTACTAGGCCGATTCGACGTAGACGAGCGTTTTCAAGCTCGTGCTCGCTGCCGCCGAAAGTGTAGGGGAGGTCTTCGTTGCCAGGAACGAGCCACATCTCGCCAACTTGCGCAGCATAGGGTTTGGCGATGCGCGGCAGACTGAACGGGCCTGCGTTGGTGTAGCTCTTCTGAGCGAAGCTATCCGTGGCTTCGATGGCGATGAAGACATTGTCCTGACCGCTCTAATCATGACTTGGATCGAAACTCCAAGTCCAGAGGCCGGACGTTACACCTGGTTCGATCTCGTTCTCCAAGCTGACCCCGGAAATGCCCTTCCAGCTCTTCCAGTCGGGTGCGGTATGCAATCCAATCTGGTCGACGGAGTGAAATACGGAGCAGCGTATGGAACCAATGCCATTGGCCTCATTGCCTGCAATCCGGATGGCTTGCAAGGAACCCGAGCCTGGGTCCACTTCCCACTCGGCCTGCTCTAATCCAACAAATGGGCCCATGGTCTCGAAGCGAATCTGTGGCCCGAAGCGCGCCATGTTGAACTCTATCGGTGAGAGATCTGTGCTGTTCATGGCCTGATCCCTCGCGCTGACCCGAAGCTGATAGACGCCGTCTTGGAGGCTTGCTGCAGCGGGGTGAGCGAGCGGTTCGATAGTCCAGGAGTCACTCTCAACCGAAGCTTGAGTTTCTCCCGTGAACTGCTGCTGAGCGGATCCCATGACTTGCTAATGCAGGTCGATGGCGCTGCCCTCATCTCTTGGGGATTGGAATTGGATCTGCAACTCTAGGCTGCTTGCGATCAGCACTCCCAAGGTATGGGTTATCTCTTGGCCGTTCGGTGGCGTTCGGTCGATTAGCACTTGTAGCTCAGCACGTGCATCGGGGCTTCCGGTGTTTGTTCGCTTAGAAAAGACTTCGAGTTGAAGTGGAAAGAGTCCCTCAATGCGTCCTCGTGAATCTCGCTCGAAGTGCTCCTGAATTTCCGCTTTGCCCTCTTTGACCAAAACGTCGAAGGGACCACGACGATTCGGCTCTTCTCCGATCCATAACTTCGCATGAAGGTTCGTCGTGTCCAGCGGAGCGCTGAATAGGAGCGGGATTGCTTCCTGGCCATTCACGATGAGGGGTTCTGATCCCGGGCGGTTTTCAAAGTGGACTTGAATCTGCTCTCGTTCCACCAGCGTGAGCTCCAAATTGATCCGTCGTGCGTGTCGCTCTGATCGACTTGGCGCAGATACGACCCTATCGCTGAGGTCCAGCTGAATGCTCCTCTCGGAGCCGGTATTCTGGGAGCCGATCGCATGGGCTAATCCGACCCGCAGAGGACTGTTGGGCGTGATCTCTATCGGTTCAAGAATTCCCAGGCTAGGAGAAGTCAGCCACAGGGGCTGTGTCGTCTGGAACAGTATTTCTCCACGACTGTCGAGAAACACACGCCGCCTCTCTTGGGGATTCCAGGGAGCTAGAGTCCCGTTTTCGTTGCGGACCTGTATCGATAGTTCTGGAAGCGAATGCTGGACGCGAATGGCAAGCTCAATACGTGAATGGCCGCCAGCCTTGTCGGAAAGCTCGACGAAGAGCGCATGGATTCCCTCCGTAAGATCCGGAAGAGTGCATGTGAAAGTCGCGTCAGCACTGTGCGGCGTACCTACGAGGGCGATCCTTTGCCCTGCGCAAGACAGCCTAGATTCGGCCTCCTCCAAGTCCTCTCGCAGCAAAGTTCGGAGTTGAAACTCAAGCTGCAAGTCCTTTGCGTCCAAGCAGAGAAGAGGGGGGGTTTCGCCGATGTCGGAACTCCGTGGCAGTTCGCGGCCCTCGTGCAGCAGGTGAAAGTCCAAAGACGCCGCGCCCAACCAAGTCACGCTGAACGGACGCCGGGAGCTTTGACCATGATCGTCCAACCAGCGGACGTGCAGATCATCGAACACATGACGGCCCGGCGTCGCAGCGATGAACTTCTTATTGGGTGCAAGCAGAAGAGAGTCAACACTCTCGTTCGAGGTCAGTTGCCAATCAACAAGAGGAACCTCGTCGATGGCGGAAACTATCCAGTCCGGTTGCTCTGAAACTGTGACAGGGTCGTCGCCAATCGAAACGAGAAGCTCCAGGCTGATGCGTGAGGGACCGAGGTAGTGCTTGTCGAGCACTCTTTGGCCCGACTACGTGCGCAGGGTCAAACCACGCTCATCTTCCCGGCCAACCTGGGCTAGCACCACGCCAAGAAGCACCAATCCGATCGCTGGGAGCATCGCCTTGCGCCAGAAGGCCGGCCGCTGGATGCGTTCCAGTTCCTCATAAGCCTCTTGGGTGTCGCGCCAACGAGCCTGGGGTTTTTTCTCTAAACAGCGTTCGACAAAGCGTCGCAGGGCTGCGGGCACTTGAGCCTCCGCGGCGCCCCATGGCCCGAGTTTTGCTCCTGATGTAGGCGAAGGTATTCAGCGCGATGTTCGGGCTCGTCGAATGGCAAGCGACCAGTCAGCATTCAATAGGCGATCACACCAAAGGAGTACAAGTCTGCGCGCCCATCCAGTTGGCGGAGTTCGCGGTCCTGCCCATTTGCAAACTGGAGATGCGCGCACTGTTCCGGCGAGGCGTACTCCGGTGTGCATGCC
>JBLIOI010000167.1:0-8614 GCA_047639675.1 Planctomycetota bacterium | reverse complement strand
GCGGGTAACGGGCAAGGCAATCCTCTGACGTTCGTTAGGAGCGGGCTGGAATCAGCCCTCTCGACATTCGCAAGAAATCAGTTAGTCCCTCTTGACTCAAAGAGCCTTCTCACAGACGACACCGTATTGAGCTATCACGTCGTTGAGTGCTTCTAGGAGCTCCGCGTTCCCCTGATGGACTGCCAAGCCGAACTTCTCTATTCGCAAGGGCTCGGCGATCACATGGAAAGGTGTGCCGCCATCCGTCATGAACTTCTCCGCATGACTGCCGTCTAAGACGATGGCATCGATGTCTCCAGTGATCAGCATCTCTTGCCAAGTGCGGCCTTCCTGCTTGTCCAAGACCCTGCGCGCCTCTGGAATGCGCTTTGCTGTCGCTTCGACGGTTGTTGTACCGCGCTCTGTTGCCACGAGCTTGCCAGCAAGTTCGCCGAGAGTTCGCGGTTCGCCATCCGCAGTGCGCGTTAGTGCGACGATCCCCGTGCTGAAGTAGGGGGCGCTGAAGGCGACGATCTTTGCGCGGGCCTCGGTGATCCCTAATGTCGAGGCGGCGACATCGGCTTCACCTGCGGCCACGGCATCGATCAGCTCTCCGAAGGAGAGTTCGATCCACTCGACTTCTCTTCCCAACCTCCTAGCAGCCTCCTCGATCAATTCGACTTCAACACCGACGGCTTGACCGTTTTCATCTCGCGACGAAAATGGCGGATGCAGCATGTTGGAGACTGCGATCATTGGCAGAGGCTCATTTTCGGAGGAGCTGGCTTCAGGCGATTGGCAAGCGGCGGCGAGGACAATCGGGAGCAGAACGAGATGGCAGCGCTGAAGGAATTTCATGGAGAGATTATGCACGCCCTCAGCCTCCCTTGTGAATGTGCTTTCGCCTCGCAGTGCTAGGAGCCAAAGATTCGTCGCACCAGGTTCTTCTTGAGCACCTTTCCAGCTGCGACAACTCCTGAATGAGACACGCCAATGATGCCGGTCCCCGTCCTGCAGCTCGACCCACATAAGTAGAGGCCCGAGATCGAAGTCTTGGGGCCAGGGCGGTTAAGCAGAAACTGGTCTGGTGTGCTCGCGATGCCAAAGGGAGTTCCGTTTCTCGACTTGGTGAATTTTTGGTGGGTCAAGGGTGTCGCGACTTCTTGGAAACAGATTTGATCGCTGATGCCAGGGATGCTGCGTTCCGCCGTCCGCAGGCAGCGCCGCATGAATTCTTCTTTGGCGGCTTGGTAGCTGTCACTTCGCCGATAAGCACCACTTTGAAATTGCTCTTCGGTGACTCCCCACGCTCGGGGATCAGACGGCACGACTGTCATCAGCTGGAGATTCGTGCAGCCGGCGGGTGCGGCCTTTAGCGAGGTTGGATCTTTTAGAGTTGAGGAAGTGATGTAGACAAATGGCTTTGTCGGAACCTTCAGTGCGCGAACATCCGCGTGGTGCTGTTCAACTCCAACCTCAGGAAAAACATAGTGGTTGGTGATCGGGTGGCATTCACTGCGAAGGTCCCGTTTGAGGCCCAGGTACACGATGCCGAGACCCGGTGCCATGCGATGGCTCGCCGTACGCACACGATCTTTCGGCTTCAGTTGGCCTTCGTCGATTAGATCGAGCAGGGTGTTTTGCAAGTCTGCGTTTGAGACCACTTGCTCGCATGCGACGTAGTGCTTGTTCGAAGGCTTGCGCACAAACTCGACCCCGGTGACCTTTCCGCGCTCGACAGCGATCCGCGTAGCCGTCGCCTTCAACACCACTTGACCGCCAGAGGCCTCAATGCTCTTCACTAGAGCATCGGACAAGACCTGGCCGCCACCGATTGGATAGTAGGCGCCACCGAGATAGTGCATCGGCACACTTAGGCCCATGATCAGGCTGACCTCGTCAGGCGCGAGTCCGTAGGTCATGCTCTGCCCGGACCACACTGCTTTTAGCGCTGGGTTGTTGGAGCATGGCGTAGCAGCGGTAGGACCCTCGGAATCGTCCAGATCAAGCGTTCCGGCCTGTAGCTCGCGTGCTTTAGTCGATCGACATCTTCAAGTGCACGCAAGTACCGATCAATTCCTCCACGCTCCTCGGGAAAGCGATCGAGGAGATTTTTTCGATAGCGATCAAGGCCGCGGGGAAAGCGGAACTCAAAGTCGGGGAAGCTGAATGTGTCGATCGCATTGGGATCGAGCTCCTGAAATCGGGCGTCATGGACACCGCAGGCCTCGAGAACTCGCGGGATCGCCTCATTCGGACCGCACTCACCCAGGTAGTGAACCCCCACATCAAATTCATAACCCTTTCGCCGAAAGACGGAAGCGTTGCCGCCCGCAATGCTGTGCTGATCGATGACAAGGACACTCTTTCCTGCTTTGGCCAAGAGAGCTGCTGTTACCAAGCCGCCGAAGCCCGCGCCGATCACAATGACTTGGTAACGATCCTCAATTTCAACACCCCGGCGCTCGCCACTAGCATTGGCAGAAACTCCTTGCAGGCTTGATGAATTGGCAGGATCACTCACAGTTGGCTTGAAGGTTCCCATTCACGATCTTGCTTTCGACCCGTGTACGACACTGGGTTCGACATGTAGAGCTTTGCTTCTCCGGCAAGCGTTTGCCGGATCGGTAGTGCGACCCATACACGGTCTTGAACTGAAGCCTAAGGATCGGCGCTAGGCAGGGAAGGAGACTAACTAGGATGGCGCCGAAATCTTATCGGTGTCTCGGGCTCTTCGCCCTTTCCTCTGTGCCGCTTCGACCAAGGGCCGCACTGAGCTCAGAGCTCAGAGCACGGGTGGAATGACCCTGCATTTTCGAGATGACTGTCTGTGGCCGGACTGCCCTTATCGAGAAGTTGCATGTTGCTCTGCGGGTCGAATCGGGCCAGGCCTAGCTCCCCAAAACCTCTGCATCTACATCACCCGCTCCCGCTCGCGAACAGGCGCCTCCTGTCCCTGCCCGGCGACCACGATGAATATGAACTTCGCTCACCCTTCCGGGACGGGACAACGAACCAAACTTGGCACCAGAGCCGTCTCGACCACGCGCGCCTCTTCAACTACATACCCTTGGGAATCGGCCATGAAGTTCAAACCGAGGTGGATCTCCAAACTTCTGCCTTCTAATAATTCTCGATTACATGTCCAATCTTGTTTCGCAGGCTCAGATTGAAGTACATGGTTCTTGTCGCCAGATCTCGGATGATAAGAGCTCCCCAACCCTTCCAGCCAAGGAAGTCTCGCCATGCATCTACTCTCTCCTCTCAGCACTTCTTTATTAGCGCTCACCCTGGCTCTGGGGACTCAAGGCCCGAGTCCCGGTGGTAACCAAGCTCTAATCTCAGCGCAGCGGATCAGTGCGCCCTGCTCTTATGTTGGTGCAAGCCATTCGATGGGTTTTGTACCGGGGATGGCGGTGGAGAATACCTTCGTGACTTCGGCGGATCCTGAAGTTCGCAGGTTCATCGTCTATGTACCAAGCAGCTACCAATCAGGTGCTGGTCCCTACCCGGTGGTCTACATGCTCCACGGAACCGGCCAGACTGCCGGGAGTCCAGTGAGCAGGTTGAGTTGGGACGAGCTGGCGGAAGCGCGCGACTTCATTGCCGTCTTCCCCGAGGCTCTCGAGTACGACTTGCTGGACGGAACCTCGCGAACCAAGTGGCACACCAATGCTGTTGCGGATTTCGCGGTCGAACCCTATGAGTTGCCCTTGGCCGACGACGTGCTCTTTCTCCGAGAGCTGCACAACACGCTGGGCGATCACTTGAGCATCGATTGTGATCGCATCTATGCCAGTGGGTTTTCCAATGGGGGAGGTTTCATCAAGACCAAGATTCGTGTCGAGCTCGGAGACATCTTCGCGGCTACTTCAAACTCGGGCGGGATAGGAATTGCGATGGGAGTCCCGGGAGAGTTTTTCCCCGTCAATGGAACTGACTTCCGTCCGCACTTCGAAATTGTCGGGAGTAAGGATCCTAATCGCAAAGATGGCTGTGTGGGACAAGGTGATCTCCTCGTCGGTCAGGACTTGCCGATGATTCCAGCAGACATCATCGCGGCGGGTTGCATGTGGAATCCCATGGTGGCCATGGCCTTTGAAATGGGGATGGATGAGAGTCTCTACACGACTGTTGAACAACCGAACCTGACCCAGTTTCTTTGGAGCACGGAGACTTTAATCGGGCCTCATCCCCGTGAGTATCGCTTCGTGGTTCTGCGCAACCTGGGCCACGAGTACCCCAGTGGATTGAACTACCCGGTGGACTTTGTGCCTGTCTACTACGATTGGATGTTGCAGTACACGCGCTAACAGACCGCAGCAATGCGGTGTCGCGCACCCTGTTGTTCTTTAGCAGCAAGCGAGTGTGCGAACCGTATTGCTAGTGGAGGGGCGCCTTGCCGTCGTGAAGACCATCTTCAGCATCGATATGGTTGAGCATCGTCGACAGCTCACTCTGGGTGCAAACACCCTTTTCGATCAGCATGCGTTGCAGTGTCTTCGTGGCCAATGCGAGCGAGCCAATGGCATCTTCCAGGCGGTCTGTGTTTACGCCTCCGCCTTGGTTGCGCAGGCTCGCCATTTCGGAGCGCAGTTCGCTCGTTTCTCGTCGCGCATCATCAATCTTGCTGTGCTGATAGATGTCAAATACCCAGTTGATCAGTCCCATTATTTTCTCCTAAAGGTTGATGGGCTCTCGCGTTCGTCGAGAACCTGTGGTGGTTTCTATGCCGGCGTTACTTACGTCGATTGATGTCTGGGATCCAGGGAATCCTACTCCCGTCTCCTCGTGTGGCAATGGCAACAGGGATCGGGCACTCGCCCTGGGAACTACTCCTCCTTTTCCGGATCCGATGTCGCTTTGCTCGCATCATAGATGGGCGTGTCGAATCCACTGAGGTCCGCGGGCTTCACTCCGCGGCGATAGCTTCCAAAACCGAAAGGGATCGGATTGTAGGGACCCACGAAATCTACAGGCGAGTCCGCTGTGATCGAGGACTCCATCCCCATGCACCAAAGCTGTGCGTTGATCAGCATGCGGCGAAAGCCCTCATTCAGGATGTCTTGGGAAGCACCGTGGGTGGTTGCAAAGACGCGCGATGAAGCTTTGCTCGGATCGTATGATCGGGTCCACGCAACGGCGTGTTGAATCCGTTGCTTCTCATTGTCGGCGGGGGGCGAGTCGGGGGTCATTCCATCTAGGACTTGCCCCAGGGCTAACGTAACGCTGCCTTCGACCGGGTGACCCACGTATCCGCCACAGACGACATGGGGATTTTTCACCCCACGCAAAATGGGATGATCCTTCTGGGAGTCTTCAAGGATTAGGTTCGAACTCTGTACGTGATTGCGACCGAAGTGCCCGACCCAATGTTCGCCGAGTATGCGCTCACCGAATCCGTACTTCCACGCCACGTGCTCTCCGTTGTAACCTTCGTTGTAGCGCTCGTACTCACCCTTGAGTCCATTGAAACCGTGGGTCGATGTACGCAAGCCAAGGACCGGACGCCCAGACTTTAGATAGTCATCGATCTGCTTCATCTGACTATCCTCGAAGCTCTGGAAGCGAGTGAAGATCACCATCAAGTCAGCGCTCTTGAGCGCCTCAAGATTCGTGATGTGATTGCTACCGGGCTCAATCTCTCCTGTCTTCGGATTTGTCGTGACGATGAAGGTGCACTTGAATCCGTAGTGCTTTGCCATGATGCGCGCGAGTGCGGGCAGGGTCTCTTCTCCACGGTATTCATGATCGCCAGCAATGAATACGATGTGCTTGCCTTTACCTATGGCCGCATCGCCTTCCCAAACTACGGTGTTGGGATTCTCCGCTAGGCGAGTGCTTTCAGCGTTCGCCCCGAGGGTGGGCGATGTCTCGGGTCCTATCGAACTCAGAGTGAGAGCGGCGATTAGGACAGGTAGAGCAGCGAGTTGCGTTTTGAGAGAATTCATGCCCCTAGTCTTACTGGACCGGTAAGCCTAGAACCAGGTGGCTTAGGCACAATCAGGGTATCTCGTTCACGGTGTAGTAGGCCTGGCTGTGCAAGAGCTGTTCACCATCGCGAGCGCGCAAGCGGCTCAGATCGAATTCGTGAACGTGTCCCTTCTTTAGAGTGTCCAGAACAAGGGTCGCACTCATTCCATCCTCAGCCAATTGCACAGACTTCACGATTGGTTGAGTTTGATCTACCTCAGGGCCTCCATAACCAGAGTGGTAGATGTGTGTGAAAGTTCCGAATCGATAACTGTCGGGATCGGATCCACTCTCTTTGGCTACTGCTTTGGTGAAGGAGATGCGGAAGCCCGTCGGTGTGATCTTCACGCGTTCGATCTCGAAGGGCATTCGCCCGGTCCATTCGATTCGCTCAAGGGCAAAGGGCTCTGTCCCACGAACCGGCCATCCGCGATTGGTTCCTCCGCACAGAAGGTTGCCTTGAGGCGTGAACTGCATGTCGAGGATTCCAGTAGAGAGCTCCTCACGGAAGGGATAGCAGGCGCCTTGCCAAACACCGTTGATGCGCTCCGTCGTCGCGCGCATGACGAGCGATAGAGTGAAGTCGCCGAGGAAGATTTGGTTCTCAAAGGGGCCGAAGTTGCCGCCTGTCTTATCGACGACAAAACCTGTGATTGAGCGCCCCATTCGGATGTAGGGAAAGATGACGGCGTAGGGCACCAATTCAGGTACGCGTTCGCGCTCAGTCAAGATTCTCCCGCCCGAGTTTGGAGTCTGCGGAGCAGAGCCCAAGTCGGGCGCGAAGTCATACCAATTGAAGCTCGCTGGGTGCCCTTGGAAACTACCCGTCTCGAGAGCCTTCAAGCTACACGACGAATTCCATGGGCCCTGGCTTTCGATGTAGAACAGGCTGCCGTGCTCGTTGGGTCCGATACCGGCGGGACTTCGCAGTCCGCTGGCGATCGGAATACTCTTCCCGTCCGGAGTGATCTTCAGCGCCCATCCCCGGAACAAGGCCCGACTGGAATAGGAGTAGGAAAGCCCTAGAGCAACGAAGAGATTGCCATCCGTGTCGAACTTGGAGCCAAAGGCGTACTCGTGATAATTTTCGTAGCCCCAAACATCCGAGACAGTCTCGAACCGATCTGCACGGCCGTCACTGTTCGTGTCAAGCACGCGAGTCAACTCGCAACTTTGTGAAACGTAGAGCTCGCCGTTTCTTTCAGCCAGACCAAAGATCTCATCGAGTCCGCTGGCGAAGAGTTGATAGTCGGGATCTGGCTTCTTTTGATCGACACCGTCGATGAAGTAAATGTCGCCATGTCGAGTTCCGACTGCGACGCGACCATCTGCCAAGACCTCAAAGGCTCCCGCTTCAATCACCGTATCTTTTGGCGTTGGGAGGCTGACGACTCGGTAATAGCTACGCTCGCGTTGTGCTGTTCCCCAACGCGCACCGAGGTTCTGAGCATGAACGGTGCTCAACAGGCTTGAACAAGCCAAGCTCAGCAATGCAGCTCTGGCGTACTTCCTATGAGTTGATTTCATATTCGAAGCTCCATTCTGATGTGCCCGCGGGCAGGTCGAGCTCAATCAATAGCTCGGATTGTGTTGGGTCCCAAAGTGTGGGGCGCATGAGAGTGCGGGCGTCTGGAGTGGTTAGTTGCAACGAACCTTGCTTGTACTGAGTCGGACTTGCGCGTTCTAGATCGCCTACCAACGGTCGGAACCAAAGTGCCTGCGCTGTTGGAGCTTCGAAGCGCAGCGTACGCCTGAGCAGAGTGCGCTCCTCTTTAACGACTCCTATGCTGCGATCTTCGATGCCAATCGTTCCGCTCTCATACATGAAGGTCGGAACGTCTGACTCGTCGTAGTAATAGCCTCGAAATTGATATCCCCAATTGCGTGGATAGGCAGGGTCAGGGTTGATCGGTTGTTCCTCCGTTGTGCGGGGGCGAAGAGGCCACGGTTGTTCGTCATTCTCTCTGGGCAAGAAAGAGACGTCCCGAGCCAGCTGGATGGCCCTTGCCGCCGGCGTGAAGTCTCCCGCCCCTTGGCCGTCCCAACGAACAGAGATGTAGTCGCCGACCCAGATGCCAGAGAGGGCCCCATTGTTCGCATCGAAGGCGTAATTCACACCGTCTGGAAAGCCCACGGCGATGCCGCGGAATCCAGCGATAGCGCTTCGCCCGCGGTAGGTTCGCGTTCGATCAATAACCTCAAGCTTTGATGGGCGAGCTTCAAGACCCTCGGGCAGGCGAGCGGTTCGGCCGGCGGCCAGATAGAACCAGATGGCGCGAATCTGGGCCTCCGTATCACCACCTAGGATTGTCGTGTGCGCGGCATCGCCGCCCGGCCATGACTGGGGCATCAGGATTCCGGGTCGGTACTTTTCCGGATCGACCAAGAAGGCCGCGAACCAAGCCGGTTGCAAACGATCGCAGCTGTCGATCAGATCGAGACCCTTCATGTTGGGAGAGAGTCTTCCATTGAAGTTGTGACAAGAGACGCAGGCCAACCCGCGAGTGCCAAGGAGTTCGCGGCCGCCGTCTTTTACCTCGCTCGCCGCATCGCCTTCGTAGGACGGCATGCTGAACGGTTCCATACGATCCGCTTCCGCCAAGAGCTCAGGTAGGTGGCTTAGATTTTCTTCGCCGAATTGAGGCATGCGCGTGTGCATATA
>JBLIOI010000166.1:0-8678 GCA_047639675.1 Planctomycetota bacterium | reverse complement strand
GGCTCGGCGGACTGCTCAAGCACTACCGACGTGCAGCTTGAGGGTGTGATGGACGACGAGACCGTGGGGCAGGTGTGTCCCGACGCTTTTCGCTACGGTTTTCATCGGCATCTCGGCCCAAAATTGCTCGGCGGGACGGCATCAAGTTGGCCACGTAGAGTGACTTCTGCCACGATCCTATAATTGGACACGACGCGCGGGAGAGTGACCTCGTGCGAACTGAAGGTCTGTGCCGCGGAGCCGCTTTGGAATTGCAGGCAGCAGGGGAGGAGGCTGAGCAGCATCATGCTGCCTATGCTAGCCGAGGAGCGGGCAGGGGTTTCGCCTCCTTCCGCCTAGAAACCGGCGCGGAGGGTGTGACCCGAGTTTAGCCCTCGGCTACAGGCGTGCTCGCCTGGGGGTAACCTGGGGGGGATGGGTTCCCCGGCACGCAAGCGCGCGCGCCGGGGAGTCCGTCCGGGTGCCGCTAGCTGGAGAGGGCCATCTTCTCCGGAACCTCGATGAGATGCAGGTCGCGTTGCGGGAAGGGAATCGAGACGCCTTCTGCGTCGAGGCGTTGCTTGATGGTCTTGGTGAGGTCCCAGTAGACATCCCAGTAGTCGCCGGTTTTCGTCCAGGGACGAACCACGAAGTCGACGGCTGAGTCGCCCAAGTTGTGGACCTTGACGACCAACCCCGGGTTGTCGAGAGTCAAGGGGTGAGCAGCAGCCACTTCGGTCAGGATCGCCTGGACCTTGTCGAGATCATCTCCGTAGCCAACGCCGATGACGAGGTCAACGCGACGCGTGTCGAGGGCTGTGACGTTGCAGATCGTTCCGCCCCAGATGGTGGAGTTGGGGATGATCAGCTTTTGGTTGTCGGGAGTAAGGAGAGTCGTGGAGACCAAGCTCATGTCCTGGACCTTGCCAATCTCGCCTCCGGCCTTGATCACGTCGCCAATGTCATAGGGACGGTAGAGCAAGATCATGATGCCCGAAGCGAAGTTCGAGAGGGTGTCCTGCAATGCGAAGCCAATGACAAAACCGACCACTCCGATACCGGCGAGCAGCGGGCCGGTATCGACACCGAGTTGCCCAAGCGCTATGACGAAACCCACGGCAAAGATGAGCTTGCCGACAATCCCGACGAAGAACTTCTTCAGGAGGTCAGAAACGTTGAGCTTTGAACCTGAGAGTGCTTTCTTCGTGATGTTCGCTCCGACCTTCGAGAGGACCCGGAAGACGAAGAGAATGAAAAGGAAGGCGACGATGCTGATGAGCATGCCAGGACCTTCGTTGACTACGTAGTCCTTGGCATCTTTGGTCCAGCTGGTGACCATGTTCGCGAAACCGCTTCCCGTCATGTCCGGTGCTGCGCCGCTCACTTCGTAGATAGCCGTAGCGAATTCAGTGTCGTCTTCCATCCCATCGCGTACCTTGCGAGCGTCCTTGAGCGCGGCATCATAGGTCGCGGCAGCTGCCTCTTTGGCTGCGGCTAGAGCCTCGTCCTTCGGAGCCGCGATGGCTGCGGCCTTGGCAGCCTCATTGGCTTCGTCGGCACTCTTGAGAGTCGCCAGGGCGGCATCAGACTGGGCCGTCGTTTGCACGACTGTCGCGGCGGTCAAAGTGGGAGGGGCAGTCGCTGTGACCGGCGCGACCAAGAGCAGCAGGGCTGCGCAGAATTGGAGCAGGTGTTTCATCACGAAGATTGAGTTGAAGCCAAGTGGGAGTTTGGGGTGACGGTCCAGCCTAGATTGATTCGAAGTGGGCGCCGAATGTGTGGAGCGCCCAATCTCAAGTCCTGAATCGAAATCGGGCGAGACAGGATATCGTTCGGGGATGGATTTTGAACGACAAAGGCGAGAGAGTGCCGCCCTTAAAGCAAGTCGTGGGATCAATCCATCTTGGCGCGCACGCGGCCAAGGATGTCTTCTTCCGTGGCTTGTGCCAGGCCTTCGAGCTTGGCCGCCCGTTCGAGGTAGGCTTTGCGTTGCTCCTGATTGCCTAGATCTACGCAGTTAATGCGCACATTCAAGCCGGCGCCCAGCACTGCGGTGCGCGCACACAAGGCGCCCACGCCCGCATCACTAATGGAACTCTCTTGTCCCTTGTCGGTCATCACCGAGATCAGCTCCATCGAGGCCAAGGCGGATTCCATGACTTGTAAGGGCATCTCGATTGCGTGACGAGTTGCGGCTTGGCACGCATCCTCTTTGGCCTTCTTCTCCTCGCCGGTTGAAGCTGGCAAGCGGAAGGCCGCCATCACACCGTTGAACGCTTCCGTGTCCTTGTCGACCAAGCCGAGCAGCTCTTCCTGGAAGACCTTGCCCTTCTCGGCCCAATCTGAGAACTCTGCCCAGCGCTCGTCCCAGCCCCTGCGGTGACTCGAAAGGTTGGCGACCATCGTTCCGAGCGCCGCGCCGAGTGCGCCGACAGCAGCCGCGATCGAACCGCCGCCGGGAGCTACGGATTCGGAAGCGGTCAATTCCACTAAACCGCGCGTTGTGAGGTCTATGAGTTTTTCTTCGGAGCCCACGGCCAGCACATACTCGATGATCTTCTCCTCGGGATTGAAGGGCGCAAGATCATCCATGCCCATCGACTTGACCGCGATCTTGATCAACTCTGCATCGGAGATACCCGTCGAGCGTTCCTGCTTGCGCAAGAAGTAGCGTCCCGCGTCGAGCATCGCCTGCAAGGGAATCAAACCGACGACTTCTGAGCCTGTGACGCGAATCCCGCGCTCGCGGGCGCTGCGATCGCATTCGTCAAAGGCAAGGTGCACGGGGGTGATCGAGATGTTCGTGAGGTTCATTGAAATCTGAGCCACGCCGTACTCTTCGATGAACCAGCCGATGCCCTTGACGCACTTCAGCGTGCCGGGTGTCCACTCGGGCTTGCCGTCCGCATCTCGCACGATCTCGCCGGTGACCGGATCGCCCGTGCGTTTGATGCGTCCCTTCTCGCGCACGTCATAGGCAATCGCGTTGGCACGGCGCGTGGAGGTCGTGTTCAAGTTGACGTTGTAGGCCACGAGGAAGTCGCGTGCGCTAACGGCGGTGGCGCCGCTCCGGGCGTTGAAGGTCGCCGGGCCGAAGTCGGGCTTCCAATCGGGATCCTTGAGCTTCTGCTCCAGACCTTCGTATTCGCCGGCGCGCACCTTAGCCAAATTAATGCGCTGGGGAGTGCGCGCTGCACTCTCATAACAGTAGACGCTGATGCCGACTTCTTTACCCAGGCGCTCGGCGAGCTTGTGGGCGTAGACGACAGTCTCCTCCATGCTGATGCCCGAGATCGGCACGAGCGGGCAAACGTCCGTGGCGCCGAAGCGCGGATGCTCTCCGCTATGCTTAGACATGTCGATCAATTCGGAAGCTTTACGTACGGCCCGAACCGCGGCTTCGATGACTTCATCGGGTGTGCCTACGAAAGTCACGACTGTGCGATTGGTGGCCTTGCCCGGATCCACATCGAGCAGCTTCACTCCATCTACGCCCTCGATTTCGGCCGTGATCTGAGCGATGAGGGCCATATCGGAGCCCTCGCTGAAGTTGGGGACACATTCGATGAGCTGAACCATTTTGGAGGCGACGGGTCTGGGGGGAGGCTGGATGAGCGTTGTTTGCGGCCGATCAAAATAGGGTCTAAAGCGCGCCTGTCCACACTTGCGCGACAACTGTGGAGAAAGGTCGTTTCCAAGTCGTACAGAGCGGTTATTGTTGGTGTCCGAATTGGGCCTGTGCTCTCGCTTGCACGGCATTTCGGCAGGGAGACTCGTATGGAGATAAAGAGGGATTGGTTGTACGGTCTGGGCGTCTTCGTGCTCCTTGGCTGGCTATTTGGAGCAAGTGTTCTGGGGCGGGCCACTGCAGGGGAAGCCGCGACCTTCACCGCAGAGCTCGGTTTGGCCGACCTCGATGTAGGCCGTGAGGAAGCTCGCGGAGAGCTTCTGAAACAGCTCGAGGAGTTGGCCGTGTGGTGCACGAAAAAGAAAATCTACGCCAAGCGTGTGCTTGTCTACGAGTCGATGCTGCACTTCGATCCTGAAAATAGCATTGCGCTGCGCGGCATGGGTTTCATCAAGAACTCGGATGGCGAATGGATCGAGAAGAAACGCCGAGTGGCGCCTAAGGACTTCGACAAGCGCTCCGCAGGCATGTTCGATGAGAAGCGCAGCGAGGTCGTGATGTCCTATCGTGATTCGATGTTTACCTTGCTCGACGAGTACAAGGGCAAGATTTCGCCCAAGCAGGTGGATTCTGTTCTGGATGACATCTTATTCGCCGACCCGGACGACTTGCGAGTGCATGAGTTGCGTGGCGAGGCCAAGCAGGACGATGCTTGGGTGCTTGTGGAAACCGTCAAAGCCAAGAAACAACGAGCCGTGTTACGCGACATGGTTCGCGCTGCTTTCCGTGGAGTACCTGAGTCGGTGGAGGGCACGCCTAATGCTCGCGAAGATGCCTTCAATATCGGCTGGAAGGCTGTTTACGTCTCGCCAATCGTTCGTTCGATTGGCACCGGAACCACAAAAGAGATCAAGCGCATGACAGAAGCGATGGCTGCGACGCAGTCGTACTTCAACGCGGCGTTGAAGGTGGAGGCTAACTATCCTGATAAGTTCACCGTCTATACCTTGGTGCGCAAGAGCGACAAGATGGCCTTCATTATCCACCATCCCAGTGTGGATCAGACCTATCGCGACTTCTTGTCCCAACTGGACGGCTCGGGTATCCAAGGCTCTGGCGATTTGGCGCACTGGTCGGAAGAACCGACGCGCCGCTTGGATGGCATGGTGCGGCAGGCGATTGGCTGGCTGTTTGCTGAGAGCTACGGCATCCTGCCGAAGCATGGCTGGCTTTTCGAGGGCTTTGGGATCTACATGACGCGTGAGCTCGTCGGAACGCGTTTGACTTGGTATGTGCGGCCGTCGAACTACCTGATCGAAGAGGAGGACTTGGCCCTCAAGCAGCGCTTGCTCGACACGCGGACCAATTGGATGAACGAAGCCAAGAAGGTGCTCGACGCGGAGAAACGGCCCAACTTGGCCTTGATGCTCGGCCGAGATGTGAACAAGTTGACTACGGAAGACTTGCTGTATTCGTATGCCCTAGCCGCTTACCTGCTGGAAGCGGAGAACGAAAAAATTCCAACTATCTTCAAGCGGATCGGCAAGGGAGAACTTTCCCTTGCGGTACTTACGAGTGAGCTTGAGCTCGATCTCCCCGAGATCGAAGAACGTGTTCAGCGCTGGCTGAATGAGCGCCGCTAAGCAACCGCTCGGGATCATGATTGATATGAATTTGCTCAAGACTGCACTACTCATTACTTTCGCCTTTGCCAATGTGGCAAGGGTGGCGCATGCCGCACCCTGCTCATTGGATGAACTCACCCAGGAGCAAGTGCTAAAGAGCATGTCGGTTCGCTGGCAGGCCAAGAACTTCAAGTGCTCTGATCTACCCGAAGGACTCGGTAAGGGGCCGGTTGCTGCTATCGAGTCTTGGGCTGCTTGGTCGCTTGAGCACGAATATCAAATGCACCTGGTGAAGGACAAGCGCGTGCTCTTGATTTCGCCTAAGGACAGCAGCAAGCTCGCTCGACACCTCAAGTTGATCGACGACACGGCCAAAGAGTTCGACAAGTTGGCGCCAGCGCCGCCGCGCGAGGAGATCGTGTTGGAGGATGAGGAAGAAGGGGCTCCTGATTCCATGCCCGAGGAGGAGCTTCCGGAAGATCCCGAAGGCGGACCCGCGGGCTGGTCGCCCGACGACGAAGAGCCCTTGCCTTTCACCTTTTCCTATGAGTGGGGGGCAGGCACTTGGCCAGTGGATACCGAGACCTGTGTGATGTTTGTGGTCCACGACGAGAAAGACTACAGCACCTTGGTCGATACGCTGGTCGAGAAGCAGGACTACCTGGCCGAGTGGGCTAAGACCGGCAAAACGCAAACTGGATTCGTTCACGAACGCCCTCTAGTTGCCGCCTACATCGAGAACGCGAGCGGGATGGAGGAGTGGGACCCGGACAACGAAGTGGTTCACCGCGTTGCGCAAATGCTCTTCGTTCGACGCTTCTCGTCACAGCAACCCTATTGGTTGGTGCAAGGCACTTCGTGGTACATCGAGATGAAGCTGCGCAAGGCGATCTATGTTTACCCTTATCGCGACGAGTTCGTGTTTGCGACGGAACACACGGCCTGGGATAGCGACCTGACGAATACTTTCAACGATCGTGAAGAGGATCCGGTTCGCCCGGAGGAATTCACGGCTTGGAACCACGGTAGCTACCAAGGTGGACCCGCGCGACTCTCTTATGGTTTGGTCGGATTCATCGCACGCTACCATCCCGATGCCTTTGGCCAGTTCCTGGAAGACCTGCGCTTATTTGCGATGGAAGACAACCGAGTCGAACTCGGCAACGGAGATTGGGAACGCGCGTCGGGTTACGTGATCTCTTCTGAAAACCAAATGCGTCTTGGCGAGCAGCACTTTCGCGAGAGTTTCCTCAAGGACGCTGCGGATTACTTCCGCAAGGGCAAGAAGTTCAAGTTGAAGAAGAAGTGAGTGCGCCTTTGGCCTTTGCTGTAAAAGGCAAGGTCGATGGAACAGAGACTACTGTTTCTAACGTCTTTAGGTGAATCAGCGTAGGTGCAGCCGTCTCCCCGGCCGCATTTATTGCTCGCAACAACTCTCAAGCTCAGAGATCTGTACCTTCGATGAAGTCGAAATTAACTCTGTGCGCAATCAGTGCGCTCTTTCTCTCCAGTTCCTCTTACGCCCAGCAGTCATCAAGTGCTCGTCCCATCACGAGTAAGGTAAAGGACGCAGGGACTTACCACTTCGCGAGTGGTACCTGGACGAGCAGCACAACTTCCACGGCGCTTGCTGGGCCGGAAGAATTATACAACAACACCTGCACCAGCAATTTCTACTGGGGTGTGCCCGCCGGCAGTACGGTGTACGACTCGGGACGTATTCCAAGTACATCAGACGGTGGCAAGTACGACGCCTACAACATCAGCTGCTTCAGCTTTGCTTATTGTTCGTTCAACAATGGACCGGTGACACTCGGCGTCAGCTTCTACGATTGCTATTCCAGCTGCTTGGGGGCAGCGAGTGCCGTTCCGGCCGCTACGTTCAATCTGGTCAATCTGCCCGGTGGGCCGGGCTCGAACGCTCAAGGGTGTTGGATCATCACTTTTGACCTGGCGAACACCACCCTGGGCTTTGACCTTGCGGGCGACTGCAACGGCACCTTCGACGGGACCGCGAGTACAGATAGCTTTGGCTGGTCTTGGACTCAGCTCAGCACGGTTAGCGGCTCGGACTCTGGACTATTTATCGCGGGAGATCCGCTTGGAATCCTGAACACGAGTTGCGGCTCGTTTAGCACCGGCTGGGGCACTGTTCACCCCGGGCCCGGTTCGTGGGGACCGGCATCAGGTGGTCTGAACGGAGCAGGTACAGGCATCGGGATTCTCGACCAGATGGAACTGACGGGTTCCCTCAGTGGATGCTTCTGGTTCGGCGGATACCACCCGACCATGATCCCGGGCAACTCGAATCCCTTCACGGCCTTCTATCACGAACTGTGGGGCGGAGAAGCTGAAGGTCCGATTGTGGACCCAGGAACATCCTACTGTTCTGGCGACGGCACTGGGGCCGCTTGTCCCGGCGGGGTAGTTAGTTCGACACCCGGAGCGGGTTGCCCCAACGGCCTGGGCTCCGGCGGCGCGCTGCTCACTTCGCACGGCGATGCATCTATTGGCCTAGACACCTATGGTTTTGATCTCTCCGGCGGAGCAGCTACCAAGCCAGGCATCATGATTACCGGCGGGAGCGCGATCGCTTATCCAAATGGAAATGCCACTATCGCCAACTCCGCAGGTCTCTTCTGCGTAGCACCCCAGCAGCGTGGCAAGGTCACCTTTACCGACGCTTCAGGCAGCGTCACTATTAATGAGTTCCAAGTAGGAGTCAGCTTCGGGGCAGCTGCTCAGCCCGTGGGCAACTCGACCTTCTATCAGTACTGGCAGCGCGACCCGCAGAACCCTAATGCCAACGGGGGCCCGTCAGGAGGGAGCTTCAACTTCTCGAATGCCCACGAGGTCATTTGGCAGTAGCCCTGGGGTCCTAAGGGGCCCGATTGGTGAGAATCGAGCTGCTATGGCGTCGAGATCTCCAAAATTACTTACCCGGAAAGCTTTTCGAGTAGGGGCCGTCTAGGGGCCTTCAGGGGGGGGGGCCGATCAATTGACTTGCGCGGGGGGGGGCTCGGAACAATTTTTGGGCGCCCCGCTGGAATCAGGGGGTAACTTTGAAACAGCCAGTCACCGAGACCAAATCGGCTACCGCTTATTTGAGCAGCACCACTGTCGAGTGCCGCTCAGCACAGAACATCCCTTCGCTCTTCTATTCTTGTCAGGAGTCTTTCATATGTTGCTTCGTTCTTCCTTCTACGCTTTCCTTGCCGCCGGCCTGGCCGCATCCGCATCTGCTCAGCAGACCGCCACATCCAGCCCGATCACTTCGAAGGTCCAGAACGCAGGTACATATCACCTGGCGACTGGCACCTGGACCAACAACACAACTTCCACGGCTCTTGTCGGACCGGAAGCTCTGTATGACAACACTTGCTCAGTAGGTTTCTACTGGGGTGTTCCCCCTGGCGCGGTGATGCACGACTCTGCACGTCTTCCGA
>JBLIOI010000165.1:0-8706 GCA_047639675.1 Planctomycetota bacterium | reverse complement strand
CTCGAGTTCGATCCATCGAGTTCAAGATGCCTTGGTTGTGCTCCTTCTGCAGAGTTTCGATGCGGACCTTTCGGTCATCTGTTGTTTCCCGAACTCCCGTTGAGTCCATGACCTCGGCCTGACTCACGTTCTGACTTGCCTGTGAGAGCTGTACCGAATCGGCCGAGACGTTTCCGACTGAGCCGCTACGCTTGACTGAATCGCTTCCACGAACATTATTCGTGCGATCCAGGGCGTCGGCGCGCGCGGCAGAAATACGATCTGCCTTCTGCTGTGACTCGGTGTTATCAAGACGTGCATTCGCGATGCGATGCATGTGCTTTTCATTAGTGTCCTTCATGCGTGCGTTTTCAACACGACTGGTGATCGGCTCACTTGAGTCTGTCAGATTCGCCACGGGCGGTTGGCCGTCCGCACCTTGCCGAGAGTCTTTGACTCGAGCAGCGGCGATGCGCTTGTCGTGAGCTTGGCCTCGGGCCGCCTTCAGGCGCTCACTGACGTCGACGCCTGCATCCTGCTTCGGATCGGAGAGGTGGAAGGAGTCTCCTTTGGGGCGCGCATCACGAATAGTCTTCGTGGGCTCGCCTTCGGGATTTGAGTCGTTACTCGTGGGTAGAACGCTTTCGGCTCCCTGGGTGGTGGAAGACTTGGCGGCGCTCTTGTTGTTCTGGTTCGGCTGAGAGCCGTTCGTTGAGTTGTTTCTGATATGCATCGTGAACTGCCTCTCCACTTAGGGAGTATGAGGTTCTGCCATGGTTATCGGCGACCAAGCCAACCTCCTTAGCGCTTTTCTTTCTCTGAATGCAATTTCCTTTTTCTGTGAACCGTGGGGAGGCCCTTTGATGCAGGCTCATAGCGAAGATTTTTTGTGTAACTGCCTGTTAGTAAGTAGTTTAGATGTTCTTGTTGCGAATATCTACGAGTGTACCAATAGTGCGACTCAGGGGCTCCTGGGAGTGGAACAGGCCTGGCCCACCCGAGATGCGTACCGAGCACTTCTTTCTGGACGCAATGTATTGTTATGAAAACACTTACGACAATGGCCCTTGCCGTTCGTGCCCTGTGGACGCATCATGTCGGCCAACCTTCTAGCCCGCGAACCGCATCATGAGCCAGAGAACCGCCCAGCTGCTAGCAATAGGCCTCCTGCTTGGCCTTACCAGTACAACGACCAGCGCCCGCGCGTCCCTTCCCGCCCAAAACGGAGAGGTCCAGCCAAACCGTGTCGATTACGCCATCCAGGCCAGCTTGGATGGCGAGACGAAGATTCTCACGGGGGCACTGACCCTCCAATGGACCAACAACACGGGGGTGCCAACTTCGGAGCTTCAGTTTCACCTCTACCAGAACGCTTTCTCCAACAACCGCACGAGCTACGCGGTCGAGGGCAGCCCCGCCCACAAAGAAGGGGAGTGGGGTTGGCAGCGAGTGACAGCGGTGAAAGCGGCCGGGGTCGATGTCTTCGATACCTTCATATATATAGACACGGATCCAGACCAAGTCTTGCTGCTCACGGAGAATGAGCCATTCGTAGCTGAAGATGACCGCACGGTCTTCAAGGTTGATCTGAATGCACCGGTCGCGAGTGGAGAGACCTTAGAGGTCGTCATCGAGTGGACATCCCAGATTCCACGAGTTCGCAGGCGTACCGGTTACAAGGATGAGTTCCTCTTGATGGCCCAGTGGTTTCCCAAGCTCGGCGTTTTTGAGGGTGAGCGCGGATGGAACTGCCATCAGTTCCACTTCAACACTGAGTTCTACTCCGACTACGGAACCTATCGGGTGACGCTCGACTTGCCGGAAGAGTACACAGATAAGGTCGGTGGCTCCGGCGTGCAAGTCGTAAACCGCAAGCACGATGGAAACCGGGTCGAGGTGGTCTTCGAAGCGCCCTCAATCGCGGATCGAGAACGTGCGGATATGTTCGGCAAGCTGCCACTGGTGCACGACTTTGCTTGGACCGGAGATCCCAAGTACATCAAGAAGGAGTATCAGTTCAAGTTTGACGAGTGGGCGATGAAGAGCGACGCCTATCAGGGCGAAATCACGCGAGTCGAAGACGTGTTTGGTCCCAATGCCAAGCTTGCTCTACGCGACGTTGACGTCACCGTCTTGATTCACCCGGAACGCATCGATCAGGCGGAGCGGCACTATGAAGCCACTGCAAACTGCCTGTTCTTCTATGGCCTTTGGTTCGGCGAGTATCCCTACGAACACATCACCGTTGTAGATCCGGTCTGGGGAGATAATCGCGCCGGTGGAATGGAGTATCCGACTCTGTTCACCGCGGGAACGGCCATGTTCACGACGCCGGATATGTACCGCCCTGAGAGCGTTACGGTTCACGAAGCTGGCCACCAATTTTGGTATGGCTTGGTGGGCAACAACGAGTTCGAGGCAGCCTGGCTGGATGAGGGGTTTAATTCCTTCGCAGACTCGGAAGTGTTGATTCGGGCCTACGGGCCTCAGCGATCGACTACCTCCTATGCGCGCTATCCCTTCGATGGAGTGCGCGCTGCAAGTTTGCCGGGCGGGGGCAAGTTGGGTGAAGCGATCAACGGCCGCAAGATCTCCTGGAACATCAATGCGCTGTCAAAGATCCCTTTCGTCAAGGAGGTTGCCCGTGGCACGGTTCGACCTTTGCGGAGCTCCGGGGTCACCGATTGGTGGCGCGATCAACCGCTGTTGACGTTGACTTCGCGTACGTCGGACCCACGTTGGGGTGATCGCGCGAGCTATCTCGGCAATCCTGATTCGGATCCCATCGATCGCAGCGCTTGGACCTACGTGGATCGATCGACCTATCGCAACAACAGTTATCCGCGGCCTGCGATCGCTTTGCGTTCATTGATCGGAGTCATCGGCTACAAAGACTTCCTGATCGGCATGCGTAAGTACGCGGAAACTTGGCGCTATCGTCATCCCTATCCGCAGGACTTCTTCGACACTTTCAGCGAAGCGGTTGGACAAGACCTTAGCTGGTACTTCGAGGACGCTTTTCGCAGCACGAAGACCATCGACTGGAGCGTTTCAGTTCGTCAGTCACGCCCTTCCGACCAGGATGGATGGTTCCAAGGCGAGGATGGCGTTTTCAGTGAGTTCGAGGACCCTGAAGCTGCTGAGGGCGAGAAGGAAGCTGAAGGTGAAGCTGCCGAGGAAGAGGACGTCGCCGACGAGGACAATAGCGACGAGGGTGACAAATCCACGAAGCCGTGGGCTGTCACAATCACTCTGCGCCGAAAAGGCGAACTGTGTTTGCCCTTGCCGTGGCGCGTGATCTACGAGGACGGCAGCCAAGAGGACTACATGTGGTCCCGCGAAGATCAACTAGAACAGTCGTGGAAGAAGATGCGTGCGGAGAACACCAAGAAGATCAAGTCGGTTATCTTGGATCCGGATCGGGCATACTACTTCGATGGCAATATGTCGGACAATCAGTGGTACGCAACGGGAGACGAGGTGGCTCCTTTGCGGTGGACTGAGAGAGTCCTGAACCAGTACGGCCACCTTCTGCACTGGTACGCTGGAATCGGAGGCTAAGGTGGACGCTCCCCTGGAAACCCGCAATTTGGAACTCGAGTCCTCCGGCTCGATCTTTTCACGCTCACTGTTCTCAGCCATGGGGCGTGTGCCCATATGGTTATCGATTTGGGCCGTGTTCCTCGTGATGTCGGCGGTCGTTGCCTTGCCATGGTATGCCTGGCTTGAAGGCGCGATCGGAACTCGATATGAGCCCGGCGCCTTGAGTGCCAATTTGGACGAGACATTTTTGTTCGACCATCGTCGCGGGCTCGGCTTACTAAGAAGCGGCGCTTCGACGAGCGGAGCGATTATGGCGATGCTGGCTATGTTGTTCGGCGTCTTCTGTGCCGGCGGTTGGCTGCAAGTTTTGCTTGAGCGAACGCGCGGTCAATTGGTTCGACGCTTCTTGTTCGGCGGAGCGCGTTACTTCTGGCGCTTCCTGCGCATGATGATCATGACCTTGATCGTTCTGCAGCTCTTCGGTTGGCTGATCTATGAAACGCCCTTCAAGCACTTGGTGCTCGGATCGTGGCTCGGTGTGCCCAAGGATGACTGGGGGCGTTTGGAGTCGCTAGATTCAGAAGGCACGGTCTTTGCCTTGAAGGCAACCCAAGCCACAGTATTCGCGGTGCTCACCGCCTTGACCTTAACCTGGGGCGACTACACGCGCACGCGACTAGCTTTGCAGGACACGACCTCCGTGATTTGGGGGGGCCTGCAAACCTTCTTCACCATCTTGCGCCACCCGATCAAAACGCTTCGGCCGCTTTGTGCGCTGCTCTTAATCGAGATCTTGGTGATGGCCTCAATGGCCGCTTTGATCTCTTGGATGGAGAGTGGATTCGAGGTAGCTGAGGGTGGGCAGGTAGCTGGCACAGGACGCGTTTGGCTCATCGCTTTGGCGAGTCAATTGGTGCTCATGTGGCGCGAGATTATTCGCGGCGCACGCTACCATGCCACTGCGATTGTCAGCCAGGAGATCGTTCGGCCACTCTCTCGGCCCGATCCTTGGCGCGAGTCGATAGGCGGCCCTGGTGGCCCGCGCTACCCCCTAGAAGAGGGAGATGAATACGGCGTGGCTCTTTAGCGGCACCGTTGCAACAAGAGCCGAAGAGTTGTCAGGGCGAATGCCCTCGACTCAGTCGAAGACGTATCCTGTTGAGTATGAAAACGATCCCCGTCTTTTCCATGCTCTTGGTATCCATCGCGCTCACCCTTTGCGGATTCACAGATCCGCCGTCGGGTACTGGCGGCGGTCCAAGCCAAGCCGTACCCGGTGAATTGAAATGCGGGTTGGGCAAGGATTTCCACCAGGGGCGGCGCAATGCGTTGCTTGCGGAAGTGGAAGAGGGCGTGGTGTTGTTCCGTGGTTTGGGGGACACACGCGGCTACGAACCGTTTCATCAAGACAAGGTCTTTTGGTACCTGACTGGCGTCGAAAGCCCGAACGCTGCGCTTTTAATGGACAAGAGTTCAGGGCGTCAGATTCTGTTCCTCCCCGAAGTCTCTGAAATGAGCGAGATGTGGGAAGGCGAGAAATGGGACATGAAAGATCGCTGGGTGAAGGGGCTGACAGGCTTCAATGAAATCCTGCCCGAGAGAGATCTACTTGGTGTCCTTGAAGAGCTGACGGCGAAAGAGAAGACGGTCTGGACCGCGCAGCATCCGCACATCACTTTGGCCGAGTGTTTCGACCGTGCGAGGCCTTTCAATGCACGCCGGGAGCGCGACCCGCTCGATGGTCGGGTGAGCCGTGAAAAGGCATTGAAGGCGCAACTGGAAGAGCGCTTTGGAGTGAAGGTTCGCAGTATCACGCCGATGCTCAATGAACTGCGGCGGGTCAAACAGCCGGTGGAAATCGATGCCATGCGTCGCGCGGCAGCTGCAGGTGTGTCGGCCCTCCAGGAAGCGATGCGGTCCACCAAACCCGGCGTTGGTGAGTGGGAGCTTGACGGCTTGATGACATTTATTCATCGCAAAGCCGGTGCGGCTGGGCCCGCTTACCATGCGATTGTTGGGGGGGGCGCTAACTCGCTAGTCTTGCACTACTCCGCTTGCGATAGGCGCGTCCAGGACGGAGAAGTGATCTTGATCGACTACGCGCCGGAATTTGATCACTACACCTCGGACATCACTCGCACCTGGCCGGTGAGTGGCGTGTTCACCGAGCGTATGGCCGAGATTTACGACGCGGTGAAGGATGCTCAGGCGGCGGGGATTCTTGCCGCCAAGCCCGGAGCCAAGATTTCTGACGTCGAAAATGCTTGCGCACAAGTTTTGAGGGACCGGGGCTTTGGGCACTTGGTTCGCCATGCGTCATGCCACTACATCGGAATGGAAGTGCACGACGTAGGCCGCTCGAATCGCGTGCTGGAAGTCGGGGTTGCCTTCACGGTGGAACCCGGGCTGTACGAGCCCGAGACCGGAATTGGTGTGCGCATCGAGGATGTTGTGGTGATTACCGAGGACGGCTGCGAAAACCTCTCGGCGGGAGCGCCCCGTGGACGAGCGGAGATCGAAGCCTTGATTGCAGAGCAGGGGTTGCTCGAGTGGATGGCTGAAGGCAAACGCTAGTTGCGCTTTACCAGTTACTGAACAGGGGCTAGAATCCCGCTCACCATGGCAGCCCTCAACGACATTCAAGATCGCGCTTCAAGTTTTCTTCGCCAGCTCGAACAGCTCAAGGAGAGTCTTTGACTACTCCAGCCAAGTAGAACGACTAAAAGAGATAGACGAAGCCGAGGCGCAGCCGGAATTCTGGTCTGACCAGGAGCGCGCACAGAAGATGGTTGCCGCCAAAAAGGCTGCACGTACGGTTGTCGAACCGATCGACGAGGTTGGAAGCGCCTTGGAGGAGATCGAGCTCCTAGCCCAACTCGCCGAAGAAGAGGGCGAGAATCTCGTCCTCGCCGACGCTGAGAGCGCTATCGCTACGGTTCAAAAAGGGATCGCGGCTTTGGACTTCCGGGTGATGCTCGGCGCGCCTCAAGACAAATGCAATGCGTTCATCAACATCTCCGCCGGTGCGGGTGGTGTCGATGCGTGCGATTGGGCGGCGATCTTGATGCGCATGTACATCCGCTGGAGTGAGGCTCACAAATTTGAAGTGAGTGAAGTAGAGCGTACGGATGAACCTGAGGCGGGTATCCGTTCGGTGATGCTCAAGGTCGAAGGGCCCTTTGCCTTTGGACGCCTCAAGGCGGAAATCGGTGTGCATCGCCTGATTCGCATCAGCCCCTTCGATAGCCAAGCGCGCCGGCAAACGGCTTTCGCATCCTTGGATGTGACGCCAGAGCTAGACGATGATCTCGCTTTCGAACTCGATGAGGGCGACATCAAAATCGATACGATGCGAGCGGGTGGCGCGGGCGGCCAGCACGTCAACAAAACGGAATCCGCGGTGCGCATGACTCACTTGCCGACAGGCATCGTTGTCCGTTGTCAAAACGAACGTAGCCAACACAAGAATAAGGCCATGGCCTTGCAGCTCTTGAAGGCCAAAATTATGCAGATGCGCGAGGCGCAGCGTGACGTCGAACTCGCCAAGCTCTACGGAGCGAAGGGCGAGATCGCCTTTGGAAGTCAGATTCGAACCTACTGGATGCACCCCAATCAGCTGGTCAAAGATCATCGCACCAAACTTGAGAAGGGCAATCTTCAGGCAGTGCTCGACGGCGACATCGACGACTTCATCGAAGAGTACTTACGCTCGCGCGGCAGCAAATAAGGGCTGCGCTGCCAGTCACTGGCACTCGGCTTCCAGAGTCGTTGTTCCGGAAAAATCAGCTTCAATAGCAATACGGCCGACATCTTCGTCCCAGGTCTGCGTGACGGAGATCTCGTTTTCGAGTTCCAGTTCGAGAGTGGTTAGGTGGCCCTCTTCCAAGTTCAAGAAGAGTTTGCCTTCGCCGCTAGTTGTCCAGGCGCACTGAAAATCAATCTCGTTGCCGATTTGGTCTGACCGTTCGCATATGTTTTCCAAGGCCTCGCTGAGATCGGCTTCAAATTCTGCGGACAGGTCAAGAGCTATCTCTGCAGTGCGTACACCGTCGAGTTCCAACGTTCTCGTCCAGGCTGCTTCGATCTTGCCGTCAATCTCCTCCGACGCATGTGACAAGCTCATCATCGACATCGCGATGACATGACCGGGGTAGACCAAGTCGAACGGGCCCGGATCGATTTCAGCTTGCCAGGCGAAGGTACCACCGGAGGCGAAGAAGGCGCGTCCATCTGCGAGGTCGATGGTCCACGATTCGCCCTCCTCAATCTCTTCGGTGGGGGGCAGTAGCTCGAGGCCAGCGCCGATGAGGAGCGAACTCAGCCGAGACTCATCAGCTTTGTTCTCTCCATCAAATTCAAAGCCGTAAGTCTCCCCATCCTCATCCCATTTGCAAAGGGCTGCTAGGCCTTCCAAGGGACTCGATAAAGAGGCGCTGTGTTCTTCACTGTGCCCAGGATTCCGATCGTGAACTCTAGCTCTCCGTTAAGTTCCTCGAACACGCGGGTACGTTCAGTAGCCCTACCCTTCTCGATTGCTGTGTAGCTGTCGACAATGTGCACCTGCCTAGTGGCCGTTCCCTAAAAAGTTGGCTCGCCCATGCTCACCTCGATGTCACCAATGTGTTGCACGAGGTCATCAACTTGAAATTCCGTAGACTCGCGATAAGTAAAGCTGCGTGTCGTGTCCGCCTCATATTCGTCCTTGGGCGAATCGCTGAGTACGGCGGCGAGGAGCGCCATTCCTGTGAAGGCGGCTAGTGCGAGTTGATAGCGCATGAGGTCTTCCTTCACGTTTCAATAACGATTTTTGTGGAAGACCACTGTACTTAGTGCGAGGGCGAAAAGCGCAAGAGGCTCTTCGCTCGCCACTTAGATCAATAGCCGAGAGCGCTCAGGCGGCGTTGCAAGTCTTCGTCTCGCTCTGTGGCAGGCTTGACCTTCTCTGAGAGCTTGCGCAGTACCAACTCCCATGTCTTTCGGAAGTGGCCTTGGTGTGCATAGACATTATCGAGCTCTAAGGGATCGGGCCCAAGCCGGAACATCTCAAAGCTATCTTTCTCAGGATCGAAGATGAACTTGTACTTGTCGTCTCGCAAGGCAAAGAGTGACCGCGGTGCTTCGGGGGGGTGTGTCTCTGCAATGAGTAGTCGATCGGCGCTGTGAAGAAGCGACTCCCCAGATGCG
>JBLIOI010000164.1:0-9011 GCA_047639675.1 Planctomycetota bacterium | reverse complement strand
AGGTGCGCAATGCGTTGCGCTACGTTCTAAACAACCACTTGAAGCACAAGCAGGAATCAGAGTGCGGCCGTCCCGACAGCTATTCCTCCGGCGACTACTCCGACGGCTGGAGCGACTTCAAACGCTTGCGCGACCCGGACGGCAAGAACTCTGTCGTCTCCCCAGGATCTTGGCGAGTCCCCCTCGGCTGGAAGAGGCGCTGCGCTCCATTCTCCCTCCGCCACGTTCCAGGCTGATTCTACTCAAAGCAACCGAACCTAAAAACTCGCAGCGAGTTCTCACCCCCCCCAAAAAACTCCAAATCTTCCCGTAGAAATCCTTCCCGAAGCCCCCATGGCTTCCAAATCCCTGTGGCTCTTCAACTGCAACCAACTCAGACCAATCAACCCGTAGTCCACGCCGAAGGCCTAAAAGACCCCGAATCCAAAAGCGTAGGTTTGCGGAGCAAGCGTGGCCTTCCAACGCAAAGGCGACTCCTACTCCGTGGAGACCTTCCCTAAGGTAAGAATCGGGAGATGCGATTCGAGATCGCCACGCAAAGCGCCGGCGGTAGTTTCGACCATATCTGGCGCAACTTAACCGTGCGCGGGTTCGACGGTGTGAAACTGGGTAGAGACTTCGACCGCACCAATCCGTAGCTGTAGTGCAGGGGCTCGGAGCTGAAGCCCTGGTTCTTTTTGAACTTTACGGCGCCTGCGTCGCTGCGTGAACGACCGAGGTCAAAGACTTCCAAACCGCGTTCGATTGCCCAGCGTTGAAGCTCGGCGATCATGAAACTGGTCACATTATAGTTCCGGTTGGCGTCCGGCGCCGTCCCGATGTAATACATGCGCAGTTCTTTGCCATCTATGAAACACATGCTTGCGGCGAGCACTTCGCTGCCTCGGCGAACGATGTGAATCGGTGCGTTTTCGCCCAAGCCCTCTTGCAGTGCTCGAAACCAGGCAACAGGCAATCCAGGCGAACCGAGACCACGCTTGCTCGCGTGGAAGAGTCGTGCGAGATCTTGAAGGAACCAAGAGCCCTGGTCTAGCTCGAGACCATGTGTGTCCGTCGCGCGTCGTACGAGTCGGCGCTCGTCTTTTTTCATCGACTTTAGAACGCCGTCGTAGTCCTCTGCGAGCTCCTTCACGAAGGTCACGTAACGATCGGAATGCACCAGACCTGGATGCTCAATCTCGTAACGCGAACGCAATTCTAGGCGTCCCACGTTGATCGATTTTGCGGCGACTAGAGCAGCGTCCACCAAGACCTTGGTGACCCCACTGTTCAAACTGAGTGGTCCGCCGTAGACGCCGTACGGTGTCGAGATCAAGTGCGAGCCTCCGAACAGCCCACGACATTGCATCATCGGCAAGAGCCCGACCAGCTCACCGTCTTGATGAGCAACGATGTCTTTGCGTTGATGGCGAAAGACCTTCTGAATCGCTCGGCTCCAAGCGGAGGCTTGGAATAAGGAGCCTCCATTGGCGCTGACAAATCCATCGATGGCCTCGTAGTCCGAGTCCTGTGCGGCACGCACCACCAGACCGGAAAGGTCCGCGGAGTCATCACGGTGCAATTCCCCCGAAAGAGCTTGGTTGGGTGCTTCAGTCACGCTGGGCATTTTTGGGAGGGAATCGCTCATAGGGTCGAAAGGTAGCCAAGCAGGTTCTTTCGGGCGCATGTGCAAGGAGGGTGTAGCCCACTCCGGGGAAACCCCAATAGAAAGGGACGGCGGCACATATTGTGCCGCTGTCCCCCCTAGAAACGCCTCGAAAAGCGGGTTCGCTACTAGAACTTGGTCAAGTAGCGCTTGACCTCCCAGGGGTGCACCGCGCCGATGTACTCAGCCCATTCCGCCTTTTTGGCGACGACAAACTGCTCAAAGACGTGAGCTCCAAGAGCGGCCTTGACCACCTCGTCTTTTTCCAGCTGGGCGATTGCATCACCGAGATCGCTGGGCAAACTCTTAATCTTGAGACGCGCGCGCTCGCGAGCACTCATGGTGTAAACGTTTGCGGCAACGGGTGCCGGGGGTTCGATCTTGTTCTTCACGCCATCGAGGCCAGCTGCCAACATGACGGCAAATGCCAAGTACGGGTTGCAAGCGGGATCAGGCATACGCAATTCACAACGAGTTCCAAGACCACGACGGGCGGGAACACGAATCAAAGGCGAACGGTTTTGCATCGACCAAGCCAAGTCAGTCGGCGCTTCGTAACCAGGCACCAAGCGCTTGTAGGAGTTTACGATTGGATTCGTGATCGCACAGAAACCACGAGCGTGCTTGAGCAAGCCGCCAACATACCAACGCATGAGGTCGCTGACGCCTTCGTTGTCCGCGTCCTTGTCAAAGAAGACGTTCGTGTCGCCCTTGAACAAGGACTGGTGAACGTGCATGCCTGAGCCGTTCAGTCCATGAATAGGCTTGGGCATGAAAGTCGCGTGCAAGCCCATGGAGCGGGCGATACGACGCACAACGAAACGGAAAGTCGAGAGCTGATCGGCGCAAGCCAGTGCTGGGCCATACTTGAAATCGATCTCGTGCTGACCCGGGGCCACTTCGTGGTGTGCGGCTTCAATCTCGAAACCGAGGGCTTCGAGGGCCACAACGATCTCCCGTCGGCAAGACTCACCAAGATCGTTAGGAGCCAAGTCGAAGTAGCCCGCAGAATCGTGAGTCTTCGTTGTTGCCTTGCCATTCGCATCGCGTGCGAAGAGAAAGAATTCGGCCTCCGGGCCCGCGTTCATCTGGTAGCCCATCGCCGCTGCTTCGTCACAGGCGCGCTTCAGTGTCTGTCTCGGGCATCCGGGAAAAGCGGACTCGTCGGGCAAAGAGACGTCGCAAATCAAACGTCCGACACGGCCGTGACCGCGTCCACCCTGACCAATCGAAACCCAGGGATCGATGCGATAAGTCGAGAGATCGGGCTTTAGAAGCATGTCCGACTCCTCGATACGAGCGAAACCCTCGATGGATGACCCATCGAACATGATCTCACCATCCAGGGCTTTGGCGAACTGGCTCGCGGGCACCTCGACGTTCTTGTTCATCCCGGTGATATCGGTGAACTGTAAGCGCAGAAAGCGAACGTCCTGCTCGCGCATGTGCTCCAAGATCTGCTTCTTGTCCATGCTGTCGTTCGCGCTGCGGCATGCTTCAAGATCTGCGTCCTTGAGGACGGATGTACTCAGCTCGTTCATCGTAATTCGGGTGGGTTCTCGTTTGACCCAAAGAGGTTGATAGGTGGCCAGGAGGGCTATGGGAGAGAAATGCCCCTGGCAGCCGCGACTGGCATTTCCTGCACGATTAGCGCAGTTGCAGGCGCATCACAGGCATACAATCGCCCAAAACAGCACCAATGCCAAAGAGTTTCTGCTTTTTCTGCACATATTGAGGTGCAGAGTCGCGCGATCGAGATTGTTAAACTGGCGAGCCCTTGGCGAAAGCGGCCAGCGCCAAGCCGCGCTCATCCTTTTCGAGCTCTATCAGCCAGGTGCGTACCTCGCCTGCGACAGCCGCCGCATTGAATAGCGGGTCCAATAAGAGCGGCCCTTCCGCCACATTAGCGAGGACGGCAAGCGCTCCGGCTTCCGGCAAGTCCGCCGCTAGCAGTAGCTTTCCATGCTCACTAGCCGAGGCAAAGTCTCCATCAGCTAGGTCAGCCATGGCCAACCAGGCTCGAGCCGCCTGCCGTGACGAGGGCAGGGCAAGAGCCGCGGACCAGAACCCGCGGGCCATTTGCACCTCGCACTTAGCCCAGGCCATCTCTGCCGCGAGGAGCAAAACATGCGGGTTACCCGGTGCCTCCTCCAGCAACTGATCGAGAGTACGCCAAGCCTCTACCTCCGATCCGGAAGCAGACATCAAGCGAGTTGCCAGCCCGCGACCTTCTATGCTATTTGGCATCATCTGCAATCCGCGCTCCACACAGGTCAGCGACAACTCTAAGTCCCCCGCCAAGGCTGAGACCCGCGCCAGTCCAAAGTGCGCCCAATGACCACGACTGCTGGGTTCACCTGCGTAGAGATCCGTCCACGCCTCGCAACCCAAAGCTGCAACATAGAGTTCGCTAGCTCGCTCAAGCGAACCAACGCAACGCTGGACTTCCCCCGCCCGGTACAGGACTTCACTGACAGTTGGGTAGTCGGCGAGAGCCTCCTGCGCCACTTGCCAAGCTCGGCTTTGCTCGCCTTTGGCACTCAATAGCCGGATTAGCTCCGATGCGGCCAGGGGCAAGAATGGAAGCTCCGCGCGTTGACGCGCCGTTTGATTGCGCGCTTGCGACCAGGCGCCAGTAAGCAACTTGCACGCTCGATCTTCGTTACTCAGAGCGCGCTGGGTGCTCGCTAACTTGAAAGTGTTGAAGAGATCATCCGGCTCTCGCTCATGCTGAGCTTCGAGAATTCGGAGGTTGCGCTCGTGCTTCTTTCCGACACGAATGGCTTCCGGTAAGTACCCGTGGTGCACCAATCGCAGGTGTGAGTGTTCGAGAACGCCAGCGCCAAGCGCTAGCAAACTGATCATCACGGATTCATGAACCGGGCGTTTCCAGTGGATCTCTGGTCGCCGGCGAAAGAGGCGCGGAATACCGACGGAATTCATACTCGGCCGACCGTTCGCATCGGATCCCCCGTCCAGATTATCGAGCCAAACCAGGTAGGCCTGTGCATCGCTGTGCTCCAGTAGCAACCGCAACCCTTCGGCACTCTCCGGGTCCAGAATCTCATCCGCATCCACCGACAGAATCCAATCTGAGGTCGCCAAGTTCAAGCAAGCGTTGCGGGCAGCCGCAAAATCGTCGATCCACACAAAACGTTCGAGCTTGGCCCCGCTGGCTTCCGCAATTTGAAATGTGCGGTCCGTCGAGCCCGTATCCACCACACAGATCTCGTCTACAAAGGGTCCCAGGGCCTCCAAACAGGCATCGAGGATCTGTTCCTCGTTGCGCACGATCAGGCAAGCAGAGATGGTTGTCATGGGCTCACTCTGGCGAGGCGCGAGACCGAGATCAAGCAAGCGGTTGCCGTGAAGGCCCGCGGTCTGCACTATCTGAGCCGAAAGGTCGCCATTTCGGTGCGCGCCTTCGCAGAACCGCTCAAGCGAGAAGGGACAATTTAGTGGACAACAATCAGCAAGGAGAGGATCGCCCGTACCGGGAGATCACCTGGTTAGCGGTCATCGTCGGCGTCATTGTTGGCGTGGTGATGAACGCCGCGATCACCTATTCAGGGCTCAAAATCGGCTTCACGCTCGGCGGCAGCGCAATCGCCGCAGTGCTAGGCTGGGGAATCTTGCGCGGAATATTCCGAGTAGGAACGATCGTTGAGAACAACATTGCGCAGACGATCGCCTCTTCGGTTAACACGTCGAACAGCGGCATCATCTTCACCGTGCCGGTGCTCTACCTGCTCGGAATGCAAGCGGATGTCAATCCACTCTGGCTGTTGGCCGCCACAATTGCTGGTGCCGTCATGGGTGTCGCTTTTATTATCCCGACGCGCAAGCAGATGATCGACCTAGATCGATTGCGCTTCCCGACTGGGACCGCAGTGGCTTCGGTCTTGCGCTCACCGGGCGAAGGCGTTCAAAAGGCCCTGGTCTTGGTCTTCGGTATTGTGATCTCGATGACTGTCATTTGGTTCACTGAATGCGCGGACGCCTTAAACGTTCCGGAACTCGGATTAGGAGGGTTCCTTGGTTGGGCCGGTATCGCTGAAAAGTTGGGCGTTCAGCCAGGAATTGTCAGCGCAGGAAGCGTTGACTTGGGTGCATGGATCATGGATCAGCCGCGGCTAGCTGGGCTTTGGCACCCGGCCTTTAACTTCACATGGGCCATCGCGCCTTTCGCATTGGGCGCAGGCTTCATCACCGGTCGGCCCGGGCTCGTCGTGCTTGCGGGCGGTTTACTTGCGTACTTTGTCATTACCCCCATCGCTTTCGAGGCGGGCTGGATGCCAAGTGACACGGCAGCGGCGGCGGCTGGCGGCTGGGCCAAGGCAAATATGAACCGGCCCTTGGGTATCGGACTCTTGATGGGCGGAGCAGCAGTTGGGTTGCTCTTCGCTTTTCCTGCAATCGGCGGTGCTCTCAAGTCGATGACCACGCAACGTTCGCGAAGCAGCGAGCGCGACGAATTACCCATCTGGGGCCTGGGGCTTGCATTGATCATGGCCTTCGCTTTGCTCTTCTTCGCCGCACGATCGACGATCTCTGGCGGTAGCGATGAGCAAGCCCTCTTGATCGCGGCTGTCGGAACCGGCTGGATGTGGTTCGCAGGAGTTGTGATCGCGCAATGCACAGGAATGACCGATTGGAGCCCGATTTCAGGTATGGCGCTCTTGACGGTTTTGATCTGTCTATTTCTTACCGGCAATCAAGTGGTGCCCGCAGTCTTGATTGGTGCTGCCGTATGCGTCTCTATCACAGAGTGCGCCGACATGATGCAGGACCTAAAGACGGGCTCGATGATCGGCGGTATTCCACGCAAACAACAGCTGATGGAATTGGCCGTTGCTTGGATTGGTCCCGCAGTTTGCTTGGGCACTGTCGTCTTGCTCGCTAACAACAACTACACGGAATTCGGCGTGTACTTTGGAGACGGAACCGAGATGCCAGCCCCACAAGCCGCTGCGCTTGAGGGAGTCATCAACACGATTCGTGGTGGTGACGCTCCAGTCGAGATGTTTGGCATGGGGGGTGTAATCGGAGCCTTGTTGAGTCTCTCGGGTATGAGCGGCCTGGGGGTTCTTGTCGGCTTGTCGATGTACTTGCCGCTCATGTTCCTCTTGCCGTACGGTTTAGGCTGTTTCATCCAGATGATCGTCAGCAAGATCAAAGGTGCCTCTTGGACCGAAAACTGGGGCGTCCCACTCGCGGCCGGGTTGATTGTCGGAGAGGGCTTGCTCGGGATCGGATTTGCATTCTTCAAGCTTATGAAGCCCTTATTGATCGAATGGTTCGGAGCGGGAGCCTAGGGAGCCACGTCATCATGAAAAAGACCATTGGTAATTTTGCCCTCCTTGTGGGCGTCATTGTCTCCTCCATCGCAGCAGCTGAAAGTCAGCGCATTTCGCGAGTAGCCGCTGTTGACACGACTCTAGTTGGAGAAGTTCTGCATGGTAGAGAGGAGTCCAACTACGCAACGACCTATCCCGACAACTATGTCTACCTTGATTCCCTTATCGATGCGGGCAAGGTTCTCGACGCAGCAGACCTGGCATGGCTACGTACCCAGGGTCTAGAAAAAGTCCTAGTCCAACGGCAAGCACAGGATTCCGAACTGCTCAAAGTAGACCCGGCGCTCGTCGGTCATGTCTTCGCAGGTCCCGTGCTGCTCCCGAGCGAAATCGAAACGATCCAACCCGGTCGCAAGATATCCAAGAGCTTCGTCAGTCGCTTGGGAGCGTCCGAGCTCACGCAGATACTTATCCAAGTCCAGGTGCTTGCAGCCAAGGGCCAAGGCGCTTCGACCAAGGAAACCATCGAGTGGTCCTTACTTCCGGAAGCCGAGAATCTGGAGGGTTCCAATCTAATTGGAAGCACCCTGCGTGAAGAGGTTTCGCTCCCGATCCAACTCAAGGCCAAGAGCTACATCGATGACGCTGTTCTCGCCCGTCTACAGAACTCTGAGATCGGAGAGGTACGGGTAAAGATTCCGCGCACCTTCACCTGGCGCGCCTGGAAGTCCCGCTGGATTTTCGTGATCGGAATTGCGATCACCCTCTTGGGCGTTTTCTTGAAGAGCAGCAAACTCGACGCCGCTGCTCTTGAGGAACGTGAACTTGAGGTGGCACACGTTGGAGCCCTCTTGCGCGAGCTTGAATCCAAAGTGGAAGCCTTGGCTAATAGAGCAGACGAGATGGACGCCAAGGCCATTCATCGCGAAGTTGACCCGCTACTTACGGGACCGATCTTCCAGATCGTCGAGGCCCGTAACTCAATCCGTACAGCACACGGGTCACGCGTCTTCGCTTCGGTCATGGACTCCTTTTCACGCGGAGAACGTCGGCTCAACCGCGCCTGGTCGGCGGCAGTCGATGACTACGTTCATGAAGCCCGGCGCTGCCTCGCTAGTGCCCTAATCCCCCTGCGGGAGGCCCGTGAGGCGCTTCCGGGCGCTCACTCGGCGACGCCGCCCGGATTTGACACCAACGATGCTACTAGTCCGCTCCCCCCCGACGTAGCCCTGCCTCACCCCGACGGGCATTGGACCGATGAGTAGACCGAGCCCTTGCACTCAGATTCCAGCGCGCTACCCTTCCGGCCACACAATTCGACCCTTTTCAAAGCATAACGCCATGATTCGCCCCCTTTTTGCCCTGGCTGCCCTCGCACTCACTGCTGCCGCCGCGGTCCCGACACTTCTTCAGGACTTTGAGTCCATTCCTCCGGCACCGTCGGAGATTTTCGCTCAGCTCACAGCTTCTGGCGCAAACCTCTCGGGCGCCATCACGGCAGCCCAAAAGGACACGGGCGGTTTGGCGACAAGCGCCACGCTGGATCCTGGCACAGGCTTGACCAGCGTGATGGTCTACACCAACTCTAAGAGTGTTAACGTCAGCGTCGACAAGGCAGGCGTAATCACCGACCGCAAAGAAAACTCGCGCTTCCCCGGCGATCCGGTTACAGGCGATTGGACCGAGACTGCTTCAGGCATGAAGTACTTTGACATCAAGGTCGGCGCCGGTGCGACACCCAAGAGTTCTGCATCGCGCGTCAAAGTCCACTACAGCGGCTGGCTTACGGACGGCGAGCAGTTCGACAGCTCGGTAGAGCGCGGCACCCCCGCGACCTTCCCGCTCAACGGCGTCATCTCCGGTTGGACCGAAGGTGTCGGCTCGATGAAGGTTGGCGGCAAGCGCAAGCTGATCCTGCCCTACAACTTGGCCTACGGCGAGAACGGCAGCCGCGGCATCCCGCCGCGCGCCACGTTGATCTTCGACGTCGAATTGCTCGAAGTCATGGACTGAGCTCTTCACGGCATGAATAAATAGAAGTCGGGGGCGCGCCCAAAATGGCGCGCCCC
>JBLIOI010000163.1:0-9209 GCA_047639675.1 Planctomycetota bacterium | reverse complement strand
ACTGAACTTGGTCCGGATCAAGGTGCTCCACCAGGCGCAGGGTCTCATCCACCATGGACTCGTTCTCCTCGGGGAAACCGATCATGCAGAATGCGCGCGTCTCGATGCCGAAGTCGCGGCAAGCGACGAAGACTTCTTTTGCTTGCCCATGATCGAGCAGCTTGGCGCCACAGTGCTTGCGTTGAATTTCTTCGTTGCCTGATTCAACCCCGAGCGAAATGTGCCGGCAACCCGACTTCGCCATCACCTCAAGTAACTCACGGTCAAGCACTTTGACCGCCGTCTCGCATTGCCACTCAATCTTGAGCCCGCGCTCGATCATGCCGTTGCAAATTTCCAAGACACGGTCGCGGCGCGTGGTGAAGATCGGATCGCGAAAGACCACGTGGCGCACGCCATGCTTGTGATACAGATCCTCGAGTTCCACCAAAACGTGTTCTGGTGAGCGAAAGCGGAATCGCAAACCCTGGGCCAAGGTGTAACCACAGAAGGAACAGTTTAGCGGGCAGCCGCGTGAGGCCTTGACCGTTGTGATCGCGCCTTCGATTCCTGGGAATCGATAGGCCTGGTTGTCGAGCAAATGACGGGCCGGAATCGGCAACTCGTCAAGGGCCTTGATCTTGTCGCGTTCGCCTTCGTGAACGACTTCGCCGGCTGCGTTCTTCCAGCTGATGCCAGTCACCCCAGCGAAGTCCCTGCCGCCTTCGGCGATGCGCGCTGCAATGTCGCGCACGGTGTGCTCCGGCTCGCCCTTGATCACGACATCGATGCTCTCGCCTTCGAATATCTCGCCGGGCGTGTAGGTCACCTGCGATCCCAAAATTCCGATCGGTACGCCTAGCTCTTTGCGCAATCGTCCGGCCAATTCCAAGTCGCGGCTGAGCGAAGTGCTCGATGAGTCGAGACATACAAAGTCCGGCTTCTCTGCGCAGATCGCTTTCCAGCTACCGTCCTGATCCAGCTCGCGGGCGTCCGCGTCATGGATCTGGACCTCATGCCCCTCGCTCTCCAAGACAGAGGCCACGTGGGCCAACTCGATCGGCGGGTAGAGCAGGCCAGGATTGACGGCCATGCCAAAGCCGCCCATCAAACCGCGGCTGACGCGGAATTCCGGGGGGCTGGGAGGGTTAACGAGGACGATTTTCACAGTCTTAGGGGCTCAGATAGATTGATGTCGGGCGGCGAGTCCTGTGGGTCAAGTCTACTCGCTCCTGAGTTCCCCGCCCAATTCCTGCGCCGCACGTTCCAAGCGTTTGATGAACTTGGCCGCATCCTTATCGGTCAGAGTCTTCTGATCACTCTGCAAGAGAACGTGATACGCGAGAGATTTTTTGCCCTCACCGAGCCCAGGGCCCCTGTAGAGGTCAAAAAGCTCGACGGAGGCCACCTGGCCCTTTCCGGACTTCTCTATAGCCTTGACCAAATCTGCGGCGGGCACCTCGATCGGCATGGCCAGGGCCACATCGACTTTGTTGCCTGGGAAGCGCGGAATCGGCCGGTAGCCGAGGGGCTGGCGCTTGGAAGCAAGCAATTCGTCGAGGGAAATTTGAGCCACGACGACCTCGCCGGCAAGCTCCTGGTCAATCCCTAGCGGCTTGTGCAGACCCGGCTCTAGCTTCCCGACGACCACAGGCGCCCGAAATTTGCCCTTCGTCTCTGCGTCGCGCCACTCACCGATCAGCGTATGGCCCGGGTGGAACCAGGGCGCGAGATCAGAGCCCTCAGCTGGAGCTGACCAGCAGGGCATCTCGTAGCCAAGCGCAGAGAATAGGTCGTCGAGCACGCCACGCATGTGCGGAAAGAGACCCGCATCGAAGCGCGCTTTCTTGCCGGGTGCCGGACGCGTCCAGACCAAACCGAGCTCGTGAACTTCGCCCGGCAAGCCGCTTTCATCCGAGCGCTCGGGGAAGTAGCCCTTGCCAATCTCGAACAAGCGTACGTCTTGATGATGGCGACGGTTCTTCTCAAGGAGGCCGAGCAAGCTCGGAATGACACTGCGGCGAATACGATCTTCACCTTCCACTACCGGGTTCACCAGGCGCGTGTAATCGAGATCCAAGACCCCGAGCTTCTCGAGCAAACTACCGGCAACAAAGGAGTAGCACAGAACTTCATGGAACGCAGCGCCGCCGGAAAGGCGGTCCTGCATGCGCGTCACCATTTCACGACGCTCGTCGTGCGGCGGCGGCGCAATCTCTCCCTGCAAGCGACGTTCGGCGATGTTGTCGTAACGAAAGAGCCGACCGACCTCTTCGATCAGATCCACTTCGATCGCAATGTCCTTGGTGGCGCGATTGGTGGGAATCTCGACTTGCAAGACACCGTCCTTGACCTCGACGCCGAAGTCGATGCTACGCAGGATTGCAGCGATCTCATCGTCTGTCAATTCAACGCCCAAGATCTTGCGCACGCGCGCGCCGCGCAACTCGATGCACGGCCGTTCCTTGTTCCACTGGCCAACGTCCGTCGGCGCGGAGGGCAATACGATGTCCGGTTGAATCTCGCGCAAGGTACGCACCAGGTGCGCTGCTGCTTGGATGGGCAGGTTCGGATCGAGGCTCTTTTCAAAGCGCGCCGAGGAATCGGTGCGCAAACCGATGCGTGAAGAGGTACGCCGAATCGTGACAGCATCAAAGCTAGCGACTTCGAGCACCAAGGCGCCCGTATCCGCTTCCACTTTCGAAGCTTCGCCGCCCATCACTCCCGCCAGCGCCAAGGGCGCATCGCTGGATGTGATCAATAGATCGCTAGCGCCTAACTTGCGTTCTTCACCATCGAGAGTCGTAATCGCTTCGCCCGCACGAGCCATGCGCACGTTGATGCCCGCGTCAGAAATACAGCTGCGATCGAAAAGATGGTTCGGCTGACCGAGGTCGAGCATCACGAAGTTCGAGAGATCGACCAAGAGGTCCAAGGGACGCTGCCCAGCCGCAAGCAAAAGGGTCTTCAGCCAGAAAGGGCTCGGCTCATTCTTCACGCCATCGACAGCCAAGGCCAAGTAACGGGAGCAAGCATCTGATTCAATCGTCACAGGCACGCCCGCAGCATTTCCCGTCTCGGGCAAACTGAGATCGAGAGGCTTCAACTCGCGCTTATAAATCGCTGCCAGCTCGCGTGCCATGCCGCGATGGCCCCAAAGGTCCGGGCGGTGCGTGATCGACTTATTGTCGATCTCGATGAGCCAATCATCCGCTCCCAAAGCTTCAGCGACTGGCTTGCCGACTTCCGCTTCCTCGGGCAGAACCCAGATCCCATCGTGCTCATCGCCAAGATCCAGCTCGCGTACGGAACAGATCATGCCCACTGACGCCACGCCGCGGATCTTGCTCTTCTTGATTTTGAAGTCGCCGGGCAAGACGGTTCCAACCGTAGCCACGGCGACCTTGAGTCCGGCGTCCACATTCGGAGCGCCACACACGATCTGCAAGTCTTCACCCGAGCCCACGTCGACCGTGCAGACATTCAACTTGTCCGCATCCGGATGCCGCTCACGGGTCTTGACGAGTCCAACGACCACTGCAGACAAGTGCGGCGCAAAGGGCTCGATGCCTTCGACTTCCGCCGTTGAGAGGGTCAAGTCCAAAGCAAGCTGCTCCGGCGTAATACCGGAGAGGTCCACATGGCGCTGAAGCCAGCGATAGGAGATCAACATTAGAACTGCTCCATGAAGCGCAAGTCGCCCGCCATGAAATGGCGGAGGTCATCGATGCCGTAACGCAGCATCACCAATCGGTCCAGGCCGAAACCAAAGGCGAAGCCGGTGAAGACTTCCGAGTCAATGCCGCCGGCTTTCAGCACCTTGGGGTGCACCATGCCGCAGCCACAGAATTCAATCCAACGGGTCTTCTTGCAGACGCGGCAACCTTCGTCACAAAAGGGACAACGGATGTCGAGTTCAAAGCCTGGCTCAACGAAGGGGAAGTATCCCGGACGGAGGCGCACTTCGAGATCCTTCTGGAAGAGTTGGCGCAGGAAGCCTTTGAGGACACCGGACAGGTGCCCAACAGTGATGTCTTCGCCGACCACCAAACCTTCGACTTGGTGAAAGGTGTGCTCGTGGGTTGCATCCGGCTCTTCGTTGCGGAACACGCGTCCGGGGACGATCACGCGGAAGGGCGGCTGCATGCGCTCCATCGCTCGGATCTGCACCGGCGAGGTCTGCGTGCGCATCACCAGCTTGCCGTCGTTGTCGCAATAGAAGGTGTCCTGCATCTCGCGCGCCGGGTGATCGGCGGGGATGTTCAGCGCTTGAAAGTTGTAGTAATCGAGCTCGACTTCTGGGCCGTCCAAAACGTGATAGCCCATCGAGACGAAAATTGCTTCGACTTCGCGGCGCACGAGAGTCAAGGGGTGTAAGGACCCCCGGGGCTGGGCCGCTGCGGGTAAGGTCGGATCAAAATCCCCGCCCTTGCGCTCGGCCGCAATCACCAAGGCTTCTAGTTCACCCTTCTTGGTTTCTATGCCCGCGAGAATGTCGCGCTTGAGCATGTTGGCACCCTTGCCAATGACAGGTCGCTCTTCAGCAGACATAGTCGGGATCGCCGCAAGCAGCTCGGAAACCGAGCCCTCCTTGCCGACGAATTCGCGCTCGATGGCGCGCAAGTCGTCAAGGCTCCCAGCATTTGCCAAGCGCTCCATAGCGCCTTCGCGCAATTCCTGAAGTCGTTGTTCCATTGAAATGGTCGTGTTCTCGAAAGCTCGAAGTATCGGTCGCGAAGAGTGTGGCGCGCGAACAGGTCGAATTCAAAGACCAAGGGGCGGGCGGCCGTTGCCGCCCGCCCCTTGGCAGTCACTAACCGTCCCGCTCTATAGCGCGGACTTTGCCTCTTCGACCAGTGTGTCAAAGGCGGCTGTATCGTTGATCGCGAGTTCGGACAGCTGCTTGCGGTTCAGCTTGATGCTGGACTTGTTCAAGCCGTCGATGAAGCGCGAGTAGGTCATGCCGCGCATACGGGTCGCTGCGTTGATACGCACGATCCAAAGGCGACGGAACTGACGCTTGCGCTGCTTGCGGTCGCGGAAAGAATAGGCCCAGGCGCGGTTCATCGCCTCGCGGACCGTACGCCAAAGCTTGGAACGTCCACCGCGGAAACCGCGGGCTGCCTTGAAGTAGCGGACCTTCTTTTGGCGACGCGGAGCGCCGTACTTTACGCGAACCATCTAGCGGTCCCCCATCAAGCGACGCATGATGCGGCCCACGGTGGGCGTTAGGATCAAGCGGCTGTTGAGCTTGCGACGGGTTTTCGAGTCGTTCTTGGCGTGCATGTGGCCACGTGCCGCACGGTTTGCGGACACCTTGCCACTCTTGGACACGCGGAAGCGTTTCTTGACCGCTCCCTTTGATTTCATCTTGGGCATAGTAATTCCTCTCTTTTGGAGACTCCCCGGTCGCTAGCATGCCTGACGCTGCTTACGGGAGCCGAGTAGCTTCCCCGCAACATGCGGGGATCTCGGACTTGGAGGGCAGAAGGATAAGCATCCCTGGGGACTGTGCAAGCCCCAGGGACCCTTTGATTCTTGAAAATCGGCTGTTCGTGACCCGCACCCAAGGAAATTCCTTGGGTGAGAGCCGTTCAGCTACTCGGACAGGACCTATTCCTCCGTGGACGGTCCATCGGCAGCCGATGATTCAGCTTCCGCCGGAGCCGGCGCCGGAGTTTCAGCGGGGGCCGAAGCTTCCGCCGCCGGAGGATCGACCGGAGTTAGCTCCTTTTCTTCAACAGGCTTCTGCTTGACGCGCGGGGGCGGAGCATCCGCCGGTCGCGGTCCAGTTCCTCGCTGAGGACGGTTGACCGTTCCCTTCAAGCCAATTTTGGCCGTCGGCAATGGACTCAGAAGCATCGTCATACGGCGCCCCATCATCTTTGCCCGGGACTCAGTCTTGGCCACGTCGCCAAGGATCTCAATCACCTGCTCCATCACGGCGTAGCCGTGCTCCGGGTGACGCATTTGGCGCCCACGGAAAATACAGACGACCTGCACCTTGTGACCAGCTAGCAAAAACTTGCGGCCCTGGTCGAGGCGATAGCCCAGATCGTGTCTATCGATCGCAGGCCGGACGCGCAACTCTTTGAGCTGCGAGCTGGTTTTCTTGGTTCCTGCCTTTTGCTCACGCTTGCGCGTGTCGTACTTGAACTTGCCAAAGTCCAAGATTTTGCAAACAGGAGGTCGAGCCGTAGGTGAGACCTCGACTAAGTCGAGCTCCACTTCTTCGGCCATACGTAGCGCATCGCGCGTGCTTAGGATTCCCATCTGTTCGCCCTTCTCATTGATGAGACGAACTTCTGGAACTCGGATTTGTCGGTTACGACGGTAGTCTTGTGCCCTCACAGATCTCCTTGATCAAGGTCGTGGAATCGAATTCGGAGCGGGCGGCTCCTGATTTTTGTGGCGAGCGCAGGATTAATTCCTGCATCCGCGAACACAACTAGCATAGGAGAGTTGGCGGCTCCGCGCCACTTACTCCCCAGCTAGCTGGCAAGGTTATTCGGCAGACTTGGTTTTAACACCGGGCCGCAGCTGGATATGGACGTCCTCGAGTTGGGCCGCCTCGACCACGCTGGGCGCCTCGCACATCAAATCTGAGGCGGAAGCTGTCTTGGGGAAGGCGATCACATCGCGGATGTTGTCGAGGCCGCAAGCCATGGCTGTCAAACGGTCCAAGCCCACCGCAAAGCCCGCATGGGGCGGTGCCCCGTACGAAAGCGCATCCAAGAAGAAGCCGAACTTCAGCTTCTGCTCCTCCTCGCTGATGCCCAGGAGCCCAAAGACCTTCTGCTGGACGTCCGAGCGGTGGATACGAACCGAACCCGATCCCAGCTCCCAGCCGTTGAGCACCAGATCGTAGGCCCGGCTGTCCATCTCGGCTGGATCGCCAGAAAGCTCCCAATCCTCGGGGGCCGTGAAGGGGTGGTGCGAGGAACTCCAGCGATCGGCTTCCGCGTCCCACTCGAACATCGGGAAGTGCGTGACCCACAGGAAGTTCCACTGCCCCTCGGGAATCAACTCGAGTTGCTTGGCCAGATGCAGGCGAAGTTCGCCCAAAACTTTCCAGGTCACATCGCGCTTGTCAGCACAGAAGAGCAAAAGGTCGTCCTTGGTGGCGCCCATGAGCTCCATCAATTTCTCGCCCTGCACACCCTCGGTCCAGCGCGCAAGCGGTCCGGCTGCGCCGCCTTCCTCGCCCGGCTTCCACCAAGCGAGACCCTTGGCACCAAATTCCTTGGCACGTTTTTCGATCGGCTTCAACTGACCGCGACTGACTTTCTTGCCGCCGCCTTGAACGACGATACCCATCACGCGACCGCCGCCTTCAACGCAACCCTTGAAGACTGTGAAGTCTGACTGCAGGGCCCACTCATCAGCGGACACGAGTTCCATGCCAAAGCGAGTGTCGGGCTTATCGATACCAAAGCGTTCCATAGCTTCCGACCAACGCATGCGCGGGAAGGGAAGCGGCACGTCGATGTCCATCGCATCTTTGAACGTATAGCGCATGACCTTTTCCCAAACCGCCCAAACGTCTTCTTCCTCAACGAAGGACATTTCCATGTCGAGCTGGGTGAACTCCGGTTGACGGTCCGCACGCAAGTCCTCATCACGGAAGCAACGCGCCACTTGGTAGTAGCGGTCAAAGCCCGAGCACATGAGGATCTGCTTGAATATCTGCGGCGATTGCGGCAAAGCGTAGAACTTGCCCTCGTGCACCCGACTGGGCACGAGATAGTCTCGTGCGCCTTCCGGTGTAGCACGGTTCAAGATCGGTGTTTCGATATCGAGGAAGCCTTGCTCGTCGAATGAACGCCGCATAGCGGAGATGAAACGCGCACGCAAAGCCAAGTTGTTCTGCAACGGCGTCCGGCGCAAGTCGACATAGCGGTGACGCAAACGCGTCTCGATCGCCGTGTCCAAGTCATCGATCACACCAAAGGGCGGCAGCTTGGCCGCCGACAGGATTTCAATGCGCTTTGCAATGACCTCCACAGCGCCCGTCTTGAGCCCATTGTTCACGTTGTCTTCACCGCGTGCGGTGACTTCTCCGTGAACACAAATGACGTACTCCGGGGCGACCTTCGTCTCCCCCACGACCGTCTCGTCGATCACGACCTGCGTCAAACCGTAACGGTCGCGCACATCCAAAAAGTAAATGCCGCCGTGGTCACGTCGACCGTCCACCCAGCCATTGATGCGTACACTCTGGCCGACATGTTCGGCACGAAGTTCGCCACAGGTATGGGTACGCCGCCATTCGGCGGATGCGTTGGAGGGGCTAGTCATCAGATGCGCTGCTTTTTGGGGCCGACCCGTTGGGGCCAGTCTTGTGGACGATGGCGAAAGAGAGGGCGAGGATTGTCCAGATCCGATGAAGCGATCACAAGGGGTTGCTAGACTCCTCTGACAATGACTCTCCTAGAAGTGTGTGTCGATAGCCTCGGAAGTGCGCGGAAAGCAGCCGTTGTCGCAGGCCGGATCGAGTTCTGCGCCCGTTTGGACCTCGGGGGTACCACGCCAGACTTCGATGATCTTCGGGAGCTTTGCAGCTCATGTTCGCTCCCCGTGTACGCGATGATTCGTCCCCGTGCTGGCAATTTCATCTATGACGATGAAGAGCTGGTTCAGATGGAAGAGCACCTGGAGTTGGTCAAAACCAATGGCGCAGCCGGAGCTGTGCTCGGCGTGGCTGACCCCGCTGGGGTGCGTGTGAAAGAAGTGAGGCGCCTGCTGAAGGCGTCCGGCGACATGCCGGTCACTTTTCATCGTGCCTTTGATGAAATCGAGGACAAGGAACGAGCCCTCGAGGAACTCATTGATCTGGGCATCGCCCGGGTCCTAACGACAGGTGGTCCGCCGACCGCTTGGGAAGGCCGCGAGAGCTTGCGCCGTCTGATTGAACAAGCCGCGGGCCGCATCACCGTGATGCCCGGCGGTGGCGTGCGAAAGGAACATGTGTTGGAGCTGTTGCGTTACACAGGTGCCGTCGAGGTGCATAGTTCTCGGGCTGATGTGATGCGGTGGTGATTCGTATACACAGTTGCGTGCGTCAGCTTGTGAAACGTCATCTGTCAGTCCAACGGTTGGGATGATCAGCGGTCGGCCGAAGCCCCGACCGTTGCATCGCCTGGTTAGGCTGCGGTTCAACATCCAAGGTGTCCGGCCCATAGGGAGTTGCGGTTTCTTGAACCCGATCCGTCCATACGTTCGGATCCCGA
>JBLIOI010000162.1:0-9212 GCA_047639675.1 Planctomycetota bacterium | reverse complement strand
TATGTCTACTGGACGGGTACCTACCAGAGTCAAATCCAAAAAGACCGCGGGGTGCCGGTGTCCGAGGTCTTTATCTCCGATGTGCTCAAAGATGCGGGATACCGAACGGGCTTCATCGGCAAATGGCACCTGGGTGTCAACGAGCGGTTCAGGCCCCATAACCGCGGATTCGACGAGTGGTTTGGGTTTCTTCCGGGACTGCACGATTACTTTGATTGGCGCGCACCGGAGAATGGCGGCATCTGGCGCAACAACGAACCAGCTGAGGGCGACACCTATCTCACCGACGCCTTTACGGGCGAAGCCGTCGATTTCATCACGCGCAATCAAGACGAGCCGTTCTTTCTCTATCTGGCTTACAACGCCGTGCACTCTCCGATCCAAGTGCCGGAGCACTACTTGCAAGGAATCGAGTCCCCCGATCCCGAGCGTCGCAAGATGCTTGGAATGGTGCGCGCAGTGGATACCGGGGTTGGCCGAATCCTCGCGACTCTCGACGACCTAAAGATCGCTGACAACACTCTGGTCCTTTTCGCCAACGACAACGGTGGAGCGACCTTGTCGTCGAACATGCCATTTCAAGGTAGCAAGGCAACCATGTGGGAAGGTGGCAGTCGCGTTGCCATGGCCCTGCGCTGGCCCGACCAGTTGGAGTCCGGCTCGACCTTCAAGCGCGTCGTCAGCACGCTCGATTTGTTCCCCACCTTCGCCGCTGCGGCAGGAGCGAGCTTGCCAGCGCAACGCAAAATCGACGGCGTCGATCTGATGCCCTTCCTCACCAGCGACAAGAAGGGTCAGTTACATCCTGCGCTGTTCTGGTCATTAGGCGAGCACGGCAGCAGCCGTGCCGTGCGCGAGGGCCCCTGGAAATTAGTGAAACAGGATTACACCTTATCGCTACACAACCTGATTGAAGACCCGAGTGAGCAAACCGACCTGAAGGCTCAGCACCCCGAGATATTCACGAAGCTCCAACGCGATTGGGAAGCATGGAACTCGGAGATGGTTCCGCCCTTGTGGACGACACGTTGAGCCTTCTCACAGACGGGCTTCGTATCACGGCGTCCAGATCACCATCCAGCCGTTGCTAAGGTTGAAACCACTACCCGAGCAGGGGTTGGTTGAGTCGCGATACCACCATTGGTATGAGGTGGGCAGCCCGAGATTGGCTGCACTCGGATAGGTTCCGAACGCCTGACCTCTCCAGTCGTCCATGCTCACGCTCCCGCTCGCGTCGGAGACAATCACTTGGGAACGAATCTGCGGAGCGAGGCACAGCAAGCCGTCGCCCAGCGGCTGACCATTCCCACCTCCAAAGAGAACGGTTCCCTTGATGCACAGTCCCGCGCGCCCGCTCGGAAGGCCGTTGACTAGCAGTTTGAACGTGTCGTTCGCGATCTCCGCGTTGCCTTGGGCGCTGAGCCTTGCTCCGCCCAGGCCGGTAGTATTGGCGCAGCCTTCACCGGGGTCACCGTGGAGTAAGCAGGGGCAGAGAGTTCCCGACCCATCCCCGAAACAGAAACCTGCGCCCATGTTGACATGCAGCGCCAAGCAGTGTCGCCCGCTTCCTACCGCTAGCTGCGTGTAACCTGCCCCCCCGGGAGTATTCGAGACCTGGCCATCGACGTCGTATCCCCATGAGGCGAGAGAGCCATCGGTGCGCAACGCTAAGGAGTGGTACTGAGCCGCAGAGACTTGGGCGAACCCCGTTCCAACCGGAGTGTTCGAGACCTGGCCGTCGCTATCGAAACCCCAAGCTGCGATCGAACCGTCGGCGCGAACCGCTAATGAAAAATCGGCTCCGCCTGCAAGGTGTGTGAATCCTGTTCCACCGGGAGCATTAGACACCTGGCCAAAGGTGTCGTAGCCCCAAGCGACGATCGAACCGTCAGCTAACAGCGCAAGCGAATGATCCCTGCCCGCTGCAACCTGTATGAATCCCGTCGCGCCGGGTGTGGCGGAGACTTGGCCGAACTGGTCTTCTCCCCACGAGACAATTGAGCCGTCAGCCCGCAGGGCCAAGGAGTGTCCACCGCCACTCGCGATGCTCGTGAAGCCCGTTCCGTTCGGCGTGTCTGAAACCTGCCCGCCGCCTAATCCGCCGTTCGATCCCCAGGACACGAGCGAGCCATCACTCCGCCGAGCAAGGGAGTGTGACCCACCACCAGCTACTTGAACGAATCCTGATCCGACCGGAGTGTTCGAGACCTGACCGAAAGAGTTCAGTCCCCACGACACAATAAAGCCGCCGCTACGCAATGCCAACGAATGGCCATGTCCGCGGGCCACCTGCGTCAGGTCCGCTCCAATAGGTGCGCTCGAGACCTGGCCGAAAGCATCCCACCCCCATGCATCGATCGTTCCTTGCCCTTGCGATGTGGCTGGTAATGAACCGATTATGACTAGACTGATAGCGGTGAACTTTAGAGCTCCCGCAAGAACGGAATGCGAGTGATCTCTTTGCGTCATTGCTGCTTTTTTGTCAAACATCTGAGTGTCTCCTCTAGTCTTGTTTTGGGCCCTGAATGTACACCCACTGCGGCTCGCCTTGGACTACCTTGGAGTGGTTCGCCGAGTTTTACCGTCCCTAGCGGTCTCTAGGAGCCTGAGGAAGACAAAGATCTTCCGCCAGATCTACGGCTTGCCAGTCTTTCACTTTTGAATGGCCGACCGAAGAGCGATCCCGGTGGCTATCTAGCAACGACCTCGAGCTCAAAAGGAGGGTGATGAACCAGCCGGAGTAAAACAGAGCGAGCGCAGCTGATGCTGGAATCGGGCGTCGGTTCACAAGGTGGATAGCGACCATCTGCATGGCAGCTATGACTCCATGCAAATTCCGAAGGAGAAGCCTAAGAACGCGATGTGCAAGAAGATCCGCGTGAAGCGCACCCACGCCATTGCCTCTCGCACTTGCGTTCCTATTCTCTCCGCGTCTCGTGTTCATTGTCGAGTGGCCTGGGGTTTCCATGAACCCCCATTGTCCTATAGCTCTACAGTGGCATCTTCACTGCCAGTTCAGAAACGCGTGTTTGCGCAACCGAGTGCGCGCGATACCAAGTCCGTCTCACACAGTTCGGCGGTTAGACCGGTCGCCCGGGGGAGGTAGGCTCAAATGCCGCAGTACTCAATTCGGACGTTCACTATCGCTCTTCGTGATTCTCAGAAGGGGCGGAATCGGGGGGTGGTTCCCCACTTTGCGCACTCTCGCACAGTCTGCAGAAGGCTCTTCTCGCTAAACCCAATTCCCGCGTTCTAGATTGTCCCGTGTCCCCGGGTGAGCGTGTAGTGTTGGCTCTTAGACGAACCATGCGAGGTGTGAGCTTCCCCCGTCTAATGAATAGATCCCTGGGCCGACATAAGCCCTTTCCTCAGTACCTCCATACGCTTGATGAAGCACCTTGCCTGCCTTGTGGCCCTAGGGACCGCGTTCCTTTTCAACTCTTCGACCTCCGCGTCTGCCCAGAACTTGGGCATGGATGCAGCGATCAAGGAGAAGCTCAACCTCAACGCCTTTAGCACTCAGGAGCTCGACATCCCCGAGCTCACCGATGGAGAGTTGGCCTTCGAAATTGACATCGATGGACAGCCGCTGACCATGCTCTTGCAACGGTTCAGTCTGCGCGCGCCAGACTTCAAGCTGCTGGTCAGTGATGGCTCTGGTCTTCCGCGAGAGGTGGAGGCTCCGTTACCGAGCACCGTTCGAGGTGAGATTCTCGAGTTGGAAGGGAGTTTTGTCACCGGCGGAATGATCCGCGGTCAACTGCACGCGCAGATCTTCTACGAGGGGCAGCACTGGGGTTTACAACCTCTATCCGTCGCCATCCCGACGGCAGCCTCGAACAGCTACGTTGTCTACAACGCCACCTCGGTCGGTCCGGTCAGCGGAGTGTGCGGAGTGAATGCGAGCCAGGTCACTCCCTCGACAACCGGTACCACAGCAGCCTTGGGCACAGGCCAGCCCATCTGTGAAATCGCTCTCGAGTGTGACCAGAGTTACTACAACGGGAACGGCGCAAGTCTGCAGTCCACCATCAACGATGCGGAGTTGATCATGAATCGCGTGGACAACATCTATGACACGGATGTGGACACGCGCTTCATCATTACGACCATTCACATTTGGACGGCCAACACACCGTACTCCGGAAGCCTGGGCGACCGCCTCTCCCAATTCCGCTCCTACTGGAACTCCAATTTTGGCTTCATTAAAAAGGACCTAGCTCACTACATGGTCGGAGGAAGCTCGGGTGGCGTCATCGGTGTGGCCTACCTTTCAGGTGTGTGCAACTCCGCGCGCTACGGAGTCTCGCGCACCAAGTTCTCGAACAACTTGACTTCCAGAACAGCGTTGACCGCGCACGAGATCGGCCACAACTACAGCTCAGGTCACTGCTCCGGCAGTTCTTGCAAGATCATGTGCGCCTCAATCGGAGGCTGCGGTGGCCCCCTCACTCATTTTGGTACCAGTGCCGCGAACAACATCCGGAACTACTCCTTCGCGCGTCCCTGCACGTCCCAAAACGGCAGCCACTTGACTGCGCCGTGGACCGATACATTCGAGTCGACCTCGATCGACACGAGCATTTGGCCCGCCAATCAGGACGCAACCACGAGCACGGCCGCGATGGCCGAAGTCTCCGGCGACCGTTCACTGAATCTCGACGGCGGCAACGGATCGCCCGAGGGTCAGGATCGCATCATCTCCAACTACACCCTTCTGAGTGGGCAAGCCGATCTGTTCGTGACTTACCACACACAGCACGTGGGTGTGAGCAACAGCGGTAGCTTGCTCGTCGAATACCGGCAGGAGAGTGGCGCTTGGGAGGCAATGAATACGGTGACATCGGATGGCAACGATCAGAGCGCGTTCACCTTCCATTCCCACTCATTGCCGGGCAACGCCTATCACGACGAGTTCCAACTGCGCTTTATCTCGCAGGGTGGCGCTGGCACAAGCAGTGATTGGTACGTCGAGGATGTTTCCGTGGGCGACGACGCAGGCTGCGCTGGATCGATCAGCAACTACTGCCTCGCCTCTGCCAACTCTGTGGGGGCAGGCATGACCCTGACCGCTACGGGATCGAGTAGCTTCATTGCGAATGACTTGAGCTTCCTCGGCGTTGGTGGGCCTTCCGGAAACTTCGGAGTGCTATTCATGGGCCTCAACCAGTCCGCTAGCCTCTTCGGTGATGGCGTCCTGTGCGTGGCCGGCGGAATCATTCGCTACGCACCCATTCAGATCGGCGCTTTGACCACAGTAGATCTCGTCGTGGACAACACGGCGATACCCGCCGTGACCAGCATCTTGCCCGGCACGACCTGGAACTTCCAGTTCTGGTACCGCGACCCAGCAGCCGGCGGTTCGGGCTTCAACACCACCGACGCGGCGCAAGTAAACTTCTGCGACTGAGCCATTCACCTCGGCGTTGTTGCATAAAGAGAATTCGGTGCTTCCGTCATCGGCTGTTACGGAACGGGTGTAAGCCCTGCTCGGTCCGCCGCTTGCGTGCGAAGTAGACTCGGCTGACTATGGCTGAGGCCGATTGCGGAGAAGTGCGAGCGCCGTCGCTTCATACCCGAACGAGCAGTGCGCGCTTCAACGGTCCAGGCTGCGGTAGTTCGCTCGACACTGGCGTGACCCCGCGCCGAGGAATATCACGAATCGAAGGTGCTTACGAAATGCGCGGCATGACTAACAACGAACGAAGGAAGCACCCAGCTCAGTCTTCGGTGGGCAGCTCCCGTGAACTCGACCAGGCTGCCTGCATGGCGCGCCATTGATTGGCATCTTCAGAGTGGCCAGCGCTGGGCAGGCTCGTGTGCCAAGTGGCATAGAGCGCGACGACGCGTTCGATAGCCGTGGCTGTGTCTGTTGCGCCGAGGGCCGGGGGTGCCGCGTTGGTGGGCAGAGCCATTAGTTCTTCAGCACTCAGGAGCAAGAGTGCTGCGGCTTCGGTGAAGCGCACTTGGGCGGCGATAGCGGCGCCCAGGTCGCTCATCAGCGTCCAGGTGCGTGGGTCACCCTCGGGCAGCGCGCCCTCTAGCAATTCGAGCGCTTCGGCCAAGAGCGGCTCAGCGCCAAGCGCATTGCCGAGCTCAAGAGTGACCTTCCCGAGACGCGCGAGAACCAAGCCCGTGCGCTGGTCGTTACCCTCCGCGCGTACGGCGTCCAGCTCCTTGCGCAGCAGGTCGTCCAGCTTCTCGAGCTCTCTACGGGACCGCGAGTGTTCGGGTCCGAAGAGTTCTCGATAGCCTTCGAGTGCGGTCCACAAGAGGTACTCGGCTTCTTCCCGCTGACCCCGTTTCGCAAGCAGGCCCCCAAGCGCGGAGCTTGTGATGAGTGTCGAGTCATGATGGCTGCCAGTAATTCGCCGCTGGGCTTCGAGGGCTTCACGGAAACAGGCCTCCGCTTCCGCGATCTCGCCCAATGTCTCGAGCACCGCCCCTAGGCTGGTGAGCGAAGAGAGCGAGTGCGGATGCTCCGGCCCCAGGCTCCGGCGCGTTCCTTCTAGCACATCGCGCAAATAGATCTCGGCCTCTGCTGGTTTGCCCTGCATACGCAGGGCAAAGCCCAGTTGGCTGGCGGTGGCGAGGGTATGCACGTGGTCAGCGCCCAGGATGAGGCGCCGCCCCTCAAGGGCTTCGAGGAAATAACCGATTCCCCTCGCTGTCTGTCCAAGATCTACTTGCAGCTCGCCCATACTGTGAATGGCCACCATTGTCTGGCGGTCACGGTCACCGAGCACACGCCGACCCAATTCGAGCGAACGCGCGAAATAGGACTCAGCCTCGGCTAGCTTGCCTTGCACTCGAAGAGCTCTCCCCACGCCGAGAGTGAGGTTCACGAACTCTTCCGCGTCCTCCTCGAGGACGCGCTCTGCGATATCCAGAGCTTCGCGCATAAGCGCCTCTGCTTCCTCAAACTGGCCTTGACCGTCGGCCAGTATGGCTTGGTTGTGCAAGACGATCACCACGTCCTTGGACTCGTTTCCATAGAGATTGCGGAAGCCCTCCAATGCTTCGCGATAGTGGGCTCTGGCCGCGGGGATCTGGCCCAACTTCTCTTGTAGATAGGCCAGATTGGAAATCGACAGCAGTGTGTGCTTATGCCCGTCGCCAAGGACCGCGCGCCGCAATTCGACGACGCGTGTCCTAGGGTAGAGCGCAGACTCCCTACGGCCCAAGGACTGCAACGCTTTGCCAACTGAATCCAGGAGCTGCGCTCGCACGAGCGGTTGCTCCGCGAACTGACGGTCGATTTCCTGAATCGCGGGCGCGAAGATGTTGAGCTCAAGCGAGTGAGTCGCGAGGTCGGTGAAGTTGATCTCGGTCAGAGTGGAAGATATCTGGGCGAATTTCTCCTGCGGGGCAGCCGTTTGCAGCGCGGCGCGCAGGCGAATGCCCATCAGGGCCACGTCGATGGAGGAGAGCTGATCAGACTGGAAGTCGGCCACCTGTTGCAGTTCCCGCGATCGCAGCGCCGACTCCTCTTCCGCCCGCCGCGCACGGTCTGCTTCTTCGAGGGCCTGCTGCTTGGCCAGGCGTGCCTGCGCTTCATTGTCCTGCGCCAGGCCGCGCTGACGCTCCTCCTCTTTCAGGGCCCTGTCTTTCTCAATGAGGGCTGCGCCTTTTTCAACGAGGGCCAGGTCGAGGGCCGTGTTCGCGCGCATTGCACGCACAAGACCGACTCCGGTACCGATCGACCCGGAGACGAACAGCAAGCTGAAGCCCGTCAGAACCGCGACTGTCTTGCGGCGCCGGCGAACGAACTTCGCCATGCGGTAGCGGGCACTCGGAGGTGCGGCCACCACGGGTTCATGGTTTCTGTAGCGCTGGACGTCCGCCGCAAATTCGCTGGCGGTGCTATAGCGCCGCTCGGGTTCCTTCTCGAGGGCCTTCATGATGATCCAGTCAAGATCCCCGTGCAGACGTTTGCGCAGCGCCGCGGTGCTCGCCCCACACCGAAGGGCAAGTTCGGAAGCCTGGGCGCCGAGCGTTGAAATTCGCGTTGAGGGCCGGTCCGGCACCACCTCGCGGATCGTGCGTAGCAGCTCGGTGTATCCAGTCGAGATCACATCGGACAGTTCGAAGGGCTTGGTGCCGGTCAGGAGCTCGTACAACAAGACACCGAGAGAGTAAATGTCCGCGCGCGTGTCGACGTCGGCAACGGAAAATGTCGCTTGCTCGGGGGGCATGTACTCGGGTGTTCCGAGAATCTGCGCTGTACCTGTCATGAGAGTCTGCTGTGTCAGACCTCCAGCCGTTGCCTTGGCGATGCCGAAGTCGATCACGATCGGCGCAGCGACTCCTCCCTGCAAGGCGACCAACACATTGGAGGGCTTGATGTCCCGGTGAATGATGCCTTTGAGGTGCGCGTGCTGGATCGCCTCGCAGACCTTAGCGAACAGCTCTAGTCGCTCGTCCAGGCCGAGCTCGTGTTCGTCGCAATACTCTGTGATCGGCGCCCCCTTAACACAATCCATCACAAAGTAAGGCCGCCCACTGGCGGTGGCACCACCGTCCAGCACTTTGGCCACGTGTGGATGGTCCATCAACGCCAAGGCTTGGCGCTCCGCCTCGAAGCGTAGCAGCACCTCGCGCGTGTCCATCCCGAGCTTGACAATCTTCAGTGCCACGAGACGCCGAACCGGTTCAGATTGCTGCGCTAACCAGACCGTGCCCATGCCACCTTCCCCGAGCGGTTCGATGAGTTCGTAGCGATCGATCACGTCCCCTGCGCCTTCCCCAGTGGTTGCGCTGTGACCCGCAGAGGTGGGCTCTGAAGAGGGCCCTTGAGAGTCTGAGGCGGGAGGTCCAGTAGCGGTGCTCATAGACTCAATGTAGCAGGCTGATGGGACTTGAGTCTAGTTTGGTTCCGTGGCGCCCAAACGTCCCGCTTGGAGTCTCTCTGCGGTGACGATATCCACCATACGGCGCACCATACGGCGTCAGTCACTTTCCTCCACTAACGCACCATACGGCGTATGCCCTGGAATGCGCGAAGTGCGGTTCAGAGGGTCGTTGGATTGCGGCGATCACGAACGTAGAGGCCATTGCGAAGATCCTTGGGCACCTTGAGTTGCCGAGCGTCGTGATGCAACCCGCGCCTGCGCCTCCGCAGCTGGAGCTCGGGTTCGAGGGTTGCTGATGAGAGGCGAACGCAGGGGCTGTGAGTGTCGGCGCTGGGGGAGGTGTGGCCGGTCGAGGGCTGG
>JBLIOI010000161.1:0-9239 GCA_047639675.1 Planctomycetota bacterium | reverse complement strand
CGGCGATGGTGCGCGCGATTGGCGAAGTCGTCGACGAGGCTGCCAGCGCGGAATCGATCGCTGTCGAGATTGAGGCGCGCGTTGCGCGCGTCGTAAAGGAGGCGCTGGGCCGCGAGCCCGTGCGCTTCGCCTATCTCATCTGGCGCAAGCCATGGATGAGCGCCAACCTCGAGACCTTTGCCAGCTCGCTCCTGGTTCAAGCGGGGGGCGTCAATGTTTTCGCCGCGCGCGAGGATCGCTATCCCGCGATCGAACTGGCTGAATTGGTGACTGCACAGACTGACTTGATCTTGCTTTGCACTGAGCCCTTTGATTTTGGAGAAAAGCACATCGCCGAGATCTCGGAGGCTACAGGGATCGATCCCAGCTCAATCCGAATCGCCGATGGTGAATACTTGTCCTGGCATGGTTCCAGGACGCCGGATGGTATCGATTACGCTGCGCAATTGATTTCCAGCAGGTAGTCGCCCGCCGGTGTTTTCGTACACTGATTCGTTCAATCACGGCTCGCAATCTTGCGAGCGGAGCCGAAGCAAGAGGAGAACCCTTTGGTCAAGACTACATTCCAACTGAACGGTCAAACTGCGGACGTCGAAACACGCGAGGGAGAGACTCTCTTGCAGACGCTTCGTGAGCGCCTCGGTGTGCGTTCAACGAAGGACGGTTGTGCGCCGCAGGGACAATGCGGCTCGTGCTTGGCAATTGTCGGCGGCAAGGCGATTACGACCTGCGCCATGCCCACAGCAAAAGCTAGCGGCAAGGATGTCTTGACTCTGGAAGGCGTTTCAGAGGAAGAGCGCCAAATGTTGTCGGAAGCCTATGCGGCGGCGGGAGCCGTGCAGTGCGGGTTCTGCACACCGGGACTTGTCTTGCGTACTAAGTTCCTGATGGACAAACACGCGGGCAAGGCGCCGCCGACTCGCGACGAGATCATGCGCGCCTTTGATGTTCACCTCTGCCGCTGCACGGGTTACACGAAGGTTTTGGACGCTGTCGAAAACATCTTCAGTGGGTTCGTGCCGGAGAAGAATCCCTTGGAAGGAGTTGGGTCGCGCTTGAAGCTCTATCGCGCGCACAGCTTGGCGTTGGGCGATGAGCCTTACGTCGCGGATATGCAGCGCGAAGGTCTGCTGCAAGGCGCAGTCGTGTTGTCCGAGCACCCGCGCGCGCGCGTCGTCGCTATTGATACAACACGCGCCTCGGCCTTGCCGGGTGTGGAGAAAGTGATTACCGCAGCGGACGTTCCTGGCGAGCGCTGGTATGGATTGATTCAACTCGACTGGCCCGGATTCGTTGCGGTTGGCGAGGAAGTGCGCTGCGTTGGTGATGTGCTTGCGGCGGTGGCTGCCGTCGATGAGGCCACAGCGCGCGAGGCTGCGGCGCTAGTCGACGTTACCTACGAGGTTCTGGATCCGGTGCTGACTCCGGAACGTTCCATCGAGCCAGGCGCGCCGCTTGTCAATCCCAAGCAGAAGAACGAATTGTCGCGCACGAATATCTTGCGCGGAGATGTTGAGAGTGCCCTAGCTGGCAGCGCACACGTTGTAGAAGGCACGTGGAAGACCCAGCGCATCGAGCACCTCTATCTCGAGACCGAGTGCGCGCTTGCCGAGCCGAAAGACGGCAAGTTGTGGCTCTACACTCAAGGCCAAGGCGTATTCGACGATCGCCGCCAAGTTGCCGCCTTCCTGGGCGTTGATGAAGAGCAGGTAGAAGTCGTACTCGTGCCCAATGGTGGAGCGTTTGGCGGTAAGGAAGATATGTCGATCCAAGCGCACACTTCGCTCCTCGCCAAGCTGACGGATCGTCCAGTGATGCTGCGACTCAACCGCGAAGAGTCGATTCGATTGCATCCGAAACGTCATCCAATAACGATGCACTACAAGGTCGGTTGCGATGAAGAGGGGCGCTTGACTGCGGTTCAGGCGCACATGCTCGGCGACACGGGCGCCTATGCTTCCGTAGGGGCCAAGGTGCTCGAACGGGCGGCTGGTCACGCTTGCGGCCCCTATCGCGTGCTCAACGTAGAAGTCGAAGCGATCTGCGCGATGACCAACAATCCACCCTGCGGAGCCATGCGCGGATTTGGCGCGAACCAAGCGCACTTCGCAATGGAAGGATGTATCGATCAGCTAGCCTTGAAGGTCGGTTTAGACGGTTGGGAGTTCCGCTGGCGCAACGCAGTGGAAGTCGGAGATACCTTCGCCAGCGGCCAAGTGTTTGAAAAGTCGATCGGCGTCAAGAAGACACTTCAAGCCGTCAAGGACAGCTACTATGCCGCACGTGAAGCGGGACATGCGGTCGGCATTGCTTGCGGAATCAAAAACAGTGGCATCGGCAACGGCGCTGTCGAGTGGGGCAAGGCGCGACTCGTCATTGAAAAGGGCGGCAAGGAGATTGGGCTCTACAACGGCTACACCGAGATGGGGCAGGGGCTCTTGACCGTCCTAATTCAGTTCGCGGTCGAAGTGACTGGACTCTCAGCCAGCTTATTTCGCCCACGAGTGGATTCAAAGTTCGCACTCGGCTGCGGCCAAACGACTGGCTCGCGCGCGACGCTCTTTGGCGGCAACGCGGTGAAGAGTGCTTCGGAGAAATTGAAGGCAGCCTTGGATAGCGGCAAGACTCTCGAACAGATGGATGGCGAAATTTTCGCCGCTGATGTGGTGGTTGACGACACCACAGCTCCCGGTGCAAAGGTCGATAAGGTCAAGACGCACACCTCCTTTGGCTTTGCAACGCAGGTTTGCATTTTGGACGAGAAGGGCCACATCGAACGCTTCATCGCGGCTCACGATGTAGGGCGCGCCGTCAATCCGACGCTTTGTGAAGGTCAAATCCAAGGTTCGATTCACATGGGGCTTGGCTACGCGTTGACTGAATCTCTTGATTGCGAGAATGGTTGGCCGGTGAGCTACAAGTTGCGCGACCTTGGCGTTCTGCGTGCGCGCGATATGCCGGAAGTCGAAGTGATCCTTGTCGAAGAGCCCGAGCCGGAAGGACCCTTTGGTGCAAAGGGCGTTGGCGAGATTGGTTTGGTTCCTACGGCAGCCGCAGTTGCAAGTGCGCTGGCGGCCTTCGATGGTGTGCAACGCAAGACCCTGCCGATGAAGGATTCGCCAGCAGGCATGGCGATGAGTGTCGGCAAGAAGGCAAAACGCTCGTAATGACGATCCTAGTCAACGCGCACACGCATCTCTATAGCGGGCTTGTACCGTTCGGGATGCCTGCGCCTGACCCAACGCCGGAGAACTTCATTGAGATTCTTGAGCGCCTTTGGTGGCGGCTTGATCGCGCACTGGACGTGGATAGCCTGCGCGCTTCCGCGCGCTACTACGTTGCCCAGGCGCAGCTTGCGGGAACGGCGGCAATCATCGATCACCACGAGTCACCGGAGATGATAGAGGGATCCCTCGACATCTTGGCTGACGCTTGCGAAGAGTTCAGCATGCCGGCGCTCTTGACCTATGGCGCGACGGAACGAAACGGCGGTCTTCCGGAAGCGCGGGCGGGACTTGCGGAGTGTGAGCGCTTCATTCGCGATCGGGCCACGGATAGCGTGAAGGGTCTCATCGGTTTGCATGCGTCGTTCACGGTTTCAGACGACACGATTTGCGAGGCAGCGAACACGGCCCGGGAACTCGGTACCGTCCTGCATGTGCACATAGCCGAGGACCTAGCTGATGTGGAGGACGCGCAAGAACGCGGTTACTCTGGAGTCATCGATCGCTTTGAAAAGCTGGACGCGTTGGTTCCTGGCTCGATCTTTGCCCACGGTGTGCATCTCACAGCTCAAGAGGTCGAGCGTGTAGCCAGCGCTGATTGTTGGCTCGTGCACAATCCGCGCTCCAACGCGAACAATCGCGTGGGCTTTGCGCGAACGCTCTCCGCGAGTAGCCAAGTTGCGCTCGGTACTGATGGTTTTGACTCGGACATGCAGGTCGAACTAGGCGAGCTAGAGCGCGACTTGGATTCAGCACTGGCTGCTAGCCGATTGGAATCCGGCGCGCGCCTAGCCGCAGCCTGGTGGAGCCCGCAAGTCCTCGCCGCAGCGCGCCCCCAGCTCACCAAAGATCAACTGGACGAACTCAAATCGTCCGCCCAAGAACAAGCTACGCACCTGTGGGAACGCATGCGGGCTCTCGACCAAAATAGAAATTAGGAGTGATCGGATGATTCAACTGGGAATCGAAAGAGATGTGGTCAACAGCGCCACGCGAGCAGCCACCATCAAGCACTTTCGCGAACGCAAGCTCGTTTTGCCTACGCTAGGCGAGTTGGCTCAACCATCTCGTATTGCGCAGGATAAACGTGATGCGTTGCAGAAAGTCGATCCGGACGCCGCCGACCCGCTCAACTTGTTTCGAGTGCACTGGTTCAATGGTGGAGACCGGCGTACGATCGTGGATACGCCGGAGCACATGGTGCTACCTCCAGAGTTGACGGGCATCGAAACTCCGATCGTCGTGCTCTTCGGTAATCGCTTCCCGATGATCAATGCGCACAAGGTACTCGCCGCCTACGGTTGCTTAGTGCCGCGCCTAGTCAGCGGGCAATTTCATCCGGTTTTGAACCGAGCTATCTGGCCTTCGACGGGCAATTACTGTCGCGGCGGTGTGGCCATATCGAGGATCCTCGATTGCCGCGGTGTCGCGGTTCTTCCCGAGGGTATGAGTGAGGAGCGCTTCGCATGGTTGCGCGAATGGGTGCGCGAACCGGACGACATCGTGCGCACGATCGGAACTGAGAGTAACGTCAAAGAGATCTACGATAAGTGCGCCGAGTTAGCTGCGGATCCGACCAACACAATCTTCAATCAGTTCTGCGAGTTCGGCAACCACTTGGTGCACTACCACTGCACGGGACAGGCCTTCGATAGCGTCTATCAGTCGCTCAAACAGACCAAGCCCAACTTGCGCCTCTCCGCTTTCGTCTCCGCGACCGGTTCTGCAGGAACCATCGGAACGGGCGACTATCTCAAGGATTTGCACGGGACTCAGATTGTCGCCGTCGAAGCTTTGGAGTGCCCGACGATGTTCAACAATGGATTCGGTGAGCACAACATCCAAGGCATCGGCGATAAGCACGTTCCCTATGTGCACAACGTGATGAACACGGACGCGATCGTTGCCATCTCGGACGTTAGTTGCGAGTCGCTCAACGTGCTCTGCAACACGGAAATCGGCCAAGAGCATCTTGCAAGCCAGCGAGGGATTTCCAGCGAGATCATCGAGCGATTGAAGGACTTTGGGCTTTCAAGCTTTTGTAATGTTTTGGCAGCCATCGAATACGCCAAGGTCCAGAAGCTTGGCCCCGATGATGCAGTCTTCACCGTTGCGACGGACGGAGCAGCCTTGTATCAAACGGAAATCGAGAAGAGCAAGACCAAGCACTTCGGCGGATCGTTCGATGCCGCTAACGCGGCTAGAGTCTTCGACGAGCACCTGTTGGCGCGCACCGGCGAGTTCGTTGAAGTCCTAACAGAGAAGGGGCGCAACCGAATCTTCAACCTGGGCTACTACACCTGGGTGGAGCAACAGGGCGTTGAAGTCAAGGACTTCGAAGCGCGCCGTAGCCAGGCCTTCTGGCGCGACCTACGCGAGTTGCTGCCGATTTGGGACGACCGTATCTCCGAATTCAACGCCGAGGTCGCGGGGTAGTGTCCACAGTGAGCTCTCCATCCCTCCATGTTCACTGCCTTCCCTGTGGGGAGGTCATTGACCTTCTCACTCAGTTGCCCTTTCGCTGCCCGGGCGCGAGAGCGGGGGACAACGTCGATCACATTCTTTCCCTGGGCCAACGCGCGACGCCCGGGGATTGGCCGGTCAGTGTCGACCAAAACCCGTTTCAGCGCTTCTCTAACTTCAGCGTAGCGCGCGCTTTGGCGGATAGAGTCGGCGTTAGTCGCGCTGAGTATGCAGGCCTTGTTAGCGAGCTGGACGCGGCCGTAAAGACAGTGGATGGCGCCGGATTTGTCACGACACCGTACGTCGATGGCGAAGAGCTTGGCGTCTGGATCAAGGACGAGACGAACGCCGTCGGCGGCTCGCACAAGGCTCGCCACCTAATGGGTATCGCGCTCTACATGGCGGTTGCGGAGAGGGTTCCTGCCTTGGCGAGCCAGCTAGCAGACGCGCCACTCGCTATCGCAAGTTGCGGTAACGCTGCACTCGCAGCCGCAACCATCGCCGCCGCCATGAAGCGTCCCTTGGATGTCTACATTCCGGACTGGGCCGCTGATTCAATCGTAAGCCGCTTGGGCGAGCTTGGCGCGCGCTTGCACATATGTGAACGCGATAGCGACACGCCTCCTGGCGATCCCTGCTACCACGCCTTTGTTGCCGCCGTTGAGGCCGGAGCGGTGCCGTTCACTTGTCAGGGAACTCAAAACGGCTTGGCGATCGACGGCGGCCGCACCATTGGCTTCGAGCTAGCCGAACAATACATGGGTTGTGGCTCCCCGCATCTCAAGCGGCTATTTATTCAAGTCGGTGGGGGAGCCTTGGCGAGCAGCATTTTGCAAGGCTTGTGGATGGCACAAACTTCCCAGGTGATTCCAGAATTGCCACATCTGCATATTGTCCAGGTCGAGAGCGCGCAACCCTTGGTGCGCGCTTGGCGCAAGCTTGCGCGCGAACTTGTCGGTCTGGACCTGCCCGATCACCAACTCGCGAGCCGCATACGCGAGGAGCTGAATCCTGATGCGGTTCACGATGCATGGGTCGCCGCTTCGCGCAAACGCAGTGACTACATGTGGCCTATGGAAACAGAACCCAAGAGCATCGCCTCAGGAATCCTCGACGACGAAACCTATGATGGCTTCGCATCGATCTTCGGCATGCTGAAGACCGGCGGTTTTCCGGTCGTTGTAGACGAGGAAACCGTCGCGCGCGCCCATCGCGATGCCCACGCCGCAACAACGATCAATGTATGCGCGACAGGGAGCGCTGGCTATGCAGGCGTCCTCGCCTTGCGCGCCCAGGGCTTGATAGATTCCAAGGACGAGACTGCCGTACTCTTCACAGGAGTCGAACGATGACCCGCTTGATTCGCGCTGCGCTTACTGAGACGCGAAATATTTTCGCACCCATGCCGACAAGCGTCGATGATCTACCGTCGCTTGCAGGACGCATGGGAGATATCCGCGATGCCAACCTTGCCCATCACATAGAGCTAGCTCAGCAAGCCGCGGCCCACGGTGTTCAAGTGATCTGTTTCGGCGAACTATTCACCGGGCCGTACTTCGCCCTGACTAAGGACGCGATCTGGAATGATCTCGCCGAGGACGCAGAGTCGGGTTCGACCATCACTCTTTTACGCCAGGTCGCGCGCGAGCATCAGTTGATTCTCATAGCGCCCATCTTCGAGCTCTGTTCGCAATCTGGAGAGCGTTTCAACACCGCAGTCCTGATCGACGAACATGGCGAGATCCTCGGCAAGTATCGCAAGACGCACATCCCCCAAGGATCCAACGAAGCTGGCAGCTTCCAAGAGAAGGAGTACTACGGCCCAAGCAATGGCAAGCTGGGAAGCTATGCAGCCAATATCTCAGAGAACCCCTTCTTCCCTGTCTTCAAGACGTCGCTTGGCAATCTCGCGATGACGATTTGCTACGACCGTCACTTCCCGGGTTGTGTTGAAACCCTTGCAATGAATGGCGCCGAGCTCATCTTCTCGCCAGCCGTGACCTTCGGTCTGAAGTCTCAACGCCTATGGCATTTGGAATTCGCAACCGACGCCACACGCCATCGCGTCTTCATCGGTGGATCGAATCGCGCAGGTGCCGAGCCGCCCTGGAACCAAGAGTTCTTCGGTCAGAGCTACTTCGTTGGCCCAGAGGGAAAGCTGGCCCCTGCCAAATCTCCACCGAACCTGATCATCGCTGACATCGATCTGGATCAACTCAACGGCCCCGATTCTTCTGGCTGGTCACTCACAAGCGACACCCGCCCAACGATCTACCGCTAGCAGCCTTTGAAGAAGGAGGTACGGAGCCTCCCTCATGACCCTGAGCGCGTAAAGTGGGCGCAAGCTCTGGAAACACAATGGCTTACGCTCGATCTATCACGGCCGGCGACGGAAGCACCCCCATCTCTGCTTGAGGTAGGCCCTAGACAATTCGCCACAAGCGTGGTCCAGTGACAGTACTCCTCGTGATGCTCAGCTCCGTTTGCTCGTAACGGATCCATGTAGGAGTGGCTCATGGATGGGTGGAGATCTCTGATGAACTTGATGCTACTGAACCCTCGTATTGCGCGGTCTGTAGGCCAGTTGCTGATTACTAGCTGCTGGTTCCTTCTCATAGCCTCCCTTGGAGCGGGTCCCGCAAACGCACAAGGCGGGCTCGGCGGAGGCAACCCAAACGTTATATCCCCGATGATGAGTACGTGATGGATGAACTGATCGCAGCTCATGCCTTCGGCTCCGAAGGGCCGGTAACGTCCAGTCCAGATGGAAAGTGCGCCTACCTCGCCGAGGGAGGGGCGATCGCCTTGATCAATGCGGATCACGATGACCCGAACTCGTCTGGTAACTTCAAGACACCCTTGTGGCGAAAGCAAGTCGGGAGCATTGGAGTCGTCCCCGTGGAGATAGCTATCGATCCCGGCTACAGCTTCGTTGAGCCGATCAACGCCAACGCTCCCAACTCGCTGCTGTACATCGCGGGTGGCCGCTCCGGCTTTTGGGTGATGGATGCAGGCGTGGTGGATCTGACTCCCGCTGGCGGTTGGGACCCATACAAAGCGACACGCATCGACAACAGCGGCACGACGAATACTGCATCGCAAAACAGCCTGCGGTGGTGCAACGACCTGAAGTTCATGACGGTCGATGGCGCCACCTACGTTGTCGTGCTGTTCGCGCGCGTGGATAAGTCCGTTCTGCGGGTCTATGACATCGAAGATGTTCGACTTGCAGCGGCCCAAGCCGGAGAGTTCGGCAATGAGTTAGCGCCCTTGTTCAACGTCAAACTGCAGTCGATTCCAAATGTCAGTGGCGATGCCTACGCCTTTGGCATGGATGTGGATGAAGTCGATTCCACTCATTCGGATATCTACGTCGCGATGGGCGAGCATGGAATCTTTCGAGTGCGCTTTGAGGACACAACCGGAAGCCTTGCTCTAAGCACACCTGCGACCCCCGTGGAGCTTGGGCCGTACTTCGGTGATTCGAGTCCCTACGTGACTCACGATTCCACTCTCTATGGGAACGTGAACTACTACAAAGACGATGACGAA
>JBLIOI010000160.1:0-9264 GCA_047639675.1 Planctomycetota bacterium | reverse complement strand
TTATATGTGGGGGGGTCTAAAAATTTGGCGCGCCCCGACTTCTTTGTGTCCGCTAGAGTACTACTTACTCTTGCAGTTCGATCGTCGGCTGGCTCTTGCCATCGGCAGACGGGACGAACAAGTATGCGTCGCCCCAAGGATCGATCAGGTACGCTGAGTCTACGTAGCTGTAGCCGTTCTCATCGGGCGTCGACAACTGCTGCATCGAAGTGGGATAGGTGCCACCGTTGTTGATCGCAAAGTGCTCGATCCCACTGTACAAGGCTTCAATATCCGCTTGGACTTGAGCCTCGGGTGAAATCTTTTCCTTGATCGCTATGGGCTTGAGCTTTTTAGACTTGGTAGCTCTCGGCTCTCGAGGCGTGCCAGCGTATCTTTGACTTTCCGCCTCGTACAAGCGCGGCATAGCGGCAGTTGCTGCCAAGCCAAGCCCCATGAAAGCCACCATCGGCGAATTTGCCATGTACCCCATCAATCCGGAAGCGTTCACCAACTGCGAGCGGTCAGCCCGAGTTTCCGAACGTAGGTCTTCGCCGGAACGACGGCTCAAGGTAACCATGCCCTTGGCGCCTTGACTCAGCTCATTGAAGGTGGGAAGCAGAGATCCTGGCTCGCGACCAGCACCCTTGGGTGACCGAACCATGTTGGCGACTGCCGAACACCCCATGCTAAGCAGGCCGTAGCCGTCCTGCATGAGACGCGGCGTGTTGAGCCACGTGACCGAGAGGACACCCGTCATGTCATCGGCGGTGATTTGCTCCGCGAAGGCGGGGTTGCGCAGTAGGCCACCCTCATTGCTGATGATGTGCTTGGCTGCTGCTTCAACTGCCTGAGGCGTGACTCCAAAAACGGCGTAGCGATCCACGGCTGTCATCGAGAGCTCAACGGGAATCGGAACCCCGGGGAAGGTCAAGACGTGATAGGTCAAGCCGTCCTGCTCGTAACGGGAGAAGCGCATGTAGCCTTCCATCTCTTCCCTGCCAACTATGGCCGCCGTACGCTCGAGACGCGTCCATGTGTTAAGGAATGCATCGCGATCGTTCAACTCGACAACGCCCACGGTCGACAACAAGCCTCCGCCACCGGTGGTATCCGAGGCGTACATTGCGATGCCATTTCCGAAGGGAGCGATCAAGTCCTTCTGAATGTCGAGCTTGGTGTTTTCCTGGATCAATGCGGTGAGATCCATACCAGCTGTCTCTTGCAGAAGACCATCGTAGACTTCAAAGAGTCCAGACACATTGATCGTAGAGGCCATAGCCCAGGTAGCGTCCGCAGGGATCGTACCCACGAGCTCGGGATTCAGATCCGTCTCGCTGATCAAACCGTACGCAGTGGCCTCTTTTGCCCAACCGGGCATGTTGAGCACGAAGTGACTGCGTTCGGAATCGACGCCGAAAGCCCAGTCATAGCGCAGGTCCTCCATTCCGAAGCTCTCCAACAGTTCCATCCCTTTGAGCAAGTCGGGGTCTTCACCGGCGAACTCCCCCACGATTTGCAAGATCTCGCCAAGGTCGAAACTTCCCGAGAAGGACATCTGCGCATTGTCCGGTAGGAGATGACTCATCGACGGAGCCTGCACTCCACCTTCGAGGCCAACGCGAAGGTACACATCGTCATCCGTAGATCCCATCCACATCGGAACCGGGATGGGAATCACCCAACCCTTGCCCGCAGCGGGAGCTTTCAATGGTGCGCCCAGCTCCTGAGCAAAGCTTGCGATATCCTCCTTCATCTTCTGAGCATCCGCCCCGGAAGCCTGAGCCAAGCGCAATTCCCCAGCAAGAGGCAGCAGGGGCATGCCCGCAATCGGCTCCGAGTTCAGACCAACAGTTAAGGAGGCGCCGCCACCTAACAATCGAACGAGCAAGGGAACGAACTCAGGGGGCGCATCAAAGTCCGGGATTTCCGTCGGCAACTCCTCAAGACGCCCACCGAGCATCGACAAGGCAGCGAGCAGCCGCTGATCCTTGTCATCAACTAAGAATGACTTGCAGCCTTCATTCTGAATGGAAATCAGGGGTGTAAAGGACGTTCCCTGCTTCTCAGCCGTGTCCTGGACGACGGTTGTCGCGCTGATGAGGAGCGGAAGAAACAAGGTGCAGGTAGAGAGCATGGAAGTCTTGGGGCTGTGGTTGCGAGTTGAAATTGCAGAAATAGGGGCTGCGAACTAGCCCTATCGCCATTTCGTAAAGACAGCCGTAGTGCAGGTACTAACGCACCACGAAATTCACCAGACGGCCGGGAACCAGGATCTCCTTGACGATCTGCTTGCCCTCAAGCTGGTCTGCCACAGTCTGACGGGCCAATTCGAGCAATTCTTCCTTGGAAGATGCTTTTGAGGCCTGGACCTTGCCGCGCACCTTACCCAAGACCTGGACCACCAACTCGAATTCGTCCACGACCAAGAAACGCTCTTCCGGGCTCGGCCAGGAGCTGTAGTTGATGCCCTCCTCGTGTCCCAAGCGTTGCCAGAGCTCTTCTCCTAGGTGCGGAGCAAAGGGCGACAGAACTTGTGCAAAGCGCTCGGCCTGGCTGCGCGTGAAGCCTTCCTTGTGCTTATTCACCTCGTTGACAAAGGTCATCATGCCGGCGATTGCCGTGTTGAAGTTGAACAACTTAAAGGAGTCCTCAACGCGCTTCAGCATCTTGTGCAACTCGCGCTCGACGATCAGTGCCTCGCCTTCCGGTTCGCCTTCGGACTCCTGCAGAAGCTGCGGCTTGACCGCAGTCACAGCCTCTTCGTCCACGAATAAGCGCCAAACCCGCTCAACGAAACGACGGCAACCGGGCACATCACGCGGATTCCAGGGCTTCGAGTCCGACAAGGGCCCCATGAACATTTCGTACAGGCGGAAAGTGTCGCAGCCGTACTCCTCGATGACGGAATCGGGATTGACCACGTTCTTCAAGGACTTGGACATCTTGGCGATGACCTTCTCCAGAACTTCCCCGGAATCTTTAGCAACCATTTGGTCGCCATCCCCCTTGGCTACAACTTCGTCTGTTGGCACCAAGCGCCCAGTAGCGTCCTTGTAGGCGAAGGCCGTCAGCATGCCTTGGTTGAACAGGCGCTTGAAAGGCTCGGGCTCACCGACGAGCTTCAGGTCGTAGAGCACCTTATGCCAGAAGCGTGCGTAGAGCAGGTGCAATACCGTGTGCTCACTACCGCCCACATACAGGTCGACTTGGCCCCAATATTTTTCAGCTTCGGCGCTCCAAGCCGCTTCGCCATTGTGCGGATCCATGAAGCGCAAGTAGTACCAACACGAACCCGCCCAGCCGGGCATGGTGTCAGTCTCGCGCACGAAACTCTTGCCAGTCGAAGCTTCGGTCATACTGACCCAATCCGGAACGCGATTGAGCGGTGCGGATCCATCCTCGCTCGGCTTGAAGTCATCCATCTCCGGCAAGAGCACGGGTAAATCTTCGTCGGCCACGCGCTTCATCTCGCCATCTTCGCCGTGCAGTACCGGGAAGGGCTCGCCCCAATATCGTTGGCGGCTGAAGAGCCAATCGCGCAAGCGGAAGTTAGTCTTTGCTTCGCCGATGCCCAACTCACCTAAGCGCTCAAGCATCGCGGTTTTCGCTTCAGGGATTTGCAGGCCGTCAAGGAAGCCCGAATTGATGGCTGGACCTTGCCCCGTAAATGCTTGGCCATCGAAGTCTGCGGGCGGCTCGACTGTACGCACGATGCGCAGATCAAACTTCTCCGCAAACTCCCAATCTCGCTGATCCTGGCCGGGAACGGCCATAATCGCGCCACTGCCGTAACTTGCCAAAACGTAGTCGGCGACCCAAATCGGGATCAAGGAACCCTCTTGCCCCTCTTCGATCATGGGATTACGAGCGTAGGCACCGGTGAACACGCCGCTCTTTTCCTTGGCCAACTCCGTGCGTTCTAAGTCGCTCTTCTTGGCAGCTTGCCGCGCGTAGCTTTCTACTTCTGCGCGCTGCGCCTCGGTCGTAATCCTAGAAACCAAGTCGTGCTCCGGTGCCACCACCATGAAGGTCGCACCAAAGATCGTGTCGGGCCTGGTGGTGAAAACGACGACCTTCTCAGATGCGCTGCCATCAACTGCGAACGAAACTTCTGCACCGTAGGAACGGCCGATCCATTCGCGCTGCATGGTCTTGACCGACTCGGGCCAGTCCAATAAGTCCAAGTCGTCGATCAAGCGATCGGCATAGGCAGTAATCTTGAGCATCCACTGCTTCAATAAGCGCTTTTCACAGGGATGGTCGCCGCGCTCCGAACGGCCGCTGATGACTTCCTCGTTGGCCAGCACGGTCTTCAACTTCTCGCACCACCAAACCGGGACTTCGTCCTGGTAGGCGAGCCCCATGTCGAACAGGCGAGTGAAGATCCACTGGGTCCAGCGGTAGTACTTCGGGTCGCAGGTCGTCAGTTCGCGATCCCAGTCGAAGGACAGACCGACCATTTCCATCTGCCGGCGGTAGTTTGCCGTGTTCTCCTCCGTCGTCGCGCGTGGGTGCTTGCCCGTCTGAATCGCATACTGTTCCGCTGGCAATCCGAAGGCGTCGTAGCCCATCGGGTGCAGGACGTTGAAGCCCTCCATGCGCTTCTTGCGCGCGATGATATCCGTGCCGATGTAACCCATCGGGTGCCCCACGTGCAGCCCTTCCCCAGAAGGAAAGGGGAACATGTCGAGGACGTAGTACTTGGGCTTTTGGGCATCAAAACCCTCTTCGCCCGGGCCGGAGGTATGAAAAGTCGAATCAGCGGCCCAACGGGCCTGCCAGCGGTTTTCGATCTCTCGCGCGTCGTAGATGTTGCTCACAGACCCAATCTCCGGGGCACAGAAGGTGTTTGAATGGCTTGTTTGGCTGGCGAACTCCAGCTTCGAAGCACGGTATTGTAGGAGCACCCGGCCCAAGCGCGAACAGTTCGAGGTCCTTCCCGTTACAAAAGTGCGGCCTCAGGCGTTGACTCGGAGCCCAACCCCCGGCATTCTTCTGCCCCCCGCAAGAGGCCGTGCAGCCCGCTGATCACCAGCGAACTGCACACCAGCTCCTGCGGAATTGGGGGATTAGCTCAGTTGGTAGAGCGCTTGAATGGCATTCAAGAGGTCAGGGGTTCGACTCCCCTATCCTCCACCAGTACAGGAGTCCGGCTTTTTGGCCGGGCTCTTTTTCTATAGCCGAGGCCCAATGCCTTCGGTTTGGAGACTGTGAGCGCGTAGAATTCTCGACCACCGTCTCGTGCAGAAGAGCACAACAACCACTACGACTGATTCGATGACCGAACTCGCGCACGCCGACCGTCTAGCCAAGATCGAGAAGATCCGTGAAGCGGGTGTGGATCCCTACCCCGCCCGGGGCGTCCAGGCCGAGGCTATCGACCAGCTCATCGCAGCTGCTGGCAGCCCTGAAGAACCCGGAACTCGAGTCGGCGAGCGAGTCACCATCGCTGGGCGCCTACTGAGCCTGAGAGACTTCGGAAAACTGATTTTCGCGCCAGTCATCGACCGTACGGGCCGTATGCAGGTTGGCCTGCAAATGAAGAAGCTCGAAGAATGGTGGGAACAGCGCAAGTGGCTGGATGGTGGCGACCTAGTCGCCGTCAGCGGTGAACTCGCATTTACCAAGAAGGGCGAAGTGACCATATGGGCCGACGAGGTCAAGCTCTTGTCGAAAGCCGTCGCACCGCCACCGGAGAAATTCCACGGACTGGCCGACAAGGAGATTCGCTACAGGCGTCGCTACGCGGATCTGTGGAGTACGGAAGGCGTCGCCGATGTCTTTCGCAAGCGCAGCATGATCCTCTCGGGAATTCGTAGCTTCCTGGAAGGCCAAGGCTACATGGAAGTAGAGACGCCGATCCTGCACCCCGTCTTCGGCGGAGCCACCGCAAAGCCCTTCACCACCCATCACAACGCGCTTGGAATGGACTTCTTCCTGCGCATCGCGCCGGAGCTCTACCTCAAGCGTTTGATAGTTGGTGGCTTTGAACGGGTCTTTGAGATCGGTCGCAACTTTCGCAATGAAGGGATTTCGATTCGGCACAACCCTGAATTCACCATGCTGGAGCTGTACGAAGCTCAGGCAGACTACCTGCGCATGATGGAGATCACGGAGCAAATGATCGAAGGGCTCGCGCTCAAGGTCAACGGTAAGACCACAGTTGAATTTCGCGGCGCGAACTACGACCTGAAGGCACCCTTCCAACGGCTCTCGTACATCGACCTCTTCCGCGAGCACGCGGGTTGCGAGTTTGACGATGAGCCGGCTGTGCGTGCCAAAGCTAAAGAGCTCAACATCAAAGACATCGGCGATTACTGGAAGATGATGAACGACGTCTTCGAGGAGACCGTGGAGAAACACCTGGTCGGACCCGTATTTGTCTACGACTACCCGCTGCAGATCTGTCCCTTGGCCAAGCGCAAGCCCGAGGATTCGCGACTGGCAGAACGCTTTGAAGTATTCATTGCGCAAATGGAACTCGGCAACGCCTTCACTGAACTCAACGACCCGGCAGAACAGCTGGAGCGTTTCGAAGAGCAAGTCGCTAGTAAAGATCCAGAGACACCCGGCGAAGTGGATATCGACTACGTTCAGGCCCTCGAATACGGCATGCCGCCTACAGGTGGGTTGGGAATCGGTATCGACCGCCTAGTCATGGTTCTGACCAGCCAAGATTCGATTCGCGACGTACTGCTCTTTCCCGCAATGAGGCCCATCCGCGACGAACAAGAAGTAGACGAAGGTCAAGAAGAGCCCCAAGCAGTCGAGAACTCATGATTCGCCGCACTATTCTCAATCTGCCCATTAGGAGGAGCTGAGCTTTGTATCAACTGTTTTTGAGCTGGCGTTACCTAACTAGGCGGCGAGTCAACTCCATCGGAGTGATGGGTATCACAGTAGGTGTCGGGGCCCTGATCATGATCCTTTCGATCATGACGGGTTTCCTGGAAGAGTCGCGCAATACCGTGCGCGGAAGCCTCTCGGATGTGGTCATTCAACCCAGCGATTTGCCACGTCCCGACGGCACGAGCTTGCCGCGCAGTTCCGATGGCTTGCTCTCCGCATTGAACGAAGACCCGCGCGTGGAGGCTGCCTGTGCACGACTTTCTTGGGGCGGCATTCTGTTGCGCACCGGATGGGAAGCGCGCGAGTCGGAGTTTCGACTCAAGAGCCCGCAATCGGCCAACTTGGCCTTCGCACAAATTGTCGGCGTCGATGTTGCTGACGAATTCAATGCGACTGAATTGCGCGAGAACTTGGAACGCGAAGGCGAGTACCGCATTCCCGTCGACAATGTCGAGGATCCCTTTGCGGTCCCTAGCAGCCACGAAGAAAACGAGTTCTACGCCTGGGTCGTCGTCGGCGAACAGTTGGCAACGGTTCACGATCTCTACAAGGGTTCACTGATCAACTTGGTCACGGTGATCCCGGATCCCTCCAAAGACGAACTCGAACCTAGCAGTCGCAAATTTCGCGTTGCAGGCACCTTTCGTAGCGGCGAAAACGAAATCGATGTTGCGCGCATCTACATGGACCGCTGGGAACTATCGGACTTCCTCTCAGACAGTCGCGAGTTCACCCAGGTTCTGGTCAAGCTCAAGGACTACGACCGAGACCGAGCGACTATCGAAGACTCGCTCTCTGTGACATTATCCGAAGCGGGACTGCTAAGCGGTACACACTTCCCGGAGGTTCGAACCTGGGAAGCCTTCCGCGGCCCGCTATTGGGCGCTATCGAGAACGAACGCGCACTGATGGGCATCATGCTGGCGCTGATCGTCTTGGTCGCTGCCTTCACGGTCTTTGCCATCTTGATGATGATGGTGACAGAGAAACGCCGCGACATCGGAATCCTGGCGGCACTTGGCGCTACCCCTCGCGCGGTGATGAGCATCTTCTTTCTAATCGGAATGTGGAACGCCCTGCTCGGTTCGGTCTTCGGAGCGATTCTCGGCGTGCTCGGCGCTATAAAGATTGACGCGATCGAGCGCTGGCTTTCTGACACCCTCGGTGTGCAGATCTTCAACCGCGAAGTCTATGTCTTCGATCACATCCCTTCAGTCGTCACCCCAATGGCGGTGATGATGATCGTCGCCGGAGCCCTCCTAGCGACCGCAATCTTCTCCTTGGTACCCGCTTGGTCCGCATCCCGACTGCACCCGATCGACGCCCTGCGCGCTGAGTGAATCCGTCATGACTAGTACAGACCAAGACTCCAAACCGGTGCTCTGCGCGCAAGACGTGCGCAAGTCCTTCAAGATCGGGGATCGCGAGATTGAGATTCTGCACGGCGCTCGGCTTGAGCTCAGGCAGATGGAACGCTTGTGCTTGATGGGTTCATCGGGCGCGGGCAAGTCGACCTTCTTGCACGTCCTGGGATTGCTCGAAGCGCCTACGGAAGGCGAAGTCGTCCTTCTCGGTAAGAGCGCATGGAAGCTTCCCATGGCTCAGCGCGCAGCGCTGCGCAACAAGCACATTGGCTTCGTATTCCAGGCCTACCACCTGCTACCGGATCTCTCTGCGCTTGAGAACATCACCCTGCCCGCTCGGATTGCCAGCGCCTACGCCAGGGAATCCTACGACAAAGAGCGACATGCGCATGAAGCCAGCGAAATGCTCAATCGCTTCGGACTCGGCGATAGGATCAATCACCGCCCCAATCAGCTCTCCGGTGGCGAGCGTCAACGCGTCGCGATCGCACGCGCGTTGATCCTTGAGCCGGAAATCGTAATTGCGGACGAGCCCACGGGAAACCTGGACACCGCCACCGGCGAACGTGTCCTCGAGATCCTGTTCGACGAGCAAGCACGGCGCGGGACTTCCCTGCTGCTAGTCACGCACGATGAACGCTTGGCCACACGCTGCGACCGAGTGCTGGTCATGGTCGACGGACAGATCGAAGCGGATTCAGAAGTGATGATTCCGCACTGATCGCCGAGATAAAGGCTGCGCGCCCAGCACTTCCTGCTTCATATCTGATGGAGCAAGGCGCACCGCTAGCACACAAAGCGTCACGAGGAGCAGCGTCGCAATCAGCAAACGCTCACCGAGTAGCACCGCTAATTAATTGCGTTCAGGTAAGCCGAAATCGCCCTTCAAGACCAAGAGCGAAGCTCGCGGCCAACGCTCTCGTGTCAGAATAGCTCCCCGTGAAGCGTCCGCGGTTCACCCAAGCTTCTGCGAAGGTGTCTTCTAACGGCTATTGTCGCGGGCGCCACGAGACCCTCAAGAAGTAGCGGAATACATTGAAGACGGCGGTTGCGCGCCCCGGCGCGCACC
>JBLIOI010000159.1:0-9379 GCA_047639675.1 Planctomycetota bacterium | reverse complement strand
GATGTGGACTGCCTCGGCATCATTCATGACCTCAAGGACGACTGGAAGAGCTACAAGGCTCCAGTACCCGAGAGTCGGCAGAAAAAGCTCTACGACGAGGTTGGCGAACAGTTCAAGTTGATCAACCGGCACCGGGGATTACGACACGCCATGGCGCAGTGTTTTCTGATTGGCTATCCTGCTCTTCGCGACGGCTACGGGGCTAATCTCGACCGTTTACACGGCCTGTGGGACAAGCACGAGAGCACGCCCACTCAACTCCTTGATGACTTGCCCAATACCAAGGACTGGCAGAAGTTCATCGAGTCGTGGGTCAAGAAATTCGACAAGTCGAAAAAGCTAAAAGCGGCTGGAATCACTCGGCGCGACACCCTGCACAACGATGGCTTATGGGTGCGCAAGAAGATGATCGACATCATGCTGGAAGCTGAAGTCCTGAAGACCAAGTGACAGCTGGGCGAAGCTTCTAGCTACTACTCAGACTTCATCCAAAACCAGCCGGCCCAGAGGCCCAGGTGAAGGATGACGATTCCCCAATAGACGATCCGGAACGAGACCTTCTTTGTCTTGTGGCGAAAGACTTGCTGGGCGGCGAAGGCTCCTGGCCAGCCGAAGAAAAGCTCAAGGGTATGCAGCGAAGCTTCAGGGACGCGTGAGCCGCCCGTACGCGCTCGGCGCTTGTCGAAGCCGTAAACGATGAAGGTGATCAGGCTTGCAACGGCGTAGATCAATGCGATGTACTTCATGACTTGGTTGCGTGCATTGCTGCGAGTTCGGCGGTCGCGAAGGCCGCTTGGAAGTTGAAGCCACCGATGGGGCCGTCAATGCTGAGCAGTTCGCCAAAAACGTAGAGGCCCGGAAACCGATTCAATTCCATGTTGCGCGGATTGACCTCCCGCAAAGAAAGTCCCCCACGCGTGACCTCAGCCATGTGAAAGCCCAAAGTGCCATCAATCTTGACGCGCAAGCCCTTGAACGCTTCGACCAGTTTATGGCGATCAGACTTGGTGATTCTAGAAACTGGGGGGTTCGTCTCTACACCCGCTTGGGTGCAAACCGCATCCACGATTCGGCGCGGATAGCGGGAATCAAGCGCCTTGGAGAGTCGCGGGGAACCACTCGCTCTCGAGGCCTCGACTAACTGGTCGCGCAATTCCTCACGGGATAGAGACGCACACAGATCGATGGCGAGGGTGAATTGCGGTTGTTCATCATCAAATCTTGCCGCCGCCTGGGCTTCGGCCACGATGCCTGAGACGTCCATAGCGCCTGGGCCCGAAAGTCCCTTGTGGGTAAACAGTAAAGGTCGAGCACGCCGCATCAGTTCCTTGCCCTCTCCATCAAGTAAGCGCACCTCCGCATCTTGCACAGCAATACCCGACAACTCATTCGCCCAAGCTTCGGAGCTGGATAACGGGACGAGTGCAGGCACCGTTGATTCTTGTTCGAGCCCCAGGGCTTTGAGCCAGGCGTAGCCGTCGCCAGTTGTGCCCGTGGTTGGGTAGCTCTTGCCACCTGGGCAGAGCAGCAACTTGCGAGCGTATAAGTTCTCGCCTTCCTCCATTACTATGGTGTAGCCCTCTCCTGATTCGTCACTGCTAATCGCCGCAACTCTCACTTCGTAGCGAATTTCGACGCCCGCCTCGAGAGCGACTGCAAGGAGTGCGTCGCGCACATCCTTGGCTTTCTGGCTGGAGGGGAAGATTTTTTCAAGCGGAGCTTCTTCGCAAGGCACGCCCCACTCCTCAAAACTTGTGACGACGGCCTCTGGAGGCAGGTTGCGAAACGCCGAGCGTAAGAAGCGTTCACCCGCAGTACCGAACAAGCGTCCCGCTTGTTCCGCATCCAGAGTTGTCGTCAAGTTGCAGCGGGTTCCCCCACTGGCAAGAATCTTGGTCCCGGCGCGTTTGGTCTTTTCGAGCAAGAGAACTTGCCCCCCACGCTTGGCGCAGGTGATGGCGGCCCAGAGGCCCGCAGCCCCGGCGCCAACAATAACTATCGAGTGAGTCTCCATCCCACTCAACCGCCTGATAGGGACTGTTCCCAGGCCTTTAGCTCTGCTTCGGTGTGCGGGCTGCGCGGCGGTGTATCGTCGTCGCGATCCTCCAAGAAACCTTCCGGTAGTTTGACCCTTTGGGTGCCACTACGCTTCGCACGATTGACACGCAGCACATTCAGAGGGAATGGAGTGTTTGGATCGATCTCCGCCAGCACTTCAAGCATCTGTTCCAAACTGTGCATGCGCGCCAATTGCCCACGAATGGCTGCGGAGCCCTTGAAGCCTTTCGTATACCAAGAGCACCACTTGCGCATCTGGTGGATACCGCGCTCGTCGCCAAAGAGTTTCATCAAGGCAGTTGCGTGGACCTCCATGACTTTAGCGATGGTTCCAAAGTTCGGCGGAGCATCGGGTTCCCGACCGGCAAAGATGGCTGCCAATTCTGCAAAAAGCCAGGGGCGTCCCAAGCAGCCGCGTCCAATCACCACGCCATCGCAACCAGTTTCGCGCATCATACGCAAGGCGTCCCAAGCTTCCCAAATGTCGCCGTTGCCGAGTACCGGTATGTTGACCCGTGACTTGAGATCCGCGATGGCATCCCAGTCCGCTTGACCGCTGTAGAGTTCCGAGGCAGTGCGAGCATGCAAAGCGATTGCCGCGGCGCCTTCCGTTTCGGCGACATCTCCTGCGTCCTGATAAGTGAGGAGCGAATCGTCGATTCCCTTGCGCACTTTGATCGTGATCGGAACAGGCCCCGCCGATTGAACAGCTGCACGCACGAGCCGCGCGAGCAGTCGCGCCTTGACCGGGATCGCACTGCCTCCGCCGTGTCGCGTAATCTTAGGAACCGGGCAGCCAAAGTTCATGTCGATGTGATCGACACCATCGGCTACCAAAGCACGCACCATCTCCCCCACGTCGAGCGGATCTGACCCGTACAACTGAACCGAACGCGGGGACTCGCCCTTGCCGCCTTGCGCCAAGAGGAGCGTCATTTCGTTGCCCATGCGATAGCCACGGGCGGTGATCATTTCAGAAGTACAAATCCCAGCGCCATAGTCTTTGCACATCGCGCGAAAAGCTTGATTCGTCACTCCAGCCATTGGAGCCAGTACCACCGGGGGCCAGATTTCGAGGGGGCCTATCTGTAATGCCGGGAATTCGCCGGGGGCTGCCGGAGGAACATCTAGGTTCACTTCGGCGCCCACCAAGCGTTTGCTGCTTGGCGCTTCTCCCTCTTCGGGAATCTCTACGGGTTCGTCTTCGATCATGGGCCGCAGATTCTCTGCCGAAAGAGGCTTCATGACAAGACAGCGGCCCATCGCAATGATGGGCCGCTGGCATAGATTGGGCGAAACCTTGCCGTTTCGCCGAGATCTGGAAGGCGTGGGTTCTCTCAAACACCCCTCCCGCATCTCATTGACTAGAGGTACGAGTGGGAGCTACCTGTTGGGGCGCTTTCTCGCAAAGGATGTGCCTTACTCGCCTTCCTCGTCCCGATCCTGGTCCACGGTTTCCGGCTCACTGGGCGGTATTGGGGGCATTCCTGGCCCGCCGAAGGAGTTTTGGTGCACGGCTTCATAGCGCACACTCGCCTTGCCGGCGACCCGTTCCAGCTTGTCGAGAGCGCCGTTTTCCTCAAATGTGGCCACCATCGGGCCTCGCCCCGTTTTGATGGCCAAGACCCCGGTGGGAGTTCGCTGAACTTCCCAACCAGATAGATTCGGTTCGGTCCCCTCAAAGTAGACTGCCTGGCACAGGCCGTCTTTTTGGTAGTGGGACAAAATCATCGCAGGCAGAGCCATGCCCGCGTCGACCAAAGTCGGCCCGCGGGTCGTTGAGTTGGTATCGACGTAGATATCGTTCACCCAGCGTTTCAAGCGAAAGTGGCCGCCAACTGTGAGGCCTTCAACCTTGTAGTTGCTCTCACCGTTTTCAATGAACAGCAAGAAGCTATCCAGCTTGTTGTCCTTGAAGCGTTGCGTGATGGTTGTGCGCGACGCCGTACTCGACAAACTTCCCGCTAGCACCATGCGAGCAACCCAGACGGTTTGCCCGTCGTAACCACGCACGACCCAATAGTCCTCGGCGGCTACCACACGATCGAATGCTGTGCCTTCGACGCGGCCTTCCAAAACTACCTGGCCCTCGGGTAAATAGGGCTTCTCGATAGAGAGTGGAGCTTCCGCACCGGCCGTTGCGATCACTTGTGCTCGGTGCAACCCGCCGCGCAAGTTGTCCAGGTATTCGGGCGACAAGTAGGTGCCCCGCAACACGAGTCCCTTGGGTTCCCGCAACAACTTGATGTTCTGGGTGGGATCTTCGTCGAGCACGATAGCGCTTGCTACACGTCCTGTTGCTATCGTCCCATAAGCGAGTTCGATTCCCATAGCTTGTGCAGCACCGTGAGTCGCCATTTGCAGAACGTCGGCCTGCGGAATGCCCGCTGCCACCCACGCGTCTAATTCGTCATGAAGGCCTTCTCCGGGCCCCATCCACGGATTGGGCGCGGCGGACCCAGGAACCAGAGCCACACCGCTCTTCCACAAATCGAGTACTAAGCCTTCAAGTCGAGCGTGAGCTTCTCGGCCAGCAGCCAAGTACTCCGGGTTGAACAACTTGCGCCGATACCCCAAGTCCGATCGCCACCAATCCGCGTAGTACGGTGCCATGAAATTGAAGATCGGCGGATCGTCGCCCTGATCTTCTGTTCGATAAGCGTAGACATGCAAGAGGGGCATCGATGCGATCTCGTTGCGCTTGTAATCAAGCACACGTTCGTGCGCCAACTCGGCGTCCCACTCGGAATCCGGATCTTGAAATCCCTCGAGGTAGGAGAGACCTGACTGGCCGGAGGTCAGCACTTCATCCAAAGTGGCACTGGCCGGGATCGGCCCCCAAACTTGGAGTTTGTGGAGATTTCCCAACTCAATCAATCGACGCCAAGCGGGTGCTGGGACTCCCGTGTGATAGGAAGCGAATCGTATCCCCCGCTCCTTGAGGCGCGGCAGCTTGTCCTCGACATCTTCCTTGGTCCTCACGATCACAGCATCGGTCGTCGCTGGCGGAACTCCATCGAATATCGAACCGGCCACCCACAGGTCCGGGCCCGGCATGCGATTGCGCATATTGGGCATGGCAGCCAAGAGTACCGAGCTCAGTTCGTTGCCTGTATCGCGGATAAAAGTCACGCCGCTGAGCAGGTACAACGGATCGTGCTCCATGTCATGGTGCACCATTCCATCCAGCAGCCCGGGAAATAGGTGCTTTCCGGACAGGTCCAGCACTTCTGCGCCTTCGGGGATCTCTAGGTCCGCTCCAATTTCCGTGAAGAAACCGTCCTCCATCAATACGGTCATGATCCGAGGCTCGGAGCCTGGTTCCATGGTGTGAACGGTGGCTCCCGACAGGGCGAGAACTTGGGCGGCGATAAGATGGATCATGCGGTCCTTGGGAATTCGGTGCGGAGAGTGAGGAACAGCCCCGCTGATCCAATCACCTTTCTATCTTCTTTGCTAGTCTGTGCCGCTCTAGTCTCTTCATAGATCGTGCCAGCCCACAGATAGACTTCGCATGAAAGCGGCCCTCCCCACCATCGAACTCGATTCCGACGACATCCAGCGAGGTCCTTGGATCTACTCACGCCAAGTATTAGCGCCAGAGAAAGATGTGGACGCCGGCAGTTTGGTCGAAATCATCGATCGCGCAGGTCGATTCTACGGACACGGGCTTTACAACCCGCAGTCGGATATCACCTTACGTGTGCTTTCGCGCGGCAAGAAGAGCGACCTCGATCAGCCTCGCCAGTTCTTTTTGCGCCGGTTGGCATCAGCTGATCGTATTCGAAAGAAGCTACTGAAGCTTCCCAAGCACACCAACGCCTATCGCGTTGTGCACGCCGAGGGAGACGATATGCCAGGCCTGATCGTCGATCGCTTTGCGGATGTCCTCGTGTGCGAATACCACTCCTTGGGCTTCTACGAGTTGCAGGACGACATTGCTTGGTGTCTACGCGAACTCTACCCAGGTGCCCGAATCATTCATCGCGTGCCGCTTTCCGTGCGCAAGGCAGAAGGCTTTGATCCTGCGGGCGAGCCGGAAGATCTAGGCGAAGTCGAGATTTTGGAGGACGGCATTCGCTTCAATCTCTTGCCGGGCCAAGGACACAAAACTGGGTTCTTCTGCGATCAACGGGACAACCGCATCAAGGTGGCGACCTACTGTGAAGGAGCTCATGTGCTCGACCTGTGTTGCAATATCGGCGGTTTTGCGCTGCATGCAGCGCGAGCCGGTGCCACTCATGTGCGCGCTGTTGACTTGGACGAAGTTGTGCTCGAACGCGCTGAGTCTTCCGCCCGAGCCAATGACCTTGGCGTCGAGTTCATTCACGCGGACGCTTTCAATCTCATGCGCGACGATGTAGCCAGCGGCCGTACCGCCCAAGTCGTGGTTCTCGACCCTCACAAGATCGTGCGAGGCAAGCGCATGCTCGAAGATGGCTTGCAGAAGTACCTCGATCTAAATGCCCTCGCTCTCGGTTGTGTCAGGAATGGCGGAATGTTGGCGACTTTCTCATGCTCAGGCGCCGTCGAGCTTGGGGATTTTGTCGGGACCGTTTTCCGGGCCGCACGCCGTGCAGAACGCAATATTAGGGTGCTTGAAGTTCTTGGAGCCTCTCCAGATCACCCCCAGCGCCCCGACTTTCCGAGGTCGAGGTATTTGAAAGGCTTACTTTTAGCTGTGGATTGAAGAATACGGGGCTGGATCTTGCCCCGCATTTCCTGCACTCTCTCTATATGAATGCCCTCGCGTGGAGCTTAGCTCCTCACGGGGGCTCTTCCGTGGCCGGAATTTTTCGGCCTGTCGGCGACGTAATCGCCACTCCTCTCTTCCGCTCAACACTCCCTCCCCGTCACGCACATGAGCCTTCCGATTTTCGTCACCCAGGACAAATGGCAAGACTTCGACGATGCTTGGTCCGAACTGATGGCCACCACCGAGCCTCTCGACGAACTCTTTGTCGCCCTCCGTCGCGCTGGCGAAAAGAATCGAATTGCGCGCTGCATGCCTCTGGTAAATCAGCACCTTGAGTTGCTTGAAATGTCGGACCGACATGCAGATGCTGCCAACTTGCTCGGTACAGCCATTGAAGCCGGAGCTCCCACGGCTTCACTCGCGGATTCTTTGATGAAAAGCGCCGCCGCAGCTTGGAGTATGGAGCCCTGGTGGGATCGTGCGCTGGAGATGACCGGCCTGAACGATCCGACGCGCCTGCGCAAAGCCTGGTCGGCCTTCACCAAGTTGCAGGACTTCAAAGTTGGCGTCCTGATATTTCACTCTACGGGTTGGGGTACGGGCGAGATTTTCGACGTGACGGAAGATGGCACGGTTGTGCACGTTCGCTTCCAATCCGGTCGCGAGGACTACTTCCCGCTGGGCGCTGCACTGGACATCTTCGATGTGCTCGACCCGACGGATCTTCGATCACGTTCCTACCGTGATCCCGAGGGTCTCAAGAAGGAAGTGAAGAAGGATCCCCTCGATGCATTGAAGGCCATCCTGAAGCGCTACCACGGACGAGCCAATTCAATTGCGATCAAGAACGCACTGGCACAGATCGGTATTGAAGGCAGCGCGCACAGTGCTTGGTGGCGCAAGGCAAAGCCCTTGGCAGAGAACAGCGAGTGGTTCCGCATGACTGGAAGCGGCAAGAAGATCGAGATGCACCTGCTCTTGACCGCCGTGGATCCGAAGGAACAACTCGAACGCCAGCTCAAGCACGCGGCGAGCTTGGAAGACATCGTCATCAAGGCTCGTGGGCTTCTGGGTAAAGAAAATCTTGATTCTGAGTTAGATGAGATGACACGTGCTGCGCTAACGAACGAGGCGGCGAACGAGGACAATGAGTACGGTTGGCGGCTTTCCTGCTGGGTACTCATGCGCGAGTTCGGGGGCGTAACCCCAGAACCCTTGCTTGAGATCCTCGAGGCAGCTGCCGTCGCAGAAGCACCGGAAGATGACTCCAATCATGTTCCCGCCCTTTGGAACATTTTTCAGGAATTGCCGACGCCCCACGATCAGGAGCAAGCCATCGGAATTCTGGTGGAGATCCTAGAGGAGGCTTGGGTAGACGAAGCTGTCAAGAACCTCGAGCACGCGCCTCCGGGCATGGTTCGCAACTTGGTGGAACGATTGGTCACAGCCAAGCGCGAAGAGGATCTTGGTAAGAGCTATCGCTACCTACTCAAGCGCACCAGCCGTGCTCCCCATATGCTCTTGGCATTGGCGAAATTGGCCGAGGCAGAAAAGTTGGGCGGAGATTTGCCGCCGAGACTCGCCCGCGCGCAAGCCTACGCGAACCTCGCAACGCAACTCTTCGCGGATCGCCGCAAGACCCCTGCTTTGGGACGTGCTCACACCCGTCTTGTAGATTTCCTAGCGGGCGGCGCTAGCCCGTTGCTCGGACGTTTGCTCGAGGATGCTGTTGTCTCTGAAGTGCGCAGCATTCAACGCTTGATGCAACGTGGCGTCGAGGAATCGATTGAGAACCAGTTGATCATGATCGCGACCCACGCGGTCGATGATGATGAAAATGCACGCGCCGCTTACTTCTGGGAGAACGACTCGATCTGGACGACACGATCCGGCAAGGAGCTTCTCGCACGCGAGTTGAAGGAACTCAAGGACGTCAAGATGCCAGAGAACGAGGATGCCATCGGTCGCGCTGCGGCTCTTGGTGACTTGTCGGAGAACTCCGAATGGGAATCCGCTTTGGAAGAGAAGCGCAACCTGTCTTCGCGCTGTTCGGTTATGGAGGAAGAACTCAGCCAAACTGAGTTGCTCGAGAATGCCATCCTTCCTGAAAATATGGTCTGCCCCGGCACTGCCGTGGAGTACATGGAGAAGGGCAACAAAACCTCGAACGTCATCATCTTGCTGGGCCCCTGGGACGGTGATCGCGGCGAGAACGTCGTGTCCTACCGCGCCCCCTTGGCTCAAGGCCTCCTGGGGCTTTCGCCCGGCGCAAAGCGTGAAATTCAGCTTCCCGGCGGCCTAATTGATGTGGAAGTGCTTTCCGTCGTGCCGGTTGATGTGGACTGATTTCTAGGCATTAGCTCAGATCAGCGGGCGATTCGGGCTTCAATCCGGATCGCCCGCTTTTTATTTATTCGGAAGAAAACCGGGTTCTAGCCTTGCCCTTGGGGGCTTTATCATCCGATCATGATGGAGTGTTGAAGGCAAATCCCGAACCGAGCCAAATCCCCTCGCTGTTAAAGGCCCTGGGCGACCCCACGCGCTTGCGCATCCTGGGGCTGCTAGCGTGCCATGAGCTCTCCGTTGGGGAACTGTGCCGAGCTCTTGGACTCTCGCAGAGTCGCG
>JBLIOI010000158.1:0-9449 GCA_047639675.1 Planctomycetota bacterium | reverse complement strand
CGAGCTCAAGAGTCGTAACGTAGGCCGCGCGCGAATCGCTTTCGTGCTGGGCTCGGGCCTCGGCGCTTTTGCGGACCGGATTCAGAATCCACAGGTCATTCCCTATGCGGAGATCGCGTCTATGCCGCAAAGTAGCGTGCCTGGGCATGCAGGCGAGTTGGTCGTCGGCGAGATCGGCGGCGTAGCGGTAGTGGTGCAAAAGGGCCGCGTTCACCTGTACGAAGGCCATGACCCGCAGCAAGTCACCCGCTGCGTGCGAGCGTTCGGCGAACTGGGCATCCAAGATTTGCTCCTAACAAACGCGGCAGGTGGCATTGAAGCCGATTGGAACGTTCCTGCATTGATGCGTATCACCGACCACATCAACTTGCAGGGTGTGGCCCCTCTGCGCAGCGCAGAAGCCGGAATCGGCAACATCTATGACGCTGATCTAGGCGAGGCAATCCGACTCGCCGGAGAGGAGTGCGATGTGGAGGTACACGAGGGGATTTATGCGGCAGTCAATGGCCCGAGCTACGAGACTCCCGCTGAAATCCGAATGTTGCGCTGGGCTGGTGCAAGCGCCGTTGGCATGAGCACGGTGCAGGAGGCGATGGTCGCTAAAGCCCAAGGCATGCGTGTGGCTGCCATCTCAGCGATCACCAATCCGGCTGCTGGAATCAGCAAGACGCCGCTCAACCACGAGGAGGTGGTCGAGGCCGGAAAGCTGGTTTCAGACCGCTTTTGCCGGTTATTAGAGGCGTTTGTTCCGCGCGCTTAGCGGGGTTAGCACTCTCTCGGCCCTGGAATTCGAGTTCAGGGTTAGAGTGTAAGCGCCTGGCCTCGTTTCGTGCGAGGCCCTCGTATTCGCACTCGATCCATGATTAAGGCTCAAGATCTACTCTCTTATAGGCCCTTCCTGGAAGAGCTCGCGCGCAAGCTGGTGCACGACCCCTCAGAAGCGGACGACTTAGTTCAAGAGAGCTGGCTGGCCGCGTTGGAAAGTCCGCCGCAACACGACAAAAACTTGCGCGGATGGATGAAGACCGTGCTTCGCTCCAAGTGGATGAACCGCGAGCGCGCACGTCGCCGCCGGGCTTTTCATGAGGCATCTCGCGACTTGGAACTCACTGAGCCAGCGACGGCGGACCTTGTGGTGGAACGTGCTGTGAGCCGTAAGCTTGCCGAGGCTTTGGATGCGCTCACCCCGATCTACCGCTCCGTGATGGAGTTGCGCTACTTCGAGGGCATGGCGCCGCGTGAGATTGCCGTGGAGCTTCGAGTTCCGGTTGAAACGGTACGTACGCGTTCGAAGCGCGCCATCGATGCTTTGCGCTTGCACATGGATGCGGAACACGGCGGAGATCGAAACGCTTGGTCCGTGGCGCTTATGAGCGCAAGTTCACGCTTACCGAAATCTGTATCGACGAAGAGCTCGATTGTTGGGATCTACATTGCAGGGCCGTTGCTATTGGCCTCGCTTGCAGGGATCGCCGTACTCATTGCTTCGGAGACCCCTGATCACTCGGCTTTGGAGGCGCTATTTAGATCGTCTGTGGCGCGCACTTCGGAGCCAGAACCAGCATTGGCCGAAATTCCGCTTATCAAGCGCGGTGAGATGGTCGGCGAGGAGACGCTAAGGATAGCTGCTGATTCAGTGGAGCCAGTAGCTCAGGGATTGCCTGCACTAGGTGTCCTGACCTATTTTGATGGTAAGCCCGTTGCTGGCGCGACCATCTGGGCATCCAATCAGTCAGACCCCTACGCACAAAAACCAGTTGCAACCACGGATATCGCAGGGCAGTTCGAGATCGAAGCAATCGCCTCCGATTCATGGATTGGAGCCCGTTTCAAGAACCTACGGACACATCTCACCTACATGGGGGGGTCCGACAGGTTGCGCTCTTCGAGCTACCATCTTGCGTTCCGTAGAAATCATTCCGGCGACCTAAACCTCAGCGTTAGCGACGGAAAAGGTCAGGCGCTGGCAGGTGCAACTGTTTCGATTCGTTACTTACGTCTCGGGGAGGCTCTGTTTCATTCCGATGGCAAGCTCTCGATGACGGCGCCATCTTTGGAATTCATTTGTGATGCGGAGGGCCGGTTGCAAGTGTCGGAGTTGCACTCAAAAAACTACACCCTGTGCGTCAGTGCACCAGGGCTTGCACCCTTCACGCGCGAGGTTCGAGACGCGTGGACAGAGGAGCTCAAAGTTTGCCTCTCGCTCGAAGCGAGGGGCGCTGAGGATGGGCGGCGACCAACTCATCGTGGCAAGATCGTCGACGCAAATGGCCTCGGGCTCGCCGGCTGGCACGTTTCTTCGGGAGCTGCGACGGAACTCAATCCTGGGCTTACCCAGCTTGTGGCTCAGGCGCCGCAATTAGAGTGGAGTGTGACGGACGAAGCGGGTCTGTTTGAGTTCAAATTGGGCCTCGGAGCAGGCATTCTGCGCGCCTGGCCAAATGCGGCAGTTGAGCAAGCGCCCAAGCTATGGCGCTCGTTCAGCAGCGGTTCTATGGAGGAAGTCACCCTGGTCGCGGATGAATTACGAGCTGGCCCAGACACGCTCACTTCCAGCCTCGAAGGCTATCTTGAAGATGCATCGGGAAGTGTGCTGCCCGGCGCCCTCTTGATTCTCAGCTCGTCTGCTTTCGACCAGCCGCTGCAGATTGAGCCTGACGCTAGCACGGGACATTTCGAGATACGGGATCTCCCCGCAGCCCGTGTCGCCATTAGCGTTTGGATTCCTGGCCAGGCGCCGCAAGCGGGTTTGAGTGAGTTTGACCTGGAAGCGGGAGAGCGCACTTGGCTGGGCCAACTCGTACTCCCGGGCCACGAGCGGGTTGACTTGACCTTGCTCGATGTCAGTGGCAATCCGCTTCAAGGCATCATCGCGACCATTAAACGTGAGGGATATCACCTTAAGCTTCGCGAAGGAAGCGGCCTGCAGGGGGACTTGCTGGCTTATCAGGGCCGTTGCGAACTATCACTATCACCGGGCGAATACCGGTTGAACGTCTTCAGCCAGAACGCTGCGCATCTAGAGCGCAAGATCGTGGTGGTTCCGGGGGCGGCTAATGACTTTGAGTTCCGGTCCATCGCGCCGGGCCTGGCTCCAGCCTTTGAAGTTCATTTGCCAGAGGCGCTTTCGCGGGCGACGAAACTGCATGTGATAGCCACGAAGCTGCACGGAGAGCAACATGTGGAAGAGACCCTCTATCTCCCGGCCCACAAGACTGTGCTACGGGTTGATCTCAAGCCGCTAGCGCCGGGGCAATACGATCTGTGCGTCTTCTATGAAGCCTCGGAGGGCAAGTTCTTGGCAAGCACAGAACTGACGATCCTGGCGAATGGTCCGCTCGATCTCGAACCGGTTGTATTAGTTGCTAAGGAAAGCCAGTTCTAACCGGGCTGCCCTTGACGAAAGCTCACAGGGGTTCAAACTCCTCGTGCGTTTGATGTGACCTTCCTTCGGTCGCAACGCAAGCCCTTCGACATTCACTGATGGTTAGGTAACCCGTGAATCCTCGTCCCCAATGTCTGCATGGTGTGAGTCGCTTAGCGCTCACCGTTTTCCTTGTGATTGCCCAAGCCAACTTGTGCATTGCAAGTCTCCAAGGTCCTCCAGCTGCGGTGCGCACCGACGCCGTTCTCGAAGAGCTGGTTGTGCAGAAGCAACCAGTGACTGGCGAGCTGCGCGCGAAACAGCGAACCGAGGTGGCTACGCGCGAAAAGGGACTGCTGGTCGAACTTTTCGTGCGCGAGGGCCAATCGATTCGGCGCGGCGAGGAAATTGCCAAGTTGGACACACGCCAGCTAGAACTGGACCTCCTTGTCTTGGAGGCGCAGCAGGCTCCGGCCAAAGCGAAGGTCAGTGAAAAAGAGAGCGAACTGGCGCAAGCCAAACGCGACCTCGAATCGCTTACAGCCTTGGTAAAGAGCAAGGCTGCAAATCCGAAAGAACTCGACGACGCCAAGAGCAGTGTGACGAGAGCTGGCGCACGCCTTCTCGAAGCGCAGGGACAATTGAAGATCTTGGAGGCGCGATCAAGGAAGTTGAGCGCGCGTACCGAAGACATGACAATTCGGGCCCCATTCAACGGCGCGGTAACGCGGCGTGTTGCGGAAGTTGGCGCGTGGCTTTCAGAGGGCGAGAGTGTTGTTGAGCTTCTGTCTACCGAGGGCCTGGAAGTCTGGCTCGAAGTCCCGCAGAACCTCTACTCTGCGCTGGCAGGCGGGGAGGGATCAATCGAAGTCAGTGTGACTGCGACCGGCAAGAGCTTCGTGCTCAAAGGCTTCAAAGCTATCCCAGACATCGACCGACGCGCGCGCTCCTTCTACGTGGTTGGTGCCGCTAGCAATCCGCGCGGGCTCGCCTCTGGTATGTCCGTTACTGCACTTGTGCCAACCTCCTCTGAGAAGCGTGTGCTCACCATCCATCGCGATGCGATCATGCGCAACGAGGTGGGAAGTTACGTTTACTCAGTGCTTCCGGGTGCGGAAGGTAAACCCGCCAGTGCGGCCCCTGTGCATATAGAAGTTCTTTTCCAGACTGCGACTCGAAGCGTGATTCGTTCGGCACGCCTCAAAGCCGGAATGCAAGTCGTGATCGAAGGCAATGAGCGCTTGTATCCGACGGCTCCGATCAGTCCTATCTCGAAAATAACGCCATCGGGCGGCAAGTAGGGCATACGCGATGAACTTGATCCAAAACGCAATTCGCCAACCTGTTACGGTTGCCGTTGGTGTGATCATGATGCTCTTGGGCGGGCTTGTCGCCGTGCGTAGCATCCCGATTCAGCTGACCCCAAACGTGGAAGACACGATCATTGCCGTCACCACGAATTGGGAAGGTGCGAGTCCCGAAGAGATCGAACAAGAGATCATCGATCCGCAAGAGGAAAAATTGCAAGGCATTGCAAACTTGCGCGAGATGACCAGCACTTCCCTGCAAGGTTCGGGGAGCATTCGGCTGGAATTCGCGGTTGGAACTCCTAAGGAGATTGCCTTGCGCGAAGTCAGCGACAAGTTACGGGAAGTCCCTAGCTACCCGGACAACGCTGACGAGCCGGTGGTTAACGCGTCCGACCCCGATAACAAGGACTACATCGCGTGGATCATGCTCTCGACGGAGGATACGGAGATCGATATCCGTACGCTGCGGGACTTTGCCGAGGATCGCATCAAGCCCGTTTTTGAACGTGTTCAGGGCATCTCTGAAATCAATGTTTTGGGAGGCATCGAGCGTGAGGCGCAGGTACGTTTCGACGCGGTTCGTTTAGCAGAGCGCGGCATTAGCGTTTCACAGCTCGTCGATGCCTTAAGGCGATCTAATCGCAATGTCTCGGCAGGCGCCATCGCCGAGAACAAGTCGGACGTACGCGTGCGACTTGTCAATCAATTCACAAGCCCTGAGCAGGTAGCTCGCACGGTCATCGCTCAGACAGACTCGGGTCCGGTGCGTGTGTCCGATGTGGCGGAAGTTGTTGAGGCCTTCAAGGAGCCCTATTCCTTTGTGCGCGGATCTGGAAAGACAGTCATCGCGATCAATGCCCAAAAAGAAGTCGGTGTCAACGTCATCGAGGTCATGGCGGGCCTGCGCGCAGCAATCGTGAGCATGAACCTCGAAGGCGGGCTTCTAGAGAACCAAGCCAAGAGCCTCGGGCTAAGCGGGGACCTTTCAGTGACCCAGGTCTACGACCAAACGGTCTACATCGATGATGCCCTCGAGCTGATCAAACAAAATATCTGGATTGGCGGCGGCTTGGCGATGCTTGTTTTGCTGTTATTCTTGCGCTCCATACGAAGCGCGGGGATTATTGCCCTGGCTATCCCGATTTCAATCGTTGGCGCGATCGCCGCGATGATCGGAATCGGCCGAACAGTAAACGTCATCAGTTTGGCAGGCATGGCTTTCGCCGTTGGGATGGTGGTGGACAATGCCATTGTTGTTCTCGAGAACATCTATAGGCACCTGGAGCTCGGAAAGAGCCCGCGACGAGCAGCGCTTGACGGGGCGCGAGAAGTCTTTGGCGCTGTACTCGCGGCGACCTTGACGACGGTTGTCGTCTTCATTCCGATCTTGTTGATTGAGGATGAAGCAGGCCAACTCTTCCGCGATATCGCCCTGGCGATCGTGGCGGCAGTGACTCTCAGTTTGGTGGTTTCAGTCACGGTCATTCCGACTTGCGCCGCGAGGATACTGAAGCGCCGAAAGTCTTCGACCATGCCGGATGGCACATACAAGGGTGGCGGCTTGTCCGGTGCCATTGGCAACCTAACCTACTGGTTGGGCGGCAGCGTGATCGCACGCTTGCTGATCGTTTTTGGGCTCACCACGGCCTCAATCATGGGCAGTTTATATTTACTGCCTCCCGCGGACTACTTGCCCCAGGGAAACCGCAACTTGGCCTTCGGCCTGTTAATCACGCCTCCTGGTTACAACGTAGACCAACAGCAGGAATTGGCGTATCGGTTAGAGAGCACGATCGAACCATTCTGGGAAGCCGGGAAGCATGAAGTCGGTAGCGCGGAATACGAAACGGCCAAGACGGAGCTGCCAGAGATTCCTACCTTTGACTATGCCAAGGGCGCACCTGGTGATCCGGTCGTTCCTCCGCCGCTGACGAACTACTTCGTTGTGAGTACCCCCGGCACGATGTTCCACGGCGGTATCAGCGCGGAACCTGACCGAGTGATCGACTACATCGCACTCTTCGGTCATGCCACTCGCGCAGAGATGGCGCCGGGTGTGTTGGCTTTTGCATTCCAGGTTCCGCTCTTCAATCTGGGCGGTTCCACGGGATCTGCGATCAAGATCAACTTCTCGGGGGACAACCTCGACGAAGTCACCGCAGCAACGATGTCGGTGTATCGCGATCTAATGGCCAAATTCAGTCCCTATAGCGTGCGGCCCGACCCGAGCAACTTCAGTATTTCTGGACCGGAGCTGCGCTTGACGCCGGACCTTGTTCGCTTGAGCGAAGTGGGCATGAGCGTGCAAGAGTTGGGTGTTGCAATTCAAGCGCTGGGCGATGGCGCGATCATAGGCGATTACCGTGTCGGCGGACAGAACATCGACCTGAAGGTGATTTCAAAAGACTCCGGTGCAGAGGGTCCCGTGGATTTTATTGGGCAAGCACCGATTGCGACACCTTTGGGAAGCGTCGTGCCCTTGTCGAGCTTGGCACAATTGACGCGCGTGAACTCTGCCCAACAAATTAACCGCATCGACCGCCGCCGATCGGTGACTTTGCAATTCACTCCGCCTGCCGGCGTGCCTCTTGAGCAAGCGATGGCTTCTATCGACGCGGTACTGGCAAGCCACCAGCTCGATGGTTCGCTCCCGCCGAGTGTGGATTCCGCCTACACGGGAACGGCTAGCAAGCTAGCTTCCGTCCAGCGAGCGATGTTTGGCGACGGCAGCTTGTCTGGAACGGTCGGTAGCGCGATGGTGCTGGCCTTGATCGTCGTCTACTTACTGATGTGCGTCTTGTTCCAGAGCTTTCTACGCCCGTTGATTATTATGTTCAGCGTTCCGCTCGCCACGCTCGGCGGATTCGCCGCGCTCTACGGAGTCTTTCTGTGGAGTCAAACGGATCCCTACATGCCTGTTCAGAACTTGGACATCTTGACCCTGTTGGGTTTTGTGATCTTGATTGGTGTCGTGGTGAACAATGCGATCCTGATCGTCCACCAAGCGCGAAACTTCATGCTTGGAGATGAAGAGGGCGGTGAGAGGCCGTTGGAGCCCCGGCGCGCCATCTCCGAAGCAGTACGGTCACGCGTGCGTCCAATCTTCATGGGCACGTTGACTTCTGTTGGAGGGATGCTGCCGCTGGTCTTGATGCCTGGTTCCGGCTCCGAACTCTATCGAGGGCTAGGAAGCGTGGTGGTAGGCGGACTCGTCGTCTCAACTCTATTCACCCTGCTGCTAGTCCCCGCACTTCTCAGCTTGCTGACGGACTTCCAGGCGCGCATCGGTATTCTCGAAACAGGCAGGGACAGAGACGACTCTGGAATTAAGAGTTCCGGCGCAACAACGGCAGCTGTGCTTCTCCTCTTCATTCTCTTCTTGCCGGGTTGCGGAGGCCCGAGCGCCTCACGTCGCCCGCGCATGCAAACTGTGATGCATGATGTGATCGAACAGCAGCTTCTTGGGCTGACCCAAGAAGGTCAAACTGAAGTCCGCGCGAGCACCGTCCCAACTCGAGTAGAGGAAGTTTTGGAGGGGAGCTTGGAGGAACTAGATGCCGCCGGCGGTCCTAGCTCCTACGCCAAACTCAAATTGCAGTTACCAAAGACCTTGGAAGACAAGAGCCCCGAACTGCAAGAAGTCGACCTCGTTTGGTCGGTGACTAAAGCTGCCGAATACAACTTGGCCGTTCGATTGACGCGTGAGCAAACACAAGCAGACCTCGAGGGAGTGACCATAGCTTCCGCTGAATTCGACTCCACCATGTTTGCCGACTTGGTCTTCGATAGCCGCAACGAACCGCGTGCCGTCCCGCGCATCGGGAGTAATCTCCTTGGGGCGCCGGACTCCGCCAGTGACGAAAGCGGTATCAACCTGGGTTTGCGCAAGTTGCTTTCAGGCGGCGGCGCGTTCACGACCAGCACGTCTTTGGATTGGGTAGATAACAGAACAGAAGGCATAGCCTTCACCCCGGATTCCTCCTATCGCGCCGGAGTCGCCGTGACTTTCGAGCAGCCCTTGATGCGAGGCTATGGCCAAGAGGTCACGCTAGCGCAAGAGGTCCTTAGCCGCAGCCAGTACGAACGATCAGAATTCGCCCTGCGTGAAGAACTCTTGATCGTGATGCAAGTCGCGGCAAACGCCTTCTGGGATTTGCAGCTCGCTTGGAAAGTTCTTGCTGTTCAACAACAGTTGACCGAACGCGGTGAAGAAGTCGAGCGTGTTCTGCGTGAACGGCGAGCCTTTGACGCGACTCCCGCTGAATACTCAGATGCGTTGGCAACTCTAGAGCGTCGTCGCGCGAACTTGGTGCGCGCGAAACGTCTGGTCGCACAAGCGTCGGACCGATTGAAGTATGTGGTCAACGACCCGCAACTTCCGTTGGCTAACGAGACTCTTCTTCAACCCAGCGGCGAGATGGTCGCAGAAGAATACGCTTATGACTTGCGCCAGATGATCCTTCGAGCGCTGCGTGAGCGGCCGGAAGTTCAACAAGCTATGCTTGAGATCGAAGACTCGGAGTTGCGCCAGCGAGTGGCGGGCAACGACAAGGACCCTCTTTTGGATTTACGAGCTGGAGTTTCGATTGCAGGTCTCGATGGGGATCCCGGCGATTCCTATTCGAGTATGGTGAGCGACGATTACTTGAACTTCTTCGTCGGCTTAGCTTTTGAGGTTCCCTCCGGCAACCGAGCCGCAGAAGCTCGTTTGCGACAGGCGCAGGTCGCCAGCAGCGCGGCTTTGATTGCCTACGAGGATGTGGTCCGCCAGGTCG
>JBLIOI010000157.1:0-9501 GCA_047639675.1 Planctomycetota bacterium | reverse complement strand
AAGCGGCGCAGGAAGACACCGGATGTCGTCGAGCCAGGGATCCGAGTTGCGCCGAGCGAGTTCATGTACGCCTCGTCTTCCCGGCGTAACTCGATGTCGTCCAAAGTCCGGCCGCCGCACATGACGTTGTAGGCGATGTTCAGGACGTGATCCGATTCGCGGTACGGGCTGCGCTGCTTGAAGACGTTCAGGTCGGCGTCGATTAGTTCGGGCAGGCCGATTTGTCGCACAAAGCGGTGGAAGAACCCAATGCCGCCGGATGACGTGGCCGTTATGCGTTCGGCAACTTCGAAGTGCTCGTTGCCGCCAGCGAGCATGGCTCCGTTGTTCTTGGAATGGGCCGTGCGAGCCAATCGTTTTGTCAAACGCTTCTCGCGACGACTGATCCGTGCGCTATGCTGATTCTTCACCCGAAAGTCCTCCTGAGTTGTCGGGCGCGTGTTTGGTAACTAGCGTTTAACAGCTGAGGTTGGGACTTTCCAGGTGAATTGGCTCAATCGCGCATCATGAGTGCGCTGGATCTAGGACTAGTTGGCCTTCTACAGCCGACCATGAGCGAGGTGCACTGCGCTACCAGGCCTGGGCTCGGTAGCGCGGGTATCGCAAAGTGAAGTACGGGAAACGACCTAGTCGCTACTTGGCCCCGGAGCTAGCTGTTTGCTTTGTGCTTGTGCAATTGAGTCGTTTGCCTAATCACGGATCGATGGAGGCTACGAAATGTGCAGCTTGATTAGCGGCGGAGGAAGGAAACACAGCGAGACCGTCAAACTCGCTAGTATGTCCGCATGACTAAATCCCTGGCTTCCGCTCTACTTCTCCTTCTTGCTCTCTGCGGTTGCCGCTCGCTTGCCGCGGTTGAGCAGGGTCCAATCGTCGTCGCTTCCGACCTCGCCAACCCGCCGTTCGCTTGGGTCGATGACTCGGGAGTAGAACGGGGGCGAGATGTCGAGATGATGCAGGCTCTCGCTTTGGAACTCGGACGCGAGTTGCAATGGGAACGCATGCCGTTCGATCAACTTCTGCAGGAGTGCGAGGCGGGCAGAATAGATGTTGTTTGCGCAACTCTTGGAATCACAGAGGAACGCGCCAAGCGGGTGACCTTCACGCGTCCATACTTTGAAACGAGTATCGCTGTGGTCGTCCGTCTCGGCGCGGACGAACCTCAATCGCTCGCGGACCTCAAGGGACTGCGAGTTTCCGCTGGCGCAGGAACGACCTCACGCACGGCCGTTGAACGGCACTTGCCCGAATCACTCGGTGTGTTCGAGGCCAAGGAGAACCAAAGCACGGCTGAACGATTGGCTTCGCGTGATGTGGATGCGGCGGTGATGGATGGCCCCGCTGCTGCAACCCTCGCTGCTGATTCGGGCGGCACCCTACGCGTTCTTCCGGAGAGGCTGGCAAGTGAGCGCTATGCACTTTGCATTCCGCATGACGGCGAACTGTTGGCGCGCGAGCTCGACCTGGCCCTCGAAAAACTACATACGAATGGCACACTGCTCGAGTTGAACTCGAGTCACGGTTTGAGTGCGGACGAGCGTTAGCGCAGATACCGATTCCATGCAGTTTTTGCCGACTTCGTCGTAGATCCCAAATCAGATTCATTAGGGATCTGGCTTGGGATCTACGGCGAATTCGGCAAAAACTGCACGGGATCGGTATCTGCATAATTCAGTGCCTGGCACCTTGTTGTTGATCGACAACAGGGTGCCAGGCACCGTATTTTGGCAATTTCGTAGGAAATCGCAAAGGAGGTCGCGGAGCATGGGTGAACTTGCCGACTGTACTGGCATGCTACAAATAACCAAAATGAACACCATGAGCCTGACGGCTTTGCTGGGATGCGCCTACTTCCTGTGCGGTGCCTCTCCGCCCGGTGTGGGTATCACCTTGCCCGGAACGGGTACGACTCAGCCAGGCCCATTGCTCGGTAGTGCGCAGTGCTTCGCGGTGTTGGGTGGCTCGACGGTCACTGTCGCCGGCATCGGCACAGTCATTAGTGGTGATGTGGGCACGACACCCGGTACGTCAATCACCGGCTTTCCGGCCGGGGCGACATTATTGGCGCCCTCTAGTACACACTCCAACAATGGCGCCGCGATAACCGCGCAAGCGGCGACAACCGCTCTGTACACAAGTCTGGTGAGTACGGAGGGCGCCGCAGTCATCGCTGCGGAACTGGGTGGAATCACACTCAACCCAGGCACCTATTCCTTTTCTAGCACGGCCAATATTGCGGCCGGGACAACCCTGTCGCTCGATGGAGCGGGCGTCTACATTTTCAAGGTTGGGAGCGCCATCACGGCCAACGTTCACTCGAATGTCCTCCTGCTGAACGGCGCCTCACCGGGCCAAATTTTCTGGCAGGTCACCAGCGCTGCGACGCTCAACGGTGTCACTTTCTCCGGAACGGTTATTGCGCAAGCTGCCATCACCTTGGGTGTCGGGGGGACGCTGAACGGGAGAGCGTTAACTACAGCCGCGGGGGCCGTGACGCTGGCCGGCAGCAACACGGTTAACGCACCCTGTGACTCGATCATAGGCAGCAACTACTGCAACTCCCAGGCCAACTCCACCGGCCAACAAAGCCAGCTATCGGCGACGGGAAGCCGTTTGGTTTCCGCAAGCGACCTGACCCTCACCGTGACCCAGGTACCGGAAGGCCAGTTGGGCTTCATCATGGCCAGTCAGGCTCAGGGCCTGCTCGCCAACCCCGGCGGTAGCTCGGGCAACCTGTGCCTCGGGAGCAACCTTATGAGCTTCAACCGGCCCGGTGAAATGGGCGTGACCGCCGGGGGATCCTTCAGCCTGGCCATGCCCTTGAGCGACTTTCCTGGACACCCGGACTATGGTGTTTCCGTCATGGCTGGAGACACTTGGAATTTCCAGTTCTGGCACCGGGATGTGATTGGCGGCACGAGCACCTCAAACTACAGCAACGCTCTCGAAGTCCAGTTCCAGTGAATAGGGATGAACCTGGCGGAGTTTTGCCTTAGCAGATTTCCACCATCTCCTTCCTCTTCGCCAGCGCATGCGGGCCGCTGGTCATTGTGGGCTAGGCCGAGCGAGTAAAGATGGAGGGCCTGTGAAGCCCTTCCATGAAAAGGCTCGATCAGTCAAGCGTGCCCCAAAGCGCTGATGCGTGTCGAACACCACACCCTTTTCGAGACCCGCAGAGTAGATGAACTACGTTCGACGAGTTGCCTTCGTCGCCGTGCTCTTGGTCTTTGCTGCTTGCGAAGACATCAAGATTCTCTTTGGTCAACCAGAGGGTCCTTCGGTCGCACGCTCACGTTGAACTCCGTGTAAATGGAGCCTGCCTCCGGAGCAGGTCTACAGAAGCTAACAGTCGACGGACAGCAGAGTGCGACGGCCGGCGGGGAGTAGACCCCAATTAGAGGGACTGGCGCTCGATACTAGCTGGGCATTGGCCTGCGCCTCGGAGAGCACGCGCGCTGAAGCGAACTTAAGAAGTCAGCCTGCGCAAGAATGTCAGGGACTTGCGAATGATGGCGAGCCCCAGCGGTTCGGGCTCCCCAAGGAAGCGAAGGTGTCCCGTGAGGCCGCGCGGCAGCGTGTCCACCTCGGCGCCGCCCAAAAGGCGAATCTCGACTTCGAACTGGCTACGCGGAGCCAGTCCTGTGAGCGGATTCACGCCGTACTCTGCAGGATCGAGTGACGCGGCGAAGCTCTGATTGAGTTCGCGCTTGCCCGCCGGAAGAATTCGGCCGACGATCCCTTGCCAGACCTTGGAGCGGTCCGCAGTTGCCCGGAATTCTGCGAGCGAACCGGGACGAGCTCCAGACGCGACCAATTGCTCTTCAGACATCAGCGCACGAACAACAGTATACCCGGAGGCGAGGGATGCAATCGGCTCTCCCTGTGACACAAACCGGCCGACCTCTCCAGGCCTGATCAGCTCGATGACACGGGCATCGACGGGAGCAAGGATTTGTAGACGCGACACCTGTTCGGCGAGCATGTCGCGCTCAACTTCAAGTTGCTTGACCCGATAAGACTCTTGCGTGCGCGTTGCCACGCCGACGTTAGCGGCTCGATCGAGCTGAACTTGGGCGGCTTCCAGGCGACCCTCGACTTCCGCGAGCGCACTCGTCGACTCTGCATCTTCGAGTACGACAATGGGTTGCCCAGCGCTCAACTCCTCGCCTGTGTTCACGTGGATCCCAGCCAGGAAACCATCGGTCGTCGCACGCAGCACCAAGTCGATCTCTGATGAGAGAACTCCCTTTGTGACGACCGAGTTGGGCACGGGAACAAGTGCGATGCCTAGGGGCATGCCGACCAATAAGAGCGCGAGCAGGGTCACGGCCCAACCTCGAACGCTTGCAGTTTCGTGATGTCCCCAGAGGTAGGGGATGCACACTCGAAGAACGCCTAAAGCCTCTCCTAGCAGGTAGGCAAGGCCTATTCCCAAGCCTATGGCTGGGAACTTCATGGCGATCGTTGCGGAGATACCGATGACGAGGGTGAACTTGTAGATTGCGGAGCAGATTCCGAAGAACACCAGGAAGCAACGCAGGCCCAGCTTGGCCTCTCCCGGCGTATGAAGGCCGAGCACGATGCGCTTCAAGAGCCGCGTGCCCTCAGCTTGGCTACGGGCGCGCAGGTTCGGGATCTCCATCCAATCGCTGAGGGCGTAGTAGCCATCGAAGCGCATCAAAGGGTTCACGTTGAAGCCGATGGTGATCACACTCGAGAGCATGATGATGTTGTGGAGCACGGACCGCAGCATCCCGGGGGGCGTAATGCTCCATAGCAACACCGAGATCACAGCGATGTATATCTCGATATACATTCCGGCGAAGTTGACGACCATTCGGTCGCGCTTCCTTGGGAATCCCCACGCGGCCGTCGAGTCGACATAGGCACACGGTGTGAAGATCATCATGAACAGGCCCATCTCCGGCACATGGCCGCCACGCAGTTTTGTTGCGTAGCCGTGGCCAAATTCGTGCGCGATTTTCAGCGTGATCAGGGAGATCCAGAGCAGCGGTAGGTTCTCATTGCGGAAGATATCGCCGACCGGTTCGGTAAACTCCATCCAATTGCGCCCAACAACCCACAGAGCTAACGCCACCAGCGCGAGCCATGCAGCGAATGCTCCGCGCCCAAAGAATGGCGCTGCGTATCGCGCTGTCCGCGTGAGCAGAGCGTCCGGATCGAGCATGGGGATCTTGAAAAAGAGCAGCGACTTGATCGATTGAGAGCGCTTGCCTTTCTTCTTGGACAGATGCCGTTCGTACAGAGACTTCTCGTCCGAGATTGGCAGGTTCAGGAGGCCCGACTTGTGCAGGGAGAAGACGAACCCGTAGAACCGTTCTTCGGAATCCTGTAGCAAGTCGCCAACGCTTACGAGTTCCTCGAAGATGACGCTGAGCGGCACCGAGTCACGGATGCGCGTCAAAATGGCGTAGTCGGCTCGAGCGAATCGGTGACTGCTAAACGTCAGTGGGTCGATGAATATGTAGCAGACTTCGCCTCGAAAGATGTGGCGGCTAACTTCTAGGTCTGGGCGCAAGGCTACGCAGGCCTGGCCGAGCCGCTCGGCTAAGCTGGGTTCCTGTGCCGGCTCTTCTTGAATATCGGTCATAGCCAGATATGCAGTCGTGCAAAGTCGAGGATTCTGTGGAAGGCAACCCACGCGGGCGTGCGGGTGCCAACGTCGATCGACGCGTAACCCGCCATTCCGCTACGGGGCCATCCAGATGGGAGGTCACATTGAGCTTCGACCTTGAAGGTGATCAGACCTTCATGGGGGAGGGCCGCCGGGGCAATGTTTGTAATCTCGAAGGCGTGGGACTCCTCGGGCTTCGCGTGGCTTGCGAATTGGCCCTGCAGGTTGAGTGAGATGTCGGCGATGTCATTCTCGGTGACCTTGAGGTCGAGCATCCAACCCCGATGCTCGGCGATCTCGAAGAGCAGCTCACCTTTCGGGAAGGAGTCCCCGAGGCGATCGCGATGATCTCCGGTCAGAATCACGCCGTCGACGGTGGCGCGCACCGCGGAGTTCTCCAGCCGATGTTCAATTAGGGCCACGTTCGCCCGGACTGCTCGTGCCTGGGCCCCGGTGAGTTGGACTTCAGAGGGGGATCCACCGTTGAGTGCCCGATAGCGTTCCACATCCAAGATGGCGAGCTCGCTCATGAGCCTGCTATGTTCCAGTTCTGTGGCGGAGGTGTCGAATTGGCACAAGACATCTCCCGCCTTCACCTCATCACCCGGTCGCACGAGGACTTCGAGCAAGACTCCATCGGATGCTGCGGCCAATTTCCGGCTTGCGATGGGGCGCAGTTGTGCCGGGGCGTTGACGGAGTAATCGATGTGTCCGTAGAACGCCCATCCACACAAAACCAAGGCGAACATTGCTACGAGCTTCCGGCCCCAGCTGCTCGCGGTGAAACATGCACGGAAGCCAAGTCGAATGGACGTCAACACATGACTAGCCAGGGAGCGCCGCGCGATTCGAACCATCTCTAGGCCCGCCGCGTAGGGAGTCACCAACGCTTGCAGTTCGCTCAAGTCAGTGGATACGGTGGGATACGGTGTGCGGCACCCTGTTGTTGAGCAACAACAGGGTGCCGCACACCGTATTGAATTGCCAGCATCCAAGGAATCCAACATCCGCAGAGCGTGTTCACGTTCGCTGCTTCGAAACCCCGAGAACTCAAAGTCGATGGGCGTTCGCGTGTAAACATCAACGAGCTGGCTCATCAGCGCTTGCGGAGAATGCGCGCCTTTCGGAACGCCGAACGCGCGAGTGTGGTCCGGCGATCTGCGCAAGTTGATCTTCGCTCCGTCGATTGCGAAAACGCGGCGTCCACGCCAACGCCGGTTGCTCATAGGGCCGACTTCGTCGCAGTCTTCGTTGGAAAGCGCGTAGAGCAAGTCGCGAAAGAGGTCAGGGTTCAATCGTTCGCGCGCTTGGCAAATCGCAGAGGCACTCACCGGCTTTTCCGTGCGCAAGTCCAGCCCGAAGTCGTCGGCCTGCTCCCAGAAGTCGAGTAGGAGGTGCCGAATTCCACGGTCATTTCCGTTGGAGACCATGAAGACCATGAAGAGCAAGAAAGCGGTGAGCACCTCCGGCGTGAGGATTCCGCCTCTCGAAAACGCCTGCGGAGAGGCTTTCAGGCGAGAGCTAGGAATCGTCTTGAAGGCTTGGGAGAGAATTTCGTAAACTCTATTCTGGCACGTGGTGTTGGCACGATTTTTAGTCGGATGCGTTCATGATTCGTTGCTGGTTAACTGAAATTCGTTTCCCTCATTCCAAGAATGGAAGCCTCCATGGGCGTCTATTGGGCTATGTGGTATTTCGCTATCCCTACCACTTCGGCCTTGCACACCAAAGGTTTCCGCTCCGAAAGAGAGCGCGAAAGCGTGAGGCTACCTGTGGCGTTTCAAGCCAGTAATGGACAAAGGCACCGCTCCTTCTTAAGCCTCGCCGTGGGCCTCACGCACGGTTTGGGAGCTTAACGCCATTGTCCCATGCAGTGGGGTGTGGATAGGAACTCCAAAGGGGCAGTTTGGGCAGCGGGGCGGTGAGCAGCGGGGCGAGCATGGGGTTGATTGCAGGGAATAGAGTGCGAAATGTGGCAGGTGGGAATGAGATGGGTGGCTCGGAGGCCCTGAGAGTGCATGTCCCTGGAGCGGGGCTTGCCCAAGTCCACCCGCGTGCTGTGTTTGCGGTGCTCGATGCCATGTAGCAAGCTAGGATCTAGTCGCGCCACCCGCGCTAGTTGCTCCGCATCCACCTCGTCACTCTTGGAATCGTTTTCGTAGATCATTCGGAGACGCCGCGGATTGGCGACCACCACTTCGTGCCCCAGCCTTGTCAGCAATTCGTCCACCCACGCGGACTGTCCACCCGCCTCGATCGCAATGCGGCATGGGTCGATGCGCTTGAAGCGTCCTTCGAAGCCCGTCGGCGTTGTCACCACTGTCCCGGTCTCCACGCAGGTGCCTCCTGCGTCCAGGACGCAAATGTGGCTCCGTTTGTCTCCGAGGTCGATGCCGATCACTGTTTCCGTGCGAGATTTGGTGGGTGTGTTATCTTTCTTCATGGGGCAGTTTCCGTTTCCAGGGCTAAGAGCCCGAGACTTTTGTAGGGGATCCCTAAGGATATCTCGACGCTGGAAACTGGCCTTCTCATCTCATCTATCCACCTCCTGAGCGTTCTTAGGTGGAAACTCGATCTGAAATGCTGAAGGGGTCTTGATCGATTTTGGACTAGTGACAGGCTGGTCATCTCGCTGAGTCAAGGGGCCTATCCGCTGGCTCCAAATCTCTATCCCTCTGGCTTCATTGTGTGGATGGACATGCTGCTAACCGGCGCCTCGAAGTGTGGGGGATTCGACGGGTGGGTGTTGGGATGAGATCTCGATGGGGGTCGATGACATGCCGATCACTCACTCGGCGGAGCCGGTTGCAATGTGCCCGGAACTGGAACCGAACCAGCACGGGAGGTAAATCCCACTAGATCCTTAATCTGGGGGGAGGGGGTTATGGCGGTGAAGATTCGGGTTCCAGCGTTAGTTGCAGCCAATTTCCGGCATGGAACCACAGGATGCAGCGCAGGTTGAAGCGGCCTTGGAGTTGTGGACTGAGGCAAGCGAGCTCTACGCCGCGGCCAGGGTGGAGGAAAGCGTTGCCGAATGCTCCGAGCGGATCGCTGAACTCGGCAGCTAGCTTGTGGGTAGTCGGAACGGCTTGCGTAGGACTACGCGAGTTCGTTGAGGGGCTCTACACACTCCTTCGATCGACACCGAGGAGCCAGACCCTCCCTACGGAGCGGCGCAGACTTCCCAATCATCCGGGTTCCCGCGGCCAGCTGGTCGGCTGGGGCGCTCGAGCCAGCCCTATCCGCACTGGGGCCCTTTCAGCATTGGAGTTCGACTCAAGGCTGGGATTGCGTGTGGCCGATATGCCCTTGCAGCCAGCATGTGCTCCCTCCCCGCCGCTGACGCCCACCCGATGGCCCAATCCCCCCCGATGCCCCAATCCCCCGACCCCCTCGCTCCCGGATTTCCTAGCCCCAGCGCCCAGCGCCTTGAGGCCCTGGTCAGCATAGGTGCAGAGTCGGCCGACAAGGTGAAGCTCTCCGCCGGCCGCGGCCGTGCCAGCATGCAGGTGCGCTCGATACGGGGCGGAGACCTCGAGCTCACCGGAAATGTTTTCCTGCCGCGCACGGTGCAGGTCGCCATCGAGCTGCACGACGGCCCTCTGGCGGAGGGCCAGATCGTAAGCGGGTTGGTACGCAAGGTGCAGTTGGTGGGTTCGAAGCCCAACTACCGCATCTGGGTTCAACTCGACCAAGCTGGTGCCGCGGCTCTCGCCGAGGTCGCGATCGGCGGCACGATCGAGGCTGTGGCGCACGAGCAGGTAGAGATTGGCAACGCGCTCGACGCACTGCCCGAGTGGGCTACGAGTCTGGTCGAAGAGGAGGTCGTGACGCTCGATCAAATGCTGTCGATCAGCACCTCCGCC
>JBLIOI010000156.1:0-9591 GCA_047639675.1 Planctomycetota bacterium | reverse complement strand
GAGTGTGCGATAGCAGCCCTGACCGGACGGACCTCCTCATGCACCGGGCAACCATGCAAATATGCAATGGCCCAGAGTGCGAACAGACGCGTGCGGGTAACGGGCAAGGCAATCCTCTGACGGTCGTTAGGAGCGGGCTGGAATCAGCCCTCTCGACAGTCGCAAGAAATCAGTTAGTCCCTCTTGACTCAAAGAGCCTTCTCACAGACGACTCCGTATTGCGACCAGGGTCTTTCTCGGCCTCCCAGAGGAGGTCAATCCGCATCTGGGTCGTCGCCTACAGCCAACTTCGATCCGGAACGAACCCAATCAACGGTCCCTCCCTCGTACTGGTGGAGGTTTGTATATCCCAACTCGCTCAGCAGGCGCACCGCCCGCCAAGAGAGGTTTCAGTGTCGATTGCGGCAGTAGACCAGCGTCTCGTGGGAGAGGTCGGGAAGGACCTCATGCGCGCCTCGATCGATGTCATCGAAGGGCAAGCTGCGGGCGGTAGGGAGGTGCCCCTTGTGATAGACCTTCGAGGGCATCACATCGATGATCGTCCAGTCCGGATCGCCGATGCGGCTTTTGACTTCCTGGTAGTTCAAGGCTCGTGTGGCTAGGGGCTGAAAGCTGTGGACGGGATGATGGACGCCTAATGCGGCTTACACCTCCTGAAGGGGAGAGCAAAGACTTGGTGCTGGAAGGTGATCCCAGAGTTGTCAGTAGGTAATCCCGGATAGAGTCTACTGCGAAGCGTTAGCCGGACGTATTCGGCGGGTGTAACTCAAACACTTGGCTACTCAATTATGGAACGAGAGCTCCAAATTAGCACTTCATGATTTCATCGATCATCACCTCCTTGATTCTGGCTTTGCCCCACATTGCGGTGCAAGAGACGCGCACCCCGATTGTTGTAGAGAATTTGATTCGCGGGCGTGCGGAGTTCGCTAGCGATGGGGCGCCCATCGTTGGCCTCACAATCAAGCTTGATGGGAGAGGCATCGGGCCTCTCTTGACGCAGACCGACGTCCATGGGTACTTTGAGTTTCCACGGATTTCGATTGATCAAGGAAGTGCTCGGGTGACTGCGTCATTCCCGCCGGGCATTCGCTTCATCGCACCGATGCAGAACGCTCCACTGGCCGGACTTGGACCTTTCTTTCGAGGGGAGAAGGTCCCTACCGCGAGCTTCCATGGGATTGCACTCGATTTGGAATCTCTAGAGCCCATCCCCAATGCCTGGGTCAAGATCCAGGAGAGTGGTGGTCCCACCGAGATATGCCCGACGGATGTATATGGACGATTCAGTTCCGAAGAGGAGTTTCGAGAAGGGAGTCTTTCCTTTTGTTCTTGGGACAATCGAATTGGGCAGCTGGGAAGCGGGGCATGGATCTCCGCAATGTTCTATCCCGCCCACTCCTCAAAATATCGACGTGTGCAGTTGGCCGTTGGTGCGAGGATCGAACTCGACCTCTTCCTAGGAGCGGGCGTTGACGATTCGACTTGCAGCGTAAAGTTGCGTAGGCCAGGAAAAACACTGGCTGACCAGAGCTATGACGCCAAGCGCTTAACGCTCAACTCGGGAGTACGTCCATGGGTGCGCACACCAGCGGACGGAAGCGAGCTCACTGGCCGTGAGTTGATTGTGTATCAGCAGGCTGGTCCACGCGCTTGGCTTGCGAAGCTTCCGGAGAAGTTAGAGGGGCCGCTCAAATTGAACGCCGTCGCTTGCGGGACTTTGACGGGCCGGTTGAGTGAGGATGTATTGAATCCCTCTCCCCGCGGCTCTGGGAACTATTCGAAGCATGTGGAGGCGGGCGCGACCCTGCAGTTCGAACGGCAAGCTGAGTTCGGTTTGCCTCCCTTGGCCTTCAAGTACAAAGTTCCTAACAACGAAGGCTTTCGCATTTCTTGGATCGAAGCTGAGCATTGGCGCGTACTTGTGAAGAGTGCTTTCTATCCTGAACTAGAGAGTGTTGTTCGCAATTTTCACGGCTCACTGAAGGACTGCTCTATGTGCGGTACTTCTCTGTCGCCAGAGTGCCGCAGGGTGTGCGACTCCGTATTGACTCCGTATTGTGCACTTTCGCGTTAGGTGGGAAAGTGTAGTTGTCGCTGGCGGGAAGACGTAATTGTGGCTAAGTAGTATGTTTACTCTCTTGTTGAGAAAGTATGGCGGTAGGTGTATGCTGCCAGAAGGTATTAGAAGTCGTGCGTGTATGAGCTGTTGTCCAGTCATTACACATTAGAGGAGAACCCATGGAAACCCGCCACCAGACATCGAAGAGATCATCGCACCGTCGCCCGCTAGCGTTTGCTATGGCTCTTGTCACAATTCTGACTGCGTGCAGCACGACGGAGAGTCATCGAGTTGTTGAGACCTCGACCGTAGAATCCTACGGAACGAAATACGTAGGACCGAAGTGTGCGCTCTCCATCGGGCACTTCAGCAACAACTCGCCTTACTTGCGTGGCATTTTCAGTGACGATGAAGATCGGCTAGGCGGGCAGGCAAAGACGATTCTCAAGACTCATCTTTCCCAGACCAACAGATTCGATCTGCTCGACCGCGAGAACATGTCAGCGATACGACAGGAGAGTGACCTCTCTGGTCAGGAGCTTGAGCTAGAGGGAGCTGAGTTCGTAATCACTGGACAGGTGACCGAGTTCGGCCGGAAGACTACGGGGGACAAGCAGCTCTTTGGCATCCTCGGGCGTGGCAAGCGGCAGATCGCGTATAGTAAAGTATCAGTCAGTGTTGTTGACGTGAAGACATCCAGGGTTGTGCACTCCGTCCAGGGTGCTGGTGAGTACAGCTTAAGCGAGCGCGAAATTGTCGGATTCGGCTCTAGCGCAGGCTATGACTCGACGCTCAATGGCAAGGTACTGAACCTTGCGATTACGGACTCGGTCAACAAGCTGGTGCGCGCTCTCGAAGCGGGCGATTGGGGGCCCGAGAAGCAATGAATCTGGCTGCACACGGCCTAGTACTATTCGGGATCCTAGCCTGCACTGCTTGCCGTACGAACAACGATCTGTATCAGTGGTCCGGGTACGAGGACTCGGTGGCTGATGTGTGTCTGGATGCCGGCCAAGGCAACTTGGATGAGGAGATACAAAGCATCGTGGAATTGATTGAAAGGGCCGCGGAGGTTTCACGGCGAGTGCCCCCCGGGGCTCACGCTCATCTTGGCTACCTCTACTACCTGAAGGGCGACCTTGACGGCGCAGTGGCCGGATTGACCGCCGAAAAGGAAGCGTATGTCGAGAGCACAGTATTTGTAGATGGCTTGCTTGCTCGCATTCAGACTAGGAGCCGTGAACAATGAGCACAAGAATTCAGGCGATAGCCCTAGGAACTACGTTGTTAGTCTTGGCTTCCTGCAAGGCCACTCCGGCGCCCTACGATTACAGCGCTTTTCTAGAGTCCAGGCCGCGCTCAATCCTGGTCCTGCCGCCACTCGACAAGACGCTCGAAGCGGGCGCAAGTACGCACTGTCTCGCAACGGTGACTCGCCCACTCGCTGAGCGCGGATACTACGTGTTCCCTGTTGCTATCATTGATCTCATGATGCGGGAGAATGGTCTCCCCACACCCTTTGAGATGCACCAGGTTCCGATTAGCAAACTGAGGGAAGTCTTCGATCCTGACGCGGTGCTCTACCTTACAGTTACCGACTGGGGCAGCAGCTACCAGGTGTTGTCCTCAGTCACGACGGTCAGTATGCAGGGTGTGCTGGTTGATGCAGGTACAGGCGAGACGATCTGGGTCGGAGAGCACAGTTCCGAAAGTTCCTCCAGCGGCGGTAGCAGTGGCTTGATTGAATCGCTGGTTGGAGCACTCGTCGATCAGGTCGCGAATTCACTCTCAGACCCCTCGACCGATCTATCGCGCCAGAATGCGTGGGCGCTCTTTTCTAATGATCGTCACGGACTCCTCCCAGGTCCCTATCATCCAGAGCACGATTTGAGGTTCAATCCACCGATTGCGACTCCTGCCTCAACTTCGCATGCGACGAAGTGAGTTTCGTGAATCGCGCCGTGCGACTCCGTATTGCCGGCGGGTTGCCCCTGCCCTAGAAAAAGCGGCCCAAGAACCAGCCCGGCGCAAGTCCCAGCGCTAGCACCAAAACGGCGCAGAGCACCGTCGCAAACGATGCACTCGGACGATACGCGCGCGGCGAAACTGATCCCTCAATCGCCGGTTACATCCACATGGTCAGGATGATGTGCAGATAGTAACCCAGGGTTACGACTGAAAGCAGGACACCGATCACGGACACGGCCACCAGGTCTGCGCGCAGCGTGCTGGCGAAGATGAAGTACTTGCCGAAGAAGCCGCCGGTGATGGGGAAGCCGGCTAGCGACAACATGAAGAGGGACAGAGCACTCGCGAGCCATGGGCGGCGCCCGCCTAGTCCGCGCAGGGACTCGACCTTCATCAATACGGAGTCGCAGAGCTGACGCCGTATGCGCCGCGCATCAAAACGCATATTTCAGGCCAAGCCCTAGCACATTAGATCCACCGTGGACGCCATCGAAGGTGCCGTAAACGCCTGACCGATGGTGAATGCGCAGGACTAGGTCCCAGTCGGGAACGGTGGGCAAGCCGAGGGTCCACTCCAAGAGCAAGTAGCTGAGAAGTTGCGTTGCCCCTTCGTTCGTGTGGCTGGACTCTTCGAGCTTCGGAATTTCCGTCGCCCAAGAGAGTCCATAGCCGATAGCACCTGAAGTTCGCATATATTCGTTCCAAGGGAAACTGCGCCAGCGTAGCACCAGCAAGCCATTGAATTCGGTGTGGGGCTGCGCGCCGAAGTGTTGTGCAACTTGCGTTTCCCACTCCCAACGACCGTGTTCCTGCGAGAACTCGTGGAAGACTTCTGCGTAGGCCACGGTAAAAATCTGCGATGGCTCCAGCTGAACACTCTTCAGCGGAAGGATTTCCTCCGGCAGTGAATTGTCAGTGTAAGCACCGATGTAACCAGTTACAGCTCTATGGCCGGGAGCGGCGCATGCGGCCTGCAGGAAGATAGCGATCCAGGACAAGACCCAGCGCCAATTCCTTGCGCTGCACGGCGTCAGACGCATTCCTCCACCTGACAGGTCAACGTAGCGCTGCCTTAGAAGAAGCGGCCCAAGAACCAGCCGGGGGCCAGTCCTAGAGCCAGCACCATCACGGCGCAGAGCACCGTCGCGAACGAGGCACTCGGGCGATAGGCACGGGGCGATACCGATCCTTCGATCTCCGGCTGCATCCACATGGTCAGGATGATTCGCAGGTAGTAGCCGAGGGCTACTACTGAGAGCAGGACACCAATGACCGACACGGCAACCAGGTCCGCGCGCAACGTGCTGGCGAAGATGAAGTACTTGCCGAAGAAGCCGCCGGTGATGGGGAAGCCGGCTAGCGACAGCATGAAGAGAGACAAGGCACTCGCGAGCCACGGGCGCCTTTGGCCTAGTCCGCGTAGAGACTCGACTTTGGTGAACTGTTCGCCGTCGCCTTCGAGGGTGGCGATGATGCCGAAAGCGCCCGCTGCGCTGAAGACGTAGGCGGCCATGTAGTAGAGGGCTGCGTGAATCGGGCCGTCAGCTTGGCCGTCGCCTGCGAGTCCTGCGGTGATGGCTAGAAGTAGCGTTCCGGCGTGCGCGACGGCGGAGTAGCCGAGCATGCGCTTGAGGTCGGATTGCACCAGTGCGCCCAGGTTGCCGATCGACATCGTGATGATCGAAATCACGGCGAGGGTGGCCATCGCCCCGGGAGGGAAGAGGAAAGCGATCTTGAACAGGAAGGCGAAGCCGGCGGCCTTGGTCCCCGTGGACATGAAGGTCGTCACCGGCGTCGGGCTTCCCTGATAAACGTCTGGCACCCAGAAGTGGAAGGGGAAGACGCTGATCTTGAACAGCAGGGAGGCTGCGACGAGTGTCGTGCCCAGGAGTCCGAGCTTCGAATGGATGCCTTCGGCTTGCAGACCTGCCAGCGTGATCGTGCCAGTCTCGACGTAGATCAGGGCTGTGCCGTAGAGGAATAAACCCACGGCGAAAGCGCCGAGCAAGAAGTAGCGCATGCCCGCTTCCACCGACTCTTGGCGGGCGCGGCGGAAGCTAGCCAGGGCGTAGAGCGGAATGGACAAGAGCTCAAGCCCAACGAAGAACGTGAGCAAGTCTTCAGCTCCCGCCATCAAGAGCATGCCGAGCACGGAGCACAGCATCAGGATGTCATGCTCTGCCTTGAACGGAGCCTCGAGCTTGTAGTAGCGCTGGCCATAGAGCCAAGCGAGCAAGCCGGAGAAGAGGAATAGCACGCCCCAGAACGACGAGGTGGTGTCGGCGCTGAAGGCCCCTTGGAAGATCGCACCCTGCGGCTCGGCGAGCAGCTTGAACTCGAAGAACAATGCTGCGATCAAGCTGCCGGCGAAGGCGACGGGGCGAATCGGGCTCAGGGAGGGAACGACCTCGGCAAGGATTGCCAAGAGGATTCCCGCCGCAACACAAAGCATCGGCGCACCACCAAGCCAATCGGCGGGGCCTATAGCTTGGAAGGTTTGCGTCTGGGTGATGAGAGCGGTGATCATCGGATCGATTCTCCCGAAGGGCTGATCTTGGTCGGGAGGGGAGGAGGAATTATAGCTCCGGTCTCAGTCGGACGAACAGCTTCGATGCGCTGGACGAGTTGGTCGAGCGTGCCTGCCGTCTTGTCGAGGAAGGAATTGGGTTGAACTCCAATCCAGATGCAAAGGATGACCATCGGAATCATCAGGCCGATCTCGCGGGCGTTGAGGTCATCGAGCTTCTTGTTGGCGGCGACGGTTAGCGGTCCGAAGAGCAGCTTGCGGGTAGCCATCAGGAGGTAAACCGCGCCGAAGATCACGCCGGTGACTCCGACGCAAGCCCAGAGCGGTGACGCTTTGAACGTACCGAGCAAGATCAGGTACTCACCGACAAAACCGTTGAGGCTCGGGAGCCCGACGCTGGACAGGATCGAGAACACAAAGAACAGCGCGAAGACCGGCATGACCGAGGCAATGCCGCCGTACTGATCAAAGTCGCGGGTGTGGCGGCGCTCGTAGATCATTCCGATCAGAAGGAATAAGAGGCCGGTCGACAAGCCGTGGTTGACCATCTGCAGCACGCTGCCGCGCAGGCCTTCTTGGGTCATGGCGAACATGCCCATCACGACGAAGCCGAGGTGACTGACGGAAGAGCAAGCGACGAGACGCTTGATGTCTGTTTGGGCCCAGGCAAGGAAGGCTCCGTAGACGATACCGATGGCGCCGAGGCCCATGAAGATCGGGGCGGCTGAAAGGGCAACGGCGGGGAACATGCCGATGCCGAAACGCAGGAGGCCATAGGTGCCCATCTTGAGCAAAACACCGGCCAAGATCACCGAGCCCGAAGTCGGGGCTTCCGTGTGTGCGTCGGCTAGCCAAGTGTGGAAGGGCAAGACCGGAACCTTGATCGCAAAGCCAATGGCGAAGGCGGCGAAGATCCAACCTTGGGTGCTCGTATCTAGCTTCGAAGCGATCTCGGTAAGCACGACAATGTCGGACGTGCCCGTGGACCAGATCAACCAGATCACGCCGAGCATCATGAGTAGACTGCCAGCGACCGTGTAGAGGAAGAACTTCATCGCGGCATACAAGCGGCGTTCACCGCCCCAGATGCCGAGGATGAAGTAGAGCGGGATCAGCGACAGTTCCCAGAAGAAGTAGAACTGGATCAGATCGAGGGAAAGGAACACGCCGAGCATGCCCGCTTCCATCAAGAGCAACCAGATCATGAACTCCTTGACGCGCTTATTGATGTGCACCTTGGTGGAGATGACAACGATCGGCATCAAAATGGCAGTCAGAGCTACGAGAAGGATCGAAATGCCATCGACTCCCATCTTGTAGTTCACGGCGACCTCGCCGTTCATGCCGGGGAGCGTGAACCAGGGGTTCTCGACGACTTGCTGCGCCGCAGCTATCGAACCGTCGAAGCCAATGTAGAGCGCGATACCGAGACCAGCGACAAATAAGGTCGTCACCAGGGTCAACATGCGCTGCAGGGCTTCCGCGCCGCGCGGCGTGAAGATCAGGACGATCGCGCCGATGATCGGAATGAAGGTCAGAGCGGTGAGCATTAGGCTGCACCTCCCGCAAGCCAGATAACAGCTAGCACCGTGGCACCGGCTCCCATCCAAAGACCAAAGCTGGCAACTCCGCCGTCCGTTAGTGAACGCAGACGGCCGGCTGTCTTCTTGGCCAAGGCGGCTGCGCCATTGACGACTCCATCGATGGCGAATTGGTCAACGACGACAGCGATCACGAAGGACGCCAGCTTGAGCGGCTGCAAGAGCCAGAAGGTGTAGGTGTCATCAATCGACCAAGCGTTTTGCAGCTTGCCGTAGAACGAGGGATGCTTGGCGGCCCACTTGTCGTCTTGCTCCTTGCCTTTCTTATAGGCGTGGAAGCCATGGTGCGCGAAGAAGAACGCGATGCACGCACCGAGGCCGAGCAGGATCCATTCAGTCATGTGACTGAGGTGCGGCTTGTGGCCAGCGAAGAGAATCGCATCGCCGGGGGCGGTGACGGGTGCAAGCCATTGCTCGAATAGGTGCGGGATGTGCAGCACCGGCGGCAAGCCGAGGATGCCTCCGCAGATCGCGAGAACCGCGAGCACCATCAGGGGAATCGTCATCGACGGCGGCGATTCGTGGGGGTGGACCTTTTCGACGTCAAAACGCTCGTCGCCGAAGAAGGTCAGGCCAACCATGCGCCATGAGTAGTAGGCGGTGATGCCAGCCGTCACGATACCGGCGGCCCACAAGCCGTAGTGCAATCCACCCTGGGCAAAGTTCATAGCCAGGATCTCATCCTTGGAGAAGAAGCCCGAGAGCACCGGCAATCCGGAGAGGGCGGCGGCTCCAGCAACGAAGGTCAGGAAGGTGCGCGGCATGTGACGGCGTAGGCCGCCCATCTTGTGCATGTCCTGTTCGTGGTGCATGCCGTGGATCACGCTACCCGCTCCGAGGAACAGCAGCGCCTTGAAGAAGGCGTGGGTGACTAGGTGGAAGATCGCTGAGGACCAAGCGCCAGCGGCGATGCCCAAGAACATGTAGCCGAGTTGGCTAACGGTCGAATAGGCGAGAACGCCTTTGAGGTCGCGTTGCGCCAGCGCAGTTGTTCCCGCGATGAAGGCGGTGGCAGCAGCGATCACTCCGATGAAGAGCAAGAGCCCTTCCGAAGCCGCGAAGACCGGGTTCAAGCGCACGACCATGTAGACGCCGGAGGTGACCATGGTGGCTGCGTGGATCAACGCAGAGACCGGCGTTGGGCCAGCCATCGCGTCGGGTAGCCAAACGAATAGCGGAAGCTGAGCGGACTTGCCGCAGGCTCCGCCGAAGAGCAAGAGGCCCGCGAGCATCAGCTGGAATGAGTTGGCGTCGTCCGCGATCAGGGCGGGTACGGCAGCTCCGATTTCCGACATGTCGAGGGTGCCGAATAAGCGAATCAGCAGGAAGCTGCCGATGATGAAGAATGCATCGCCGATGCGGTTGGCGACGAAGGCCTTTTGCCCGGCTTCCGCCGGAAAGCCCTTCTCGTACCAGAAGCCGATCAGAAGGTA
>JBLIOI010000155.1:0-9733 GCA_047639675.1 Planctomycetota bacterium | reverse complement strand
TGCCCTGAGAGCGATCTCGAGGCTGGGCGCACAATAATAGGGGCGCTACACTGGCCCGCCCTCCGTCCCACTCCCAACACGTGCTAACTACCCCCCGAATCATTCACGCACTCTTGATCGCGGCGCTTGCCTGCGCTCTATCAGGGTGTGGAGGCGAGCCTCGGGGCGAGTTCCCAATTCATGCGCCGGCGGATGTCGTTCACGGCATCTTGCGTTCGGAAGCGGCTGCGCAACTTTGTCAAGAGAGGGTGACGGCGCACTTGCAAGGCTCACTGCTGGACGCATTGAGCGCGGACTTTGTGGCTCGCTTCTGTGTTCTAACGGGAGGAGTCGTCATTGCGGATGAACTCTTGACCATCAAAGTGTTCGATGGAACGGACGGTGCCTTGCTTCCGGGTGAGAATTTCGTTGAGCGCTTGTCCCTCTTCACCCACGACTGGTCGGAAGTCGTCATTGCGGAATTTGAGCTGGATGAGTTCCTGCTCGATACGAGTGGAAAGCGTGCAGCCGGTCGAGCGGAGCTTTACCTTGCCGGCGAGCGTAAGACAGGAGGCCGTGCAGACTTCCGAGCCATCTGCGAAGTGGACTTCGAGAGGCAAGACGGCGCTAATTGGCTTCTTCGCCGTCTCGACCTTGTCCGGGCGACATCCATTGTCTCTGAGTTCAGCCGATTCTTGGACGTCAGCGATGCGACGGGATTGCATCAAAACGTGTCCGACGAAAACGCGGCGATGCTGCAAGCCTATGTCGATGAGCACCGCACTCTATCGCTCGGCGGACTCTCTGCGGTGGATTGGAACGAAGACGGCTCTTGGGACTTGCTCGCGACATTGGATGATGAAATTTCGACTCTCTTCCTGAACGACGGGGAGGGAGGTTTTGTACCGGCGAAGTTGCCGCCGAGTGCTCCCCATGAGAACGGTATATCCCTGTTGCATGTGGATCTCGATGGCGATGGAGTCCGCGAACTTGTGAGTTCAAAGGTCGGTAGCTACGACGGTGACCGGGCCAGCGCGGGGCTATACCACCTGGAAGATGGCCAATGGGTGCTAGACCCCTTGGCTTTCACGTTCGAGAACCCAATTGGTTTGCGCGGAGTCTCGCCAACGACAGTGGTCCCGATTGATGTGAACGGGGATGGGCTGTTGGATCTGTTCTTCGGAGTCTATGGGACCAATTCATCCCGTGGGGAGAACTACAATCTGGTCGAGTCGCATGATGGTGCGGACAACTACCTGTTCATCAACAAGGGCAATTTGACCTTCGTTGAAGAGAGCGAGCTGCGCGGCATCTCGGGGGTCCAATACACCTACGTTGCACTGCCCCTCGACTTTGATGGCGATGGCGACGAGGATCTTTTTGAAGGTAATGACTTCGGTCCGAATACGCTTTGGTTGAACGATGGCAGTGGGCACTTCAGGGCCGATGAGGATTCCGTTTTTGCGGGCAAGTCGGCGTACACGATGGGTGTCAGCCTTGCCGATCATGATGATGACGGGAACTTGAGCCTGTACGTCGTCAACATGTCCTCGGAGGCGGGGAAGCGCGTCAGCCGTATTGCGGACGGCATTAGCGAAGGAATGCGTCAGCGGATATGGACGATCGCAGACGGAAATATGCTGTACACCCAAGATGGCGACGGCGATTGGATTGAGGTCACAAGTGGATCGGGCACGGCGGAAGGCGAGTGGGGCTGGGGCGCGCTATTTGCCGATGTGGACGGCGATGGTGACGATGAAATCTTCGCTACCAACGGCTTCACTTCACACTCCAACGCGGACTTGGGTGATTGGGATACCTACTTCTGGCGCCAAGTAGCGACGGATGGGGCTCTGTTAGAGCGCGGCGAGAAGACCCATGACATCAACGTGGACCTGCGCTTCGAAGGCTCATACGCAGGGCGCCAGCGTGACCGTTTGTTCTATGCACCGAGTGGCGACCCGGATTGCTTTGTTGATGCGGCCTGGCACTTTGGGCTGGATAGCTCCTTGGATGGTCGCTGTGTTGTGTTCGTCGATGTGGACGGCGACGGCGATCTGGACCTCGTGAAGTGGACGTTGAAGGGGCTCCAGTTATTGGAGAATCGCAGCCCAAAGCAGCACTTCTTGCGCTTGAAGCTAACCGCCACAAAGGGGCATCCCCATGCGCTCGGGGCGCGCGTCGCGCTGAGTAGTGCAGGGAAAACCCAGTACGACATCGTTCAGATGGTCGAAGGTTTTCAAACTCAGGTGCCACTTGAATTGCACTTCTCTTTGGCAACTGGCGAGCGTATCGATTCGATCGAAGTCACCTGGCGCTCGGGCGTGAAAGAAGAGTGGCTCGACCTTCCCCCCGATAGTTTGATTCGATTGACAGAAGGGGAAGAGAATTGGGTCTCTGAGGAAGTTCCGATTTGGACCCAAGACGGCTTGAGCCTCTTCGAATTGCAAGAACTTGGACGCTCACACAGCCCTGGCGTAAACCAAGAGAAGCTCCTGGTCTTACGGCTTGCGGCTGAAGAACAAACAGCCACCAGCCGTGCTCTCGACGTTGAGTTGCGCTATGTGGTAGACAAGCAGCACTCGGGGACGACCTTTGTCTTCAACTTGAACGGTGAGTTACGACGCGCCTACCGCACTGAGCCGGCAAGTGAGGCCCTCGATGCGTTGCTAGAGACCTTGCGCGATGAGGAGCCCTTTCCAGAGCTGTCCGTGCTGACTGGTCGTCGCCTGGTTCTTGAAAATAAGCTTGAAGAAGCGCTTGGATACTTCGAACGAGCACTGGAGCAAGCACCCAACTTGGCAACCGCAGCGGAAGGCATCGCGCGCAGTCAGCGTTTGCTTGGACGCATGGAGGAGTCGCAAATCGCCTATGAGCGCTCCGTCGAAATCGATCCTGACTATGCCATCGGTCATTTCAACTTGGCTGTATTGCACGCGCGCGCCGGGCGCGGGCCCGAAGCGCTTTCCGCCTATCGCGAGACTTTGCGCATCCGTGGCGAGGACTTCGATACCTTGATTGCCTATGGGGAGGTCGCGACCATAGTTGGTGAACGTGAGCTTGCTATCAAAGTCTTTGAGCGTGCTGCCCTTGCGGACTTAGACAGTGCCTTGCCACATGTGATGCTCGGCAAGGTTTTCGGGCAACTCAAACGCTATGAGCTCGCGAAAGCGGCTTTTGAGCAGGCCCTAGAGATTCGCCCAACGAATGTCGAAGCGCAACGCGGCCTGCAACTTTTGGAGCGTTTGATTGCCGGTAGCCGCTAGTTGAGCAAGGCGCTTGAGGTGCGGCTCTTCTCGCAAGCTCTTGAGGTCGTCATCGAACATCAAGTGCTCGCGGGGAATGCCTGATCCCACGCCAAGTCGCGGGCGAAGCGGGCTTATATCAGCTGACGATCGCGCCTGTGCCGGGGGCGTAGTGCATCGTCTTGGGATCGGATGATTTGCTCTACGCATGTGCGTAGAAGGTCAACTAAGTCCAATTTGAATACGGTTCGCCGGCACGATGGAGAAACCAGAGCCCTACAAAAAACCCCCGTATCCGTAGGATCCGGGGGCTTGGACGGTTCAACCTACGTCTTCTTCTTGAAGCCGTAGGCTGGCGATCAGAGCTACATCAGGAGCGTGCCTTGCTTCTGTCCGAGGAGCCCCTTGAGCCTGCCCATCACGTTTGAGTGAATCTGGCAAACGCGGCTTTCGGTCAGTGCGAGCATCTCACCGATCTCACGCATGGTGTGACCTACTTGGTAGTACTGCTCAATGATGAAGCGTTCCTTGTGCGTCAGTGAGCGCGTGATGAAGGTTAGGAGGTCCGCGCGGTTGAGTTCGCGAAAGGGATCGCAAGAGTTGTGATCCTCAAGGATGTCGAGCTTCTCTGTGGCGTTGTCGTCGTCGTGGTCTTCCCACTTCTCTGACAGAGAGAACATCGCCTTGGCGCGTGCATCGCGAATCTCTTTGGAGAGTTCTGTGTGCTCCATCTCTAGAGCTTCAGCAAGCTCTGTGTGCGTCGGTTCGCGACCGAATTCGCCGGTTAAGCGTTGGAGGGCCTTGTCGATCTTGCCGGCTTTCAAGCGCACCAGTCGCGGAACCCAGTCCTGCGAGCGCAGCTGGTCGAGGATCGAACCACGAATACGGGTCGAGCAGTAAGTCTTGAACTTGATGCCGCGCGCAAGGTCGAATCCACGAATGGCATCCATCAGCCCGAAGAGTCCTGCACTGACCAGATCGTCGAGTTCAATGGACTTGGGTAGTGTTTGCAGCAAGCGGTCGGCGATGTAGCGCACGAGGGGCAGGTGGCGCTCCATAAGCTCGTTGCGAATCGCTTCGATGCGTGGCTTGCCTTTCTCGCCCTTCTCTTTCGCGGCGACGTAGTAAAGCCAAAGATCGTCTGTGCTCGTATCCGAGTTGATCTCAGCCGTGAGCGGGCCTTTCTTACCGCCGGGCTTTTTCTTCTTAGCTTCGGCCTTGGGCTCGTCGCTGCCGGCTTTGGTGCTCTTGTCACTCTTCGAGAACTTCTTTGTACTCATCATTTGTGCAGTCTTGGACATAGCTAACGCCCTCTAGTAAGTAATGAGCGAGTGGACCGGGACGTTACCCAGCTTCTCTCGCCCTGGAAGGAAACCCAGCTCGATCACAAAGGCGCAAGCGATAGGATCAGCTCCGATGCGCCTGACCAAGTTCAAGGCAGCGCCCATCGTTCCGCCCGTTGCGAGCAGATCGTCCAGCATCAGGAAGCGCTTGCCTTTGCTTGCAGCGTCCGTGTGGATCTCAACGGTGTCCGAGCCATACTCGAGGTCATAAGATTCTGATTCTCTTTTCCACGGCAGCTTTCCAGGTTTGCGGATCGGGACGAATCCCTTGCCGAGCTTGAACGCGAGCGCCGTGCCAAAGATGAAGCCTCTCGACTCGATGCCACAAACTATGTCGTAGCTATCGGGGTCAACCAGCTCAGCCAAACCATCGATAGACTTGGCCAATCCCACTGGGTCGAGCAGTAGGGGGGTGATGTCTTTGAAGACAATGCCTTCCTTCGGAAAGTCGGGCACGTCGCGGATATAGGTTTCGACCAATGAATCAGGCTCCTCGTTTGCATGCGCCAATCGAGCAGAGGTGGGGATTCCAATGGCTCGGGGAAATTAGCGCGCGTCGCTAGTAATCGGAGCCTTTGTCGGCCTCCTTGAGGAAAAACTACAGTTCTCAGGGCTCGTCTTCGATCTCTTAGATGAAGTCTCTCCCAAAGCTGAGAAAAAACCGTCGCCTCGGAGACTAGAGCTCCGGCGCTATCAGGTAGCCAAAACCCCCCCGTTTCAGCCATACGAGCTCTAACTCAGCCACCGAATAGAGACGTGGGGCGCTTTCTCCGGGTGGGGCGGCAGGATCCATGATCCAGGCGCCACCCAGACCGTCAAAACCGCACAGGACGATCAAGTGACCGGCGGTGGAATCGTATGGAGCACCGCTGAGCTGACCCTTTTTAGCGCCAATCGAGAGGATCAGGGGGCGACCGCCCTGAATCCAGGCCTCCGCTTCTTTCCAGGTTTGGACGCGAATGACTTGGCCGGGGACACCCAGCAGGTAGGCGCCTTGGACCGCCCGGTTCCAGTTGCCGTAGATGTCGTTTTCCGCGTCGAATAGAGTCGCGGCGACCTGGGCTGTGGCCAGCGGGTGGCCGTGGTGTTCGAGCACCATGGCGACGGCGGTCGGACTACAGATCCGCCCGGCGATGGTCGGGCTTTCGTCTTTCTGGCGGCGTTGGGCAAGCTCGATTTGCGAGCTTTTGGTGGGGCGTGGGCCGGGATCGAATTTCGCCGCGCCATCCTTCGCTGAAAAGCAAAGGGTCAGGCGCCGAACGTCGACAGCCTCACCTGTGCTGAGTCCTAGTGTTCGTATCCGCAGGCGCGCACGGTCGTATGAGCAGCTGAGCTTCAGCAAGTCGACAGACACCTTGCCGGAGGGAAACTCTGACATTCCCCGGTCTCCGCTGGGCCAGGCTCCCCAACCTCCCATGTCAAGCCAGGGTGACTCCTGATCTTCACGTGCTACGCACAGTTCAACGCGGAACGCGGACTCTGCAGGCAAGTCGATGTTCCACGAAGGCAAGACTTCATCAAAGGGATGAGCGGCTATCGTCCACGGCGTGACCCACTCCTCATGAACTTGAACTGCTCCGCCACTGTGCGCTATGTGCAGTTCGTGGCGCGGACGAACCTCCTGCGAAGTGCAGCCCGTTGCGGCAATTACTGCGAACGCTAGGAGGACCAGCTTTCCCACTCTTCGTTGGCCTTAGTCAATTCGTTCTCAGCCTCAGCGATGTCGAACTGCATGTCGCGCATCTTGTTCGCATCGCGATAGACCTCTTCTTTAGTGAGCATTCCATTAAGCTTTTCAAGCTTCTCTTCGAGGGCCATGATGCGCTCCTCGAGCTTCTTGAACTTGTACGGATTGTGAGGTTTCTTAGAGCTCGATGACTTGCTCTTATTCTTCGAAGAGCTCGTCTTGGCTTGTTTGTCGGCTGCTTTCTTAGCCACATCCTTCTTCTTCACCAAGTCGCGCGCCTTGCCCGCTTGCTCTTCGGCGAGTTGGGCGGCCTTGGCCGCGCGCCAGAAGGAGTAGTTGCCGTCGTAGCTTTCCAAGCTATCCGTGTCGATCTCGACGATGCGGTTGCACAAGTCGTCGAGGAGTTCACGGTCGTGACTGATCAAGACCAACGCGCCGTCGAAGCCCGAAAGCATTTCCTCTAGCGCCGTGCGACCCGCCAAGTCCAGGTGGTTGGTGGGCTCGTCCATGGCCAGCCAGGAGGGTGTTTCCATCACAAGCAAGGAAAGCGCTAATCGGGCCCTTTCACCACCAGAAAGGCTGATTACGGGCTTTTCGATTTCCTCGTCACCGCGGAAAAGAAAGAGCGCCAGGTGTGAGCGAATCTGTCCATCCGTCATGCTTGGATAGCGTCGACGGATCTCGCTCATCGGCGTCCCATCGGGCAGGAAGTCGCCAGTCTCTTGGTCGTAGTAGCCACACTCGGAGCCGTGTCCGCGCTCGACATGGCCGCTCATCGCCGTGGCACGCCCGGCCAGGATTTTGAGCAACGTTGTCTTGCCAATTCCATTGCGCCCGACGATTCCAATTCGCTCGCCGCGACCTACACGCATATTGACGCCTTGCCACACAACCGTGTCGCCATAACCGCCCGCAAGGTTCTGCGCTTCAAAGACTTTTTCTCCGCCACGTTTTGCTTCCGGCGTCTTGATCGTAGGCCGGCGCACATCGTGAAAGGGGGCCTGCAGGCGTTCGACATGACTCAGTTTCTTCATGCGCCCCTTGGCTTCCGCCGTGCGCTGACTGCCCATGTGTTTCTTGATGAAGGCTTCTTCTTTGCGAATCACCTCGCGCTGTACGTCGTAAGCTTTTTTGTTGGCCTGGTAGCGTTCTTCTTTTAGGAAGATGTACTTCTTGTAGTTGCCCGTGTAGCGGATCAAATGGCCGCGCTCTAGCTCAAAGATCGATTCGACAGCGTTGGTCAGAAGGCGACGATCGTGACTGATGCAAAGTACCGCGCCTTGCAGGTTCTTGATGTAGTCTTCGATCCACTCGATGCCGGGAAGGTCGAGGTGGTTGGTGGGTTCGTCAAGTAGAAGTAAGTCGTGGCCGCCTGCAAGTGCGCGCGCCATTGCCGTTCGCCCGCGCTCTCCGCCGGAAAGTGTCGCCGGATCTCGTTCCCAAAGATCTTCCGGAAGCCCGATGCCGCCCATGACCTTCTCTACGCGACGTTCGATGTCCCAACCGCCTAGCATCTCAACGCGATCAGTGAGCTCGCTTTGTCTTGCCATCAGTTGATCAAGGCGGTCGCCCTGGGCTGAACCCATGTCCTCAAGGACTTGCTCCAAGTCGACAACGGCTTGCTTGGCACGTGCCATGCCGCCTTCGATGTAGCTGCGCACAGTGACCCCCGGCTCGAAAGTTGGGCGCTGATCGACGCATCCCACATCCGTACCTTTGCGCAGGACGATCTTGCCCCAATCCGGGGTTTCAAGGCCCATGATCAGGCGGAAGAGGGTGGTCTTTCCGCCGCCGTTACGACCGACGATCCCAATTTTTTCACCGGGATCGATCTTGATGGTGGCTCCAGATAGCACTTCCTGGGCGGCGTAGTGCTTCTTGAGATTTTCTAGGCTGAGAATGCTCACGACAGTTCTGTTGAGTGGAGATTTGGTGGGGGAGTTTACAGCTTCGCGGCGGTGAGAGAGTGGGCGTGCCTGCTTTGTTGCTAGTCTCCTCGGCATGACCTTCTTACCGCTGGCGCTTACGTGTCTTGTCGCTGCACAATCTGTGGGGCGGGCGGGAGACACGCCCTATGATCCCGAGCGCTTTGAGTTGGAAGTCCTGGCGAGCGGGATGGACAAACCGCTGGAGTTGGCTGTTAGCCCGGATGGGCGCGTTTTTATTGTCCAGCAGACCGGCGAAGTCTTCTGCTACGAGCCACAATCGGGGGCGCTTACCTTAGCCGCAAAGCTCGATGTCTTCTCGGAGCAAGAGAATGGCCTACTTGGCATCGCCCTGGACCCGGACTTCGCGAGCAATAATTGGGTCTACCTGTACTATTCGCCAAGCAATCACATGGGCCAGTTCATCTCGCGCTTTGAGGTGCACGGCTCCCAAATCGACCTCGTCAGCGAAAAGGTCGTCATGTCTTGGATAGAGCAGCGTCGCGAATGTTGTCATCATGGCGGTTCGCTAGCCTTTGGGCCCGATGGCAACTTATTTCTGTCAACCGGCGACAACACCAATCCCTTCGACTCAAGTGGGCATGCGCCAATCGATGATCGTCCCGAAAAATTTCCTTGGGATGCGCGACGCTCGAGCGCGAACTCAATGACTTTTGGTGGCAAGGTCCTGCGCATACATCCCACTCCGAACGGTGGTTATCAAATCCCAGCGGGCAACTTGTTCACGGATACGGCAAAGGGCCGGCCTGAAATCTATGTGATGGGTTGCCGGAACCCTTGGCGTATCTCAGTCGACGAGCAAACTGGTTATCTCTACTGGGGAGATGTTGGGCCCGACGCATCAGACGATGGCGAGCGCGGTCCGCGCGGTTACGACGAACTCAACCAAGCGAAAGCTGCTGGCTTCTTTGGATGGCCGCTTTTTATCGGCGACAACTTTGCCTACCGCTCTTACGACTACGAGAGTGAGTCCTTGGGCGCTCCGTACGACGCGCTGCAGCCATGGAACAATTCGGCGAATAACAGCGGAATGCGGCAGTTACCAGCCGCTCAGCCCGCTTGGATCTACTATCCGTACGCGGACTCCGAAGAGTACCCGCTGTTCGAGAGCGGTTCGCGTAGTGCTTGCGCTGGGCCTGTCTATAACTTCGATGAGGGCTTAGCTTCGGCCGTGAAGTTTCCGGTGGAGTTTGACGAGGCGTTGTTCGTCTACGAGTGGTCGCGACACTGGGTTAATGTGATTCACTTGACGGGCGACTCAGAAATCGAATCCGTGGAGCGCTTACCGGGAGGCTTCAGCTTTCGCCGTCCGGCGGACATGGCTTTCGGCCCAGAAGGAGCACTCTACGTGCTCGAGTATGGCACGACCTGGGGGTCGAACGACGATTCACAGCTGGTGCGCATCGACTATGTGCGTGGTAACCGCAAGCCCTCCGCGCGCGTCAGCGCCAGTGTGACAGCTGGCAGCGCGCCGCTTGAAGTCCAGCTCTCCAGTGAAGGAACGGCGGATAAGGACGGCGATGAACTCGAGTA
>JBLIOI010000154.1:0-9912 GCA_047639675.1 Planctomycetota bacterium | reverse complement strand
ATATGCCTTGGAAGCAACTAGTGGGCGCTGTAAGCCTCTTGTTCGTAGCCTCCTGCTCTACTCCGAAGCCGGAGCCTGTCGGCCCCTTCGCGCCTCCTCCCGGAGTGTTTCTCGAGAGAGAGGACCCGGACGTAGAGCCCCTTAGCGAACGGCGCGCACGGCAGATTGCGAGCGTGAAGGCTAGGCGCTTGGAGTCGAAAGTCGATCTGAAGGAGCGCAATCAGGATCTCTTTCGCGAACTACAAGGCGCATGGCAGTTGGTCGATTACAGCTCCACTGTCTTGCCCACCCCAGGCCGTGTCGAACTCGCCTACTTGCTGACCGCTGGAGAATTCTTCTCCATCGAATTCCACATGGCATATCTCAACGATCAGAATTACCCGGGCACTATTATGATGCAGACGGGCACCTACCGATTGGAGTTCAATGACTCCAGTCAATTGCTCGCAACTCTTCTGATTGGTTCGGTCAATCAAAGCAGCTTGTCCTCAGCACCCAAACAACCGGGCGCTGTCACCGTCTACGAAGTTGACTTCAATCGTGGCACGTTATCGTTGACCACTGAAGACTTCTCGCGCTTTCGCTTCGAACGGGTCAAGGCTGATAGCTTGACCGAATCATTGTATGGCAATGCCGAAGAGCAGGCCTCCGAAGAGACGCCGGACGAAAGCGAAGAAGCCTCCGAGGAAGTAGAGAGCGCACCTACAGAAGAGGAGCCCGAAGACGATGAGTCTTCAGGCTCCTGATTCTGATTTGCGTCGAAGGCCTAAGCTCTAGGGCTCAACCCTGCGAAGCTGCTCGTTAGCACTGGCTAAAGCCACAGCCGTAACACTTCACGCAACCTTCCTCGAAAGCCAAGGTGCCTGTGCATGAGGGGCACTTCAACTTGTACTGAGAGACGTTACGGGGACGTTCGCTCGTGGCTGCCTTCATGGTCACCTTCGGCTTCGCCGGGATGATCTTGTCGGGGGGTAACTCGCCAAGCAACAAGCCGCGCAGGCCCTGCTTCTCTTTGGCTTCCATGTAGCGGCCCAAGGCGCGCGCCAAACCGTCGGCCAATGACATGATGCGGCCATCTTTCGTCGGGACCGTCATGCTTGAACCGATGCCATCAAGTTGCTTGATCGCCAAACTAAGTCCACCATTCGATCGCAGCCAAAGGCTGAGAATCCGGCAGATGGCTTCGAGGTCTGAGTTCGCAACGTCACCGCCCTTGCCAAGCTGCGCGAAGACTTCGCGTTCGCGTCCGGAAACGGGATCCACGGAGACTTTGACGTGCATGTTGCCAAAGGGCGTCATTTGGCGAATGCGCAAGCAGCTCATGATCTCCGGCAATCGCACGGGAGCCAAAGCCATTTCGCCCGTTGAATCGGCAGCCACAAGCATCGCCGTCTCGTCAAGCTTGGGCTTTGCCGGTGCGGCCGTAGCCTCCTCGCTCTTGCCCGAGTTCTTCAAAGTCATCGGCTGCATCTCGCGGCAACCGTCACGGTAAACCGTGACACCCTTGACGCCTTCGTCGATGGCTAGCTCGTAGATCTCGCGAACATCCTCAGGAGTCGCATCGTGCGGGAAGTTGATCGTCTTCGAGATCGACGCATCACAGTGACGCTGGAAGGCGGACTGCATACGCATGTGCCAACGGGGGCTGATGTCGTGTGCAGTGACGAAGACCTTGCGTAGCTCTTCCGGGATTCCTTCTGAGTACTGCAAAGTTCCTTCGGTAACCAAGTCGTCGATCAAGGCATCGTTCAAGACACCTTGTTCGCGCGCCTTCTGTTCGAAGACGTAGTTGACCTCGCGCATGATCGTCGGGCGACCCGAAGTGTCCTTCATGACTTGGCGATCAAACGCCAAGCTGAACATCGGCTCGATGCCGCCGGAGCAGTTGGCCAGAATCGAAATCGTTCCGGTCGGTGCCACCGTCGTCGTGTAAGAGTTACGGATCGGTCGTCCGAGAGTCTCCCAGTCAGAACCTTCCCAAGCCGGGAAGGATCCACGTTCTTCCGCCAAGATCTCAGAGGCCACGTGCGACTCATCGTTGAGCACACGCATGATGTCCTCACCGAACTTCAATCCGCCTTCGGAGTTGTACGGGATCTCCAACTTATAGAGCGCATCGGCGAAGCCCATGACGCCGAGACCAATTCGGCGCGTGGTCTTCGACATGTTCTCAATCGCGCGCAACGGGTAACGGTTGACCTCGATCACATTGTCGAGGAAGCGCGTCGAGCTGTGAATGATCGACTTGAAGTGATCCCAGTCGAAAGCTGCCTCTCCGGCCTCGTCTTCCTTGACCAAGATGCCCAAGTTGATCGAACCCAGGTTGCAAGAATCGTAGGGGTGCAACGGCTGCTCACCACAGGGGTTCGTAGCCTCGATCTCGCCGACGTTCTTGATCGGGTTTTGGCTGTTGATGCGATCGATGAAGATCACACCGGGCTCGCCGCTCTTGTGAGCGTGCTCAATAATCATGTTCCAGATTTCGCCAACTCGCCAGAACTCGCCGGTTGCCTTGCCTTCGCTATTACGCTTGGCCAGCTTCTCGACTTTTCCCGTGCGCGGGTTCTTGACCGTATGAACGGCTTCCTTGTCATTCTTTACCGCATCGCAGAACTGGTCCGTCACCGCGACGGAAAGGTTGTAGTTCTCGAGCTTGGTACGATCGTCCTTGATCGTGATGAAGTGCAAGATATCCGGGTGATCGATGCGCAACATGCCCATGTTTGCGCCACGACGGAAAGCACCCTGCTGAATTGCATCAGTGGCTTTCGAGAAGACTTGCATGAACGAGAGCGGGCCCTCGGTTGTTCCGCCAGAGGAACGCACCAGGTCGCCCTGGGGCCGCAAGCGGGAGAAACTGAAACCGGTACCGCCACCTGACTTCTGAATCAGCGCCGTCGCCTTGATCGCTTCGAAGATCCCTTCGATTGAATCCTCAACCGGAATCACGAAGCACGCTGAGAGCATGCCCATTTCGCGACCTGCGTTCATCAAGCAGGGGCTGTTCGGCAGGAACTCGCGGCGTGCCATGAGCTCGTAGAACTCCTCGGCGACGTGAAGCGCACGCTCGGGGTGTTCCGGCGTAAGCATCAATTCAGCCTTTGCCACGTGACTCGCAACACGCCAGAACAACTGGCGAGGGGTCTCAATGACTTCGCTCGTTTCCGGGTCTTTTTTGAGGTAGCGACGCTCCAGGACAGTGATGGCATTTGCCGTCAAATCCGGCTCAATCAATGAAGCGGGCGGGTCCACCAAATTGATGGCTCCAGCGCTTCCCTCGATGGCTTGGGCTGTCTGTGGGTTGCGGTTTCCCTTCTTGGTCTGTGCGGTGGGATTCACGGTCTCGCTATTCTCCTACTAAAGGCTCTTTCTGGGTCAGAAATTGGGCAGGTCGGGTGCTCTCTCAAGTTTGCGTAAAACACCAAGCTGTCGATGTAAGACGCTGTTCTGCTATGGGTTAAGTTACCTAATGAGGTGTCGCCTGACTCACCTCGCTAGATTCCTACCCCCCCGGCCGCTGAGCAAATTACCGAACTTGCATGGCTCCCCCATAGCTAATTCACCTCCCGTGTCTGAGAACATGCCCTAGATATTGTGGTATCGCTACTTAGCTCCACACCACGGGTTGGGGGTTCAATTCTCTCGGAACTTGGTCCAAATCCGCTGGAATCGGAGCGTGTACGGTGCCAACTCTTCGACCCCGAGTAGCTTCGAAGCAAAAACGTAGGCCAAAACGCCAAGGATAATGGCCAACGCCAAGGCCAAGGCCGTGGGCATTTTGAGCATGGAAATTTCTAGTCCATAGCTCGCGCAGAAGCCGCAAATTGATGCGGCAATTAGCATGCGTGAGAGGGCTGAAAAGAATCCGCCCGAAGCCTTCGGCAAGCCAAGCTTCTTCGACAAACCGGGCAAGAGGAATAGCATATTGCCAAAGCTGGTTATCGTAGTAGCCAAAGCTAAACCATCGGCATCCATCCCCATTAGGCGAATAAAGCCGAAGTTCAGTGCAACGTTAATGAACAACATCAAACACGATATACGCACGGGCGTCTTGTAGTCGCCAACTGCGTAGTACGTGCGCGCAAGCAAACCGACGGCTCCCGCAGGAAGAATTGCGAGGGCCAACATCCGCAATGCGGAAGAGGTTCGCTGAACTCCAACGGCGCCAAAATTCCCGTGCTCGAACAGCGCGGAAGTTACAGGAACTGCGAGCACGACCAGGCCGATTGTCGCGGGCAAGGCAACGAACAAAACGGCACGTTGAGTTCGGTCATGGAGCTGCCGCAGGTCTTTTAATCTTCCTTGCTGGCCAAAAGCCGCCAACGCGGGAAAAACGGCGGTCGTCGCCGCGATGGCAACTAGGGCCAACGGAAACTGCTGAACACGGTTCGCTAGGTAGTGAACTGTCTGCCCGCCTTCGGGCAAAAGGCTCTGCGCCATCAAGCCATCGATCATCACGTTAATTTGATAAACCGCTGCCCCCAGAGCCAGCGGCGCACTCCGCTTCAGGACCGTTACGGCCACCTTCCGAGCCGCCGCGGAAGGGCGAACGAACCAACCATTGGGAGGCGACAGTTCCCGCGAGCGAAGAGCCGGTAGTAGCAGTGCCAACTGCGCGACTCCCGCAAATAGGACACCCCAAACCAGCCATCGCACGAGTGCTAACTGGGACTGAAGGCCATCCTGAGCGGCTTCGACCGAGAAATAGCCGATAACACAGAGGCTAGCAATCCAGATCGCGTTGAGCAGGATGGGCGCCAAAGCGGGCAACGCGTAGTGCCCGCGTACATTCAAAGCGCCGCCAACCGCAGCCGTGAGGCAGACGAAGATCACGAAGGGCATCAACCGAACGGTGAACTCGCGAACAGCTTCCGGGTGTTTCCCGAGCCACATGAAGTCCGTACCGGGCATCACATCTGGCAAAATCCAGACCGCGATCATCACCAAGACGCATAGAAGCGTCAAAATCCCGGCCAGAAGGCGGATTGTTGAAACGAAGAGGTCGCGTCCCGCGGCGTTCCCCTCGGACGAGTCCGCTTTGGTCATCGACGCCTGCAACGCCACCGACATGGCACCCTCGCCGAGGAACCGCCGAAACATGTTCGGGATGCGCCACGCGAATAGGAAAGCGTCGTAGATGGCAGATGCATCGCCGAAGATCCCGGCAGAAATCACCTCGCGCACCAAACCAAGGATGCGCGAGACCAAGGTGAGCACTGAAATCCAAACCGTACGCTTCCCGACGCCTGCTTGGCGCTGGACCACGTGCTCGCCGGTGGATACGACCTCCTTGGTCACGACCAGTTCCTTGTAGGTTGCCCTCTACCCCAGCAGCTCTCTGAGCAGCTGCTGAGCTATTTTCCCGTCGATTTGGCCCTTGTGCTTAGCCATCAAGACTTTCATCACCGCTCCCATGTCTTTCATGGAAGACGCCCCCGACTCGGTGATCGCAGCCTGCACAGCTGCGCGCACGTCTTCCGCTGACATTTGTGCGGGTAAGTACACCTCGATCACAGCGATCTCCGCTGCTTCGACAGCCGCCAACTCTGGGCGGCCGTGCTCTGTGTACTGCTCGAAGGAGTCGCGCCGTGTCTTCACGCAACGCGCCAAGACTTTCAACACGTCCTCGTCTTCCAGGTCACGCTGCAGCTCGATTCGAGAATTCTTCATTTCAGAAGACACCATGCGCAAGGTGTCTCGGGTGACCACGTTCTTGTCGCGCATCGCCTGCTTGATGTCCTCTTGAATTCGGTCCTGTAAAGACATGGCTCAGTTGTCCTCCCCGCTCTCGGTGTCAGTGTCGGTGCCCGTGTCGCTGGATTCCTCATCACCACCTTCTTCGGAAAGCTCTGGCTCGTCAGTCGTCTCCGGGTCGGAATTCGCTTCCACGATAGTCGGTGCTTCCGAGCCTTCGGCGATCTCTTCGCCACCGGCCGTCGCGTACTTCTCGATGTCCGCTTCGGACACAGCTTCAACAGCAACCAGGGTGTCGTCGCCGTTCCCCTTGTCAGTCTTCAGGTTCACAAGTCGAACACCTTGTGTGTTGCGACTCATAGTGCTGATCGCTCCCACTTCCGTACGCACGATCATGCCGGACTCGGTGATAAACATGACGTCGTCACCTTCGGTACATACGCTAACTCCGACAACGTCACCATTGCGTTCACTGCAGCGAATGTTAATCACGCCCTGACCGCCGCGACCTTTGATCGGATAATCATCCAGCGGCGTGCGCTTGCCAAAGCCTTTGACGGTGGCGGTCAAGATCGTCGCATTGTCCTCAGAGACGACCATGCCGATCACCTTATCCTCGCCTTTGAGGCGGATACCGCGTACACCGCGCGCCGTCCGTCCCATGACTCGGGCGGCCGCTTCGTCGAATCTAATTGCGCGACCGGCAGCGGTGCACAAGAGGATCGTTGCGCCAGGCCGCGTCAAACCGACACCGACGACCGAGTCACCTTCTTCCAACTTGATGGCCCAGATGCCGCCCTTCTTCGGTCGCGAGAAGGCTTCGAGCGCCGTCTTCTTGACGACACCTCGGCGTGTCGCGAAGAACACAGAGCTCTCGTTTTCAAACTCAACGACGCGTTGAATATTTGTGATCTCTTCGCCTTCCTGCATTGGGAAGAGGTTGGTGATCGAACGTCCCTTCGAGGTTCGTCCGGCTTCAGGCAAGTTGTAGACCTTGAGCCAGTAGACCTTGCCGATGCTTGAGAAGCACAAGAGGGTATCGTGCGTACCCGCTACAAAGATCGACTTCAAGACGTCGCCTTCTTTCGAATCTGAGCCGCGAACACCACGACCGCCGCGCCCTTGGGCACGATAGACATCGCTTGCCGTTCGCTTGACGTAACCGTCACGCGAGAAGGTCACGACCATCAAGTCTTCGGTGATCAACTCTTCGATGTTGAAGCTGCCATCAGCCTCCTCGTTCGAGATCTCCGTACGGCGCTCGTCGCCGTATTTCACTTCAACCTCGTTCAGATCCACGCGGATCATTTCTACGACTCGGTCGTCACGATCCAAGATGTCCATCAAGTCGGCAATCTCTGCCACCAACTTGTTGAACTCATCCTCCAACTTTTCTTGCTCGAGGCCGGTTAGGCTGCCGAGGCGCATGTCGACGATCGCTTGCGACTGTCTATCCGAAAGCGCAAAGCGCGCAGCCAAAGAATGCTTGGCCACCTCGCGGTTGTCGCTCGCGCGGATGATCTTGATCACTTCGTCGATGTTGTCGACGGCGATTCGCAAACCCTCAACGATGTGCTTGCGGTCCTCAGCCTTCTTGAGCAAGAAGGCGGTTCGGCGGCGAATAACCACGCGCCGGTGCTCGAGGTAAGCATCGATCAAACCACGCAGAGTGAACGTGTGCGGCTTATCGTTGTGGATTGCCAGGTTGATGATCGAGTACGTCGTTTGGAGCGACGTGAACTTGAACAGCTGATTGGCGATGACTTGCGGGTCTTCGCCTCGCTTGAGCTCGACAACCAAGCGCATACCCTGGCGGTCTGACTCGTCACGCACGTCCGAGATGCCGGTGATGCGGCCATCACGAACGACCTCAACGATCTTGTCGATGATCGCCGTCTTCTTCACCTGATAAGGAATCTCTGTGATTACGAGTTGTTCCCTGTTGCCCTTGGGCTCGACGTGATGACGACCACGCAAGCGCACATGGCCTCGGCCAGTTGAGTAGGCCTGGGCAATACCACGGCGCCCCATGATGATGCCGCCGGTCGGGAAATCAGGGCCTTGGACGATTCCTCCAAGCTCTGCCAGAGTGATCTCGGAGTTGTCCAGCACCGCCTTCATCGCCTGGCAGACTTCGCGCAGGTTATGCGGAGGCAACGAACATGCCATACCAACGGCGATTCCGTCGGAACCGTTGACGAGCAGGTTGGGCAAACGGCTGGGCAAGACAGTCGGCTGCTTACGCGTCTCGTCATAGTTCCACTCGTAGTCGACCGTATCTTTATCCAGATCGGTCAAGAGCTCAACTGCGGTGCCCGCCATGCGAGCCTCCGTGTATCGCATAGCAGCCGGCGGATCACCGTCGATCGATCCGAAGTTTCCCTGACCATCAATCAACGGGTAACGCAGGGAGAAGTCCTGGGCCATCCGGACAAGCGTTGGGTAGACAACCGCCTCACCGTGCGGGTGATAGTTACCCGAGGTGTCGCCGGCAACCTTGGCACACTTACGGTACTTGGAGCGCGGGCCGAGGTTTAGGTCGTCCATCGCCACCAAGATCCGGCGCTGCGATGGTTTTAGTCCGTCTCGTACGTCCGGGAGGGCGCGTGCCTTGATGACGCTGAGTGCGTACGTCAAGTACGACTCCTTCATCTCAGACACGATCGAGCGTGTAGTAATTTGGCCAGCGGGTGTGCTGGTCGTAATCTCGTCGTTGTCAGTCATTCTGATGCGTTGCAGTCAGATAAGGTCGCGGACCTAGTGGAGGTCCGAAGCGTCTTACAGCCCTTTCTCCGTGGAGCAAGGAGCTGCGATATTCGTTCGCAAACTGCGCGTGCAGAAAGCGGCGAGGGATTCCGGTCCCTCTTCCGTGATCCATGTTGATACGAGGCTCGCGTCCACCAATTCATACGGTTGGCTTTCGATCTGAACTTCGTTTGGTCCGTGACTCCAAAGGTTCCAGTGTTCACTGAACCCCCAAGCAGGCAATTTGATTTCGCTCGCAGGAGCGAGCTTGTCCGAGGTGCACAGGATGTTCGCGGGCACTTCGTTACGGCGCGCTTCCATCAAGAGCATCTGCGTTCCAACCAAGCCCGTGAAATGTTGAGAGCCAACAGCTTCCGTGCCGAGCCAAATGCGGTCGACAGATGCAACGGCCCCCATAACCGCAGCGTCCCATGCAAGGCGAACTTGAATCCCGCTTGTTGAAAGTTCACGCGCCATGCGTTTTCCACTTTGATCGGGTGCGCCCAAGCCAACCAACACCTTGGGAAAAAGCCCTGCGGTTTGCGCTGCTTTCAAGCATCCAAGCAATGTGCTCGAGTATCCATGGATGAGAACAGTCTCTCCACGTTCTAGTACTCGCAATGCATGCGGCACGACGGCTTGCCGATCGACCAAGCGGTGCCCTTGATCCTGATTAGGCTTCGTCCCCGCCCGGTTGTCGCAAGCGAGCCAGTTCTCCAACTCGTCTATCAAAGACTTTCGCAGGCTAAGCGCCCCGTGATATGCGCCGCGGACGGAGTCAAGGAATGTCGAGCAAGTCGCGCGCCATCCATGGTTCTTGTTCCACTCCGCCCAACCGGCTTCCAGTTCAGCTGCTGCTGCCTGAGCCCCTTCGGGAGCCAGGCCCCAGCTCTTGGGGCGCTCCTCCAGCCAGCCAGTCATTTGTTGCGCCGCTTCGATGGTCACCTCTCGTGAAGTCGCCGTTCGATCGAGCGCACTTTCGCGCAGCCGCTCTTGCAAGCCTTTGGCTCCCTCGAGATGCCCTTCCGCTGCGGAGGGCGACCAAGACCAGGAAATTACGTTGGCGGACATCGAGTGGGAACGGAAGACGAGGGACGATCGTGGGCCAGGTATTATCACTGGACCGGACGGGACGCTCAACCAGTCGCCTACATTTATATATGGGGCTTGTGGCGCTCTTGCCTTCTCGACGCCTCACTCGGCGGTCAGCGCTCTTTCGATCTGCTCGCGCCAAACCCCCAATTCCTCTCGCGCGGCCCCTTCAGGATCCTGGGCAGCCTTGCGAGCTGCGAGCTCGTCGGCCGCCAGCAAGGCCGAGTGATCCCCAGCCAGGCCAGCTAGACGTAGCCAACCGGTAGCTTCATTAAGAAAACCACCTTTTAGGGCCATAGAAGCCCGATTTGAGCAGGTTTCGACCGCGGCAATGCGGCTTTCCGAGTCTTTGAGGCCCGCGCTTTCTGCCAAACTGACCAG
>JBLIOI010000153.1:0-9922 GCA_047639675.1 Planctomycetota bacterium | reverse complement strand
CGATAGGCGCGTACCTCGGACTTGTTCCTTGCATGCAGCAATCGGGTAAGTCGAACCCATCCTTGGGCATCACCAAGTGCGGCGATCGCTACATGCGGTCTCTCCTCGTTTCTGCTGCAACACGAATGCTAGCTTCGAACGGCGCGGATTCAGACTTGCGTCGATTTGGCGAACGAATAATTGGCGATGGAGGCAGACGAGCCAAGGCTCGAGCCCGAATTGCGGTCGCACGAAAACTTGGCGTGTTGCTGCATCGACTGCTTTGCACAGGTGAAGTCTATGAGCCTCTGCGCAATAACCCTGAGGTGAGCACTAGCGCAGCCTAGAAACTCCTCAAACTGACCCTCCCGGTCTTTTCGGACACCGGAGTTATGGTGGATTTAAGTTCTGTGGATTTGTCGAGCTTGAGACGCGAAGCGGCACAAGCTGCTTTGTCTTCGGGGAGCCGCGCGAAGCCAGCCTTCAAGCTGGCTAAGGCGTAGCGCGGCGTTCCGGGGCAGAGCCCCGGGAGGAGGTGGTCCAGGGGGAGGAGACTCATAACTTGTGAGAAACGGTGAGCCTTCATGCTGCGTCCCCATCTGCCTCTGCTGGCGTCCTGTAGCCAAGCGAAGAGTGCAGTCGCTGTTTGTTGTAGAACACTTCGATGTAGTCGCGCGTGGCCGCGCGCGCGTCGGTTAGCCCGGTCCAGTGCTGGTGGTTCGCCCACTCTTGCTTGTACGTTCCAAAGAAGCTCTCGATCACAGCGTTGTCCCAGCAATCGCCTGCGCGGCTGATGCTGCACTCGACTCCATGCCTCTTAAGCAATTCCTGATACGACTCGCTCGCGTACTGACTTCCCCGGTCGGAATGATGCACGAGGTGCTCGGCGGGAGTACGCCAGCTTAAGGCGTTCATGAATGCACTCTCGATCAGTTCGGTTCTCATATGAGACGCCATCGACCAGCCCACGATCATCTTTGTGCCCAGGTCGATGATCGCGGCCAAGTAGACAAAGCCTGTCGCCGTTGGGATATACGTGATATCAGCACACCAAACTGAATCAGCTGTTTCGACGTCAAAATCGCGACTTAGCATGTTTTTCGCAATTGGTCGCTTGTGCTTCGAGTTCGTCGTCTTCTTGAAACGACGACGCACTCGGCCACAAAGATCAGCGGTCTTCATAAGCCGGGACACGCGCTCCCTCTCAAGATCAAAGCCCTCCCGAAGGAGTTGCGCGTGAACACGTGGGCCGCCATACGTTCCACGACTTGCGGGGTGGATTTCGTGGATCTTCGTCAGCAGTTCGTTGTCGCGAACTTCTTTGGCCGTCGGTCTCACTCGAGAGTGGGACGCATACCAGCCGCTACGGGAAACGTTGAGAGCGTTGCACATCATCGTGATTGGATAATTGGCCTTCTCCGCAGTGATCAGCGCGAACGCCGATCCTCTTCCTTTGCGAAGAAAACCGCGGCTTTTTTCAGGAAGTCACGTTCCATCTCCAATTGTCGAGTCTTGCGACGCAAATGCCTAAGCTCCTCGCGTTCCTCTGAAGTCAATGCGCCTTCTTGGCCTCGACCTTCGTCAATGTCAGCTTGCTTCACGCAGTTACGTAAAGAGCCGTCACCAATGTCAAGTTCACGCGCGACCTTGGCCACATTGCCGTATTCGCGTGCCATCCGAACTGCGTCAGCCTTTTGCTCTGCCGTGAAGGTTCGTCGTTCTCGTTTTGCCATGTTGGACATCCTCGTGCATTTCGCACGACTTGGGGTGTCCATTTCTTCCGGGCAAGGTCATTCTTATCCCTCTGGACTGTCTTGAGCTAAGATCTACTTGTCCAAATGGTTAATACAAGACACTACTGCCTGTACTGCTATACGCCCTTCCTCTCGACGGGGAATGCTTCCCAGCGTTGTCCCGAGTGCGCGCGGATTCACGTGCGTGTTGATCAGGCGTTGTATTGGTCGCGTGAGCCGGCGCTGATTTCTATGGAGTGCTCGGTCAAGGCGATCATCCTGCTGTTCTTGGCACTGTTCTATTGGGTGCTCATCAAGACAATTGGAATGGGGGCCCACCGGATCAACACCTTCTTGATCGGGCCGATGGTTTTGCTCGGGGGTGTCCTGTGGTGGACCGCTGGATTGATCACGCGCAAGCCGCGCTACTTCTCTGCGCGTTTGCTTTGGGGGCTAGTGATTGGGCTGCTGATCGTCGCACCACCGGTCTTGCTATTCGTCATGGACCTGGTGGCTCACCGCGCGAGCTTCGGTGCGGCCTACTGGAAAGCTAGCTTTGCGATGATGCTACCCGGGATCCCGATGTTGATCATTGGAATCGCGCTGCACTTCCTCGGTAGGAGATTCGAACGCTTCAAACGAGCGCGGATAGAGAGTGTAAGCGTGGTCGATTGAGTCACTGAGTCGACGGCTGTTCAATTGGAATACTGGAACTGGTTCGGTGTTTGGGGGACAGATCGAAGCGCCCCGGTTAGATTTTAGGGGGGGGGGGGTAATCCAGTTGGCGTTCGTGGCTAACGCTCGATGCGGGCTCTGCGTCGACTGGGGTCTCGGCGCTGCATAGAGACGACAGGGCCTTCCGCGCCCGCGCTATTGGTCCGAGGGACCCGCCCCACGCTTTCCCCGGGGGCACTTGCCTGGCTACTGGCGGAAAAGGTCGCCAGCATGAGCGAGCTCAATACCAACACAGGTCAAGATCACCACAACGAAGTGACCTGGTACACCATCATCGAAAGCGTCGGCCCCTCCGGGTGCGTTGTCGTGATCGACTCTTGGATGGGGAAGACGCTTTCCGGCATGTTGACCGCCGAAGACATCTGGCAGGAGACACTGGTCTTGTCTTGGCGAGATCGAGAGCAGCACGAGTGGCAGAACGTGCGGGCCTACCGTGGTTGGCTATTGGAGATCGCCCGCAATCGGATCCGAGACCACGCCCGACGGATGCAGGCCTTGAAGCGTGGTGGGGGACAGGGCACTTCTCTCTTCTCTGAGATGAACGTGGAAGAGGGAGCGACCTTGGCGGGCCTGCTTCCCGGATGCTCGACCACGCCGAGCCGAATCTCCAGCACGAACGAACGGGCGGCGCAGATGCGCGAAGCCCTGACCAAGCTCACAGAGGATCAAGCCCAGATCGTTCGCTTGCCTCTATTCGAAGAGCGCCCGATGGCAGAGATCGCTTTAGATCTAAAGATCGGCTTGGCAGTGGCTTGGTACCGTTTCCGACAAGGATCGGAAATGTATGCCCGCGTGTTGGCTCGAGATACGAGCATGGCACCGTCTGAAGTTGAACCGCCCAAGGAGTCCTGACAAGTGAGCGGAGAAGCAAAGCTAGCTCCGGAGGATGAGGAAGGTTTGAACGAACTCTTCGGCACCTTTGTCGAAGCTCTGAGTGATGGGCGCGAAGTGGATTTGGAAGAGCATCTCGCCGATCGCCGGGACTTGATTCCAAAGGCCCGTGAGCTGCTCGAAGTCGCCGGCGAAGTCGCAGTTCGCAAACCCGTTGAAGTACCGCAGTTTCAAGGCTACGACATCCTCTCGGAAATCGGCCGTGGCGGAATGGGCAAGGTCTACCTCGCCCGCCACCCGGACGGCTTCCAGATCGGATTGCCGTGTGCGGGCAAAGGGCGGTGCGAATGGCCATCCCGAACTATGCATCACCAAGACGAGTGATCGTTGTATGCGAACTTCGCTGACCTCGACAGCCATGCCATCCTCGGTTAACACGGAGGAGCCAGTGACTCGGAGGCGTCCGGGAAAGGCTCGAACGCGCGCTGCTCTTGTCCCGTCTTCGTCTTACCTGACCTCGACCATCTGAATGATCTCCCAGGCGCTCCTCGCTGATGGGTCCTCTACGGGAATCTCCAGGGATGAGTTGCCGATCGGAACGTGGCTCTTCAGGAAACCGTTCTGATCAACTGGGACGATCGTTAGCTCACGATCACCCCGGTCTTCGATGCCGTGGACAAAGCGTACTTGCGAGGGGTTACCCTCTACTCGTTCCTCCACAGGCCCGGTCAAAAGAATCTCTTCCCATTCAAACACTGGCCCTTGCAATTGAAGCTCGCGGAGCAATTCAACTGTTGCTCCACCCGTTAGTTTCCCAATCAAGCGTAGGTCAACCCGCCCCGGGCGAGTGCTGATGGAAAATCGCCCCTGACTGTCTAGCTCGACAGCAGGCACTGTGTTGAGACCGCCCTCGTGCCGAGGGCGGACGACTTCAACCGTCCAGCCGGAGATCGGTACGCCACCGTTGATGCGTAGTCGCCCCTCGATCGAAACGTCTACTAGGTGATGCATATCAACGTCGAACTTGGTCGTTTCGCGATCCACCACCACGACATTCCAGCCGAACTCCATGTCGTCGGGACGGTTCGAGGTGGAGAGCAGCTCGGTTCCTACCGGACGCAGCCGTCCTTCAATCCGCCAGTTGCCTGGCGACAGGCCCTCAAACCGATAACTTCCGTCTGCATCGACGATGGTGGATAACGGGGCACCGTCAGCGCGCGAAGCCCCGATGAAGAGCCCAGGAGCTTCCATACCTGCCGGTGGAATGACGGAGCCTTCGATCGCACCGCCTTCGGTCATGTGAATCTCAATGTCGCGAACGCTTTCGCCGGGCTGATGGTCAAACGAGACTTCACCCGCAGCCAACCCGTCGATCCTGGCGATCACTCCAAGGGCGCCCCAGTTTGCCTTCACTGGCGCCTTGAAGCGTCCCTCCGCATCCGTCAGAACAGGTTGAGACCCGCTAACATATCGGCTTGGGAATCCGCCAGTCATCGCTACGAAGCTCCAGTGGCTACGCATCGCTGAAACTCTGGCGGCTTCGACTGGCTTGCCATAGGCAAGGACGCGGCCGGTCAGCTGAGCGCCCCGCTGCATGGTGATCGTGAGCTCATCGGGCGCTGAGTCGTACTCGAAAGGCCCCACGGTCTTCGAGCCAAAGCCCGTTTGCCGAGCGGTCAAGGTGAACTTGCCGCCGGGCACTTCAATGTTCAAGTGGCCTACTTCGTCTACATACAACCATTCTTCACCCGGCACCAAGCGTCCTTCATCAACGGAGTAGGATGGGGCAACCATCAGAATCGGCATGAAGTGTGCGTCTCCGATAGGCACGCCATCCGTGTCCGTAATCGTGACGGACATGATGCGTTTCGGCATGAGCTGTAGTTTGGCGATTTCACCGCGCTTGACCGTTTGCAGGTCGCTCATTCCGTATTCACCCGTCGCGTCCCGCGCAACGAGATCCATGGGGGAGTCGTCCTTCGCGATGACCATGAAGTGCCCACTTTCGTCGGCCTCAACGTGACCAACGTTCGGTGCGCCGGTCGAGGCAAAGCCGACTCGAGCGCCAGCTGCCGGGAGCCCATCGGGTCGCACAACCGTTCCTTGCACTAGGAGTTCGGGCGGAACTTCTTCGAGGAGAATTTGCCCAACCTCAACGCTGCCACGCGGCGCGAGCGTAAAGGGGTCGGTGATCGTCCACAGGTGGCCGGGTGCATGGGCCCAAAGCCGTGCACCAGGGCTCCGCCCGTTCAATAGACTGGCTTGGATACCAGAGAGCTTGAAGCTCCCATCGGCTGCACTGATTGTTCGAGGGCGCATGACGCCCAACTTCGGCCCCCGGATTCGTCGCGTCTCTGGACTCTCTGTAATCACGCTTGCGCCCGCGTACACAACAGCTCCAGGGATGCCGCGCCCTTTGGTATCCAAGCAGATGCCCGTGAAGGCTCCGCCCGCTTCGAGTCGAATGTCACCGAGGTCCGTGTCTCCGTGAAGCTTGGGCAGCTTGATCAAGAACGACGTCGCGTGGTTGGCTCCTCCTGCAGCGAAAACCATGTCGAAAACCTCAATGCCGCGCCAGGTCCTCATCGAGTTGTCAGGTAGCCGGAGTACGACATGGCCTTCCCCGTCACTTTCCGCAACGTTGTGCGTGCCACGTGCCCGCCCGTCGGGATGGATGGAACTCAGGGTGGCTCCAGCCAATGGCTTCAGATCCGAGCCGAGAATTCGAGCGCGCACAATGGAGATCATTGGCATCTCGTCTTCCACGGTTGCCGGGGTCCGGTTGCCATCTGCGACCGCGGTCGCGACCGTCGCGAGGGCCAAGCGAGGGGTCCCTTCGGTCGGTGCATTCCCGAGGGAGTCTGCATCGCTTTCATCGCCTGCGAAAAGATCGAGCACGAGCGGAGCTTTCAAACCGTCTGAATGGAGGCCGTTGGAGAGGCCAAAGTCGGGCTGGACGACAGCAAGGGTCGCAACGATCAACCCAACAGTAGCAGCGGCGATTTTTGTAGATGTTTGCATAGTGACGATCTGCGTAGTACTGCGTGAAAGGAAGCTGGTGCTTGGACCCGCGGCAATAAGGAATACTCCAAGGGCGTTGTGGCGACCGGAAGGCTTGCCGTATTGCAGTCGGATGCGCTCAAGCCCCCGGGCGAGTTGTGAGCGAACAGTTTCAGAGGTCGCCCCGCTGGCAATCGCAATCTGCTTAACGGAGAGACCTTCGTAGTAACGCCGGATAAGGACGCCTCGATAGGGCTCGGGGAGCGCGGCTACGCGCTTCGCTAGATCCTGCTGTAGCTCGAACCGTTCGAGCACCTCGTCACTGCCGATCGAGCTTGCATCGCGATTCGGCGCCGCCTGGGCTTCGCGGTCTTGCCGGCGTACATGACTCCGGACGGTGCTGCGAGCAAGCCGGTGAGCGACCTTCGCAAGCCAGGGCCGCAGGCCGCCATCTACGCTCGGGCGCCGTTCCAGCGCCAGCGCAAGTGTGCTCTGCGCAATGTCCTCCGCGGCCGCTTGATCACGCGCCAAGCGTTTGGCGAGAGTTAGTACCCATCCAGCCTCGGCGAGCAGGGCGTCGAGGTGGGGGTCGGGCATGGGTTGGCTAGGTGTGGGCACATGCTTATTCTCCCGCCGCTACCGAATGCGTGGCAGCTTTCGAATAAATTTCCTCGAATCAGGATCGTTTGCGAGAAAGAAGCGCGTCACAGCATTGGTCAAAGGGGGCCACTCGGCGATCCCGCGATCAATGACGTGATGCCAGCAAATAGAGCCGAAAGCACTTTCATCACGGACTGCTAGGCAATACCGAGTCGCACACCCGGTGGCACTTTAGCGGCAGAGAAGTACCGTACGGTGTGCGACCCAGTCCCGCCTCTACACTGAATCGCCGATTAGAGAGTCGTGGGCTCGCGCCACGATTTTGATCACTTCGACTGGCTTCTCCGAGTCGACGAGAAGTGCTTCTTCAGCCAGGTTGACTGTCGGACAAATGTGTTTCGGGACGAGATACAGTTGAGTGCCGCGTTCAGGAACTGGACCGCTTTGGACGACGATTGGGAGATGCTCTTCGCTCGGGACTTGTGCTTCGAATTGCGGATGTCCGATGACAAAGGCGCAAGGATGGCCCGCTTCGGCGGCTAACGACTTGGAGCCGGCGTCACACGTAAAGCGCGAGTCGCCGGCATGGCTGACTACGCGAGTGAAGATGAAAGCCGCGGGCTCGAGCTCTAACTCAGGGATTTGAGTCTCCGATCGCCAATCATGAAATACGACGGTCCCCGGTGAAACCCGGTGCTGGATAGCGCCCAATTCATTGAAGCCTGGGAAATCAAGGGCGCACAAGAATCCCGGTGTACCACTGGTGATGAGCTCACGCGCACTGAGTCCCTCCGACTGCAAGAGACTGAGCAGTCCCAGGAGTTCTTCGTAGCCAGCAAAGGCCGAGGCGCGACGCTTGGACATGTCTAGAGAAGTGAGATGACCCTCGTAATAGTGCACGCCGCGAAACCTCGTGCCAGAAGAGCGCGCCACGGCGAGGATACCGTCGCGATCTCTGATCCCTAGGCCAGTGCGTTGATAACCCGGATCGATATCAACGAAGACGCCAACCTCCTGCGGAATCTCTCTGACGTGAGAAGGGTCCTCGCTTATGACGGAGAAACGTGACTCGGGAAACTGAGTGGCCAGCTCACCCAGCCTCTGCAGAGTTGGCCCGATGGCCGGATGGGCGAGAAGAATGTCTCCACCGCGTGGAGTGCTGTCGTGCAAAGTCTGCGCGAGGTTTTGCGCTTCGCGTGCAGTGGCGCATTTGAATTGACGAACTCCTTGGGCGATGAGTTCATTCCAGATCCGCGGAGACTTTGTGGTCTTCACATGCGGTCTCCATCGATCGGGACTGCCCGTTCGATCAAGGACGCGGCGAATGTTGCGCTTGACTTTGGAGAGGTTGATCACCAACGCGGGACTGCACAGCCTCCGAGCGATAGAAGGGTCGAGTATGTATTCTGCAAGGGATAGATGCTGGAGGGCGGACATGTGCGTAGGAGGGGGTGCGAGACCTAGTTCGGTCCGTCCGAGATTACTCGCAATAGCGCCTCCTTACGAGGTCACATGCGGATCGTGTATTCTCCCGCCAGCCTGATGCTCCTGAAGCAGGCTGGATCCATCGATGACTCCACCGGAGAAGAGATGACTACATGAAGAGACTTTATGGCTGCGAATGCTGCACTCTTGACTGCCGCATCGATCAGTTCCGCGGCAAAAGTTCAGCCCGCGCGAGACCGCATGAGCTTCTTATTCCTCGGAGGAACGGGGTTCATTGGTCCCCATCAAATTGAGTACGGACTCTCACGCGGACATCTGATCACGATGTTCAACCGCGGAAATAAAGCAGGCGCCTACGACGGGAAGGTAGAGCAGCTGATCGGCGATCGGGATTCCAAAGTCGGCGCCGGACTCACCTCTTTGGGAGGAGATCGGCGCTGGGATGTTGTTGTCGACAACTCGGGCTACGTCCCGCGTCATGTTCGCGACTCGGCCGAGTTGCTCAAGGGTCGTGTCGGACGGTACTTGTTCACTTCAACGGTGGCGGTCTACGACTACGAATAGTCGAGCAGCGCGGACGCGAGCGCAGCCCTACACGCGGCGCCGGAACCGCAAACCGAATCGGTGACCGGCGAGACCTACGGACCGCTGAAAGCCGAGTGCGATCGAATCGTACAGTCAATCTACGGCACAGCCGCCACCGTCGTGAGGCCTTGCTACATCGTCGGCCCCGGGGATACCAGCGGTCGATTCACCTACTGGATCGATTGCTTCCATCGCGGTGGGGACATCGTCTGTCCCGCTTGGCCCAATCGAGAAGCGCAGATAATCGATGTGCGAGATCTGTGCCATTGGATCGTTCGCTTAGCAGAGGACAAGACCTCCGGCGTTTTCAACGCAGCCGGCCCGGCCTCTGCGATCACGAACCAGCAATTGATGTGGGCGTTGCGCAGATTCTCTTCGGCCCCGACAAAGCTCTACTGGCCGAGCAGAGACCTCCTCGATGAGCTGCGCTTCTCGACGCCAATGTTCGATCGCTCGCGCAGCGATCGCCACACAGATTCAATTGCCTCGTGGCCCGCAGGACTTACTTACAGGTCCCTAGCCGAAACCGCAATACGGAGTCGCACACCCTGCGGTACCTCTCTGCCGCCAAAGTACCGCAGGGTGTGCGATGGGGCGAGAAGGCGGGTCTCCGACGCAGTCGTGCTTGCGCGCGCTGCAGATGGAGTGGTCAATCGGAGTACTACCTCCCAAACATCTCATCAAAGGAGACCAGCCATGCTGCGGCCTACCACCGCCAGCCACATCTTGACCATCGGACTTGACCTCGGAGATACAAATACCCAGTGCGCTGTTTACGGGACCAATAGCGACCGAATCGAGGAGCGCAAGGTGACGAGTAACCGAGAGCAATTCACCACTCTCTTCGGGCGATTCCCGGATGCTCGCGTTGTTATGGAGGCCTCCACTTCTTCCCGATGGATTCACAACCTGGCCGTTGAGCTCGGACACGAGGTCGTCATCGCGAATCCACGTAACATTCCGATCATCACTTCTAGCGTGAAGAAGTGCGATCGCAACGATGCTCGCTTGCT
>JBLIOI010000152.1:0-9976 GCA_047639675.1 Planctomycetota bacterium | reverse complement strand
AACACAACGCGAGGACATTGAGATTTGCGAGTCCGTCCAGCTCGGGCTGCACTCTGCAAGCTACGACCGGGGCCGCTACGCGCCGCAGGTGGAGATGGGCGAGTACCACTTTCACCAGCTGCTGGCGGCGCGCCTCAGGGCTGGCGTGGCGATATCTCGCTAGTGGGATTGGCGATAAATCGGTATTGATGAAATGTCGTCGGGGCCCATTGGGGCCCTACGGGGACTCGTAGAATTCTCTATCTCCTGATCTAGCCTGGGGTTGTGGGCTTCGCGGGGGGGGATGGGAGGGCCTTGGCACGCTTCGTGGTTTATCCCGGCCAGATGTCCAACACCGGGCACTAAGGCACAAACCACCAAAGACCACCATGTACTCCATCCTCAAAGCAAGCGCTCTCCTCCTGACCCTCGGCGCCTCCCTCTCGGCAACGGGCACAACAAGCGCACCTGCACAGACAAGCCCCATCGCCGCAGCTCACAAGGCAACGTCGCAGACGATGCACAAGACAGTCGAGATCGACGGCCTGGAAATCTTCTACCGCGAAGCCGGATCGCGCGACAAGCCCACTCTGCTCTTGCTGCACGGTTTTCCGACCTCTTCGCACATGTTCCGCAACTTGATTCCGCAGCTTGCTGGCAGCTACCACGTGGTTGCTCCCGACTACCCGGGCTTTGGAAATAGCTCGATGCCGAAGGTCTCCGAGTTCAACTACAGCTTCGATAAGTTCGCCGACATCGTCGACTCCTTCACGCAAGCCCTCGACTTGAAGAGCTACTCGCTCTACTTGATGGACTACGGCGCACCGGTTGGCTTCCGCGTGGCGACTCGTCATCCCGAGAGAGTCGAGACACTCATCATTCAAAACGGCAACGCCTACGACGAAGGCCTGCGCGAGTTCTGGGATCCGATCAAAGCTTACTGGGCTGACCGTAACGATGAGACGAGTGTTCCCTTGCGCAACTTGCTAACGATCGGCGCGACCAAGTGGCAGTACACCAATGGCGTGCGCAACGTCGCGGCAATCAGTCCTGACAACTGGACAACGGACCAGCCGCTTCTCGACCGCGAAGGCAACAACGACATCCAATTACAGATGTTCTTCGACTACGGCACGAATCCGGCGCTCTACCCCGCATGGCAACAGTACTTGCGCGACAACCAGCCGCCGACGCTCATTGTCTGGGGCAAGAACGACGCGATCTTCCCGGCCGAAGGCGCCCATCCTTACAAGCGCGATCTCAAGAACCTTGAGTTCCACTTGCTCGATACGGGACACTTCGCACTCGAAGAAGATGGTGCTGAAATCGCAGGCTACATCCGCAAGTTCCTCGCCAAGAACGTCAAAAGCGCACGAGAGTAGCTGGGCTGGAGCTCGAAGAGGCAGGGTGCGCACTCAGCGCGCCCTGTTTTCGTAGGTAGGCGACTTGCCTAGAGAGACGCTTCCTTACACCCAAATCTGCGGATGCGGTCTAGACTGGCTTCAATCTTGGATATTTGTCTAACTCCACTTCACGATGAATCGAGCTCTTGCACCTTCGCTTTTCTGCCTTCTATCACTTCCGCTCTCAGCGCAAGACTTGGGCAGTTTACGTACGACTCGCCCGCTTCCACTTCCGGGTGGTCAACTTGAGGTGAGCTTGCAGCGGGGGGAGGCTGGCAGCCTGCGCACACTTCCTTTTCCGGGAACGGAACAGCGCAACTGGGTGTTCTTGCGCTCACCACAGAGTCAGAGCAACTTTCAAGAAGTTCCGACGCTTGGCGCTAAGGAAGAACGCGGACAGCTCGCCCTACCCGCGGGCAATTACCAGAGTGAAGGAGTCGTAGTCGGGTTGGATCTAAAACCGAGTCTCGTGGAGCTTCCGCTCGCGGACTGGGAGCGCTTCCAAGTTCAAAAACTCGGCGCAAAGGAACCCGCGCCATTCACTTCGGCCTTTGAGACTCCCTCGACTGTTCGACTGCGCCGCATCGAATCGAGCAAGCTGCTCGTTCGTTTGCGGGAGGGCAAGGAGGTTCCCATTCCTTCGGCGGTGCTGATGACGAAGACTGGTCAAGCCGTCGAGTTGCGACCGCTTGCTGATCCTACAACGATTACCCCCGGTGGCGACTTCCCGGTCAAGTTCTACTCGCCTTCGGGAACTTCGGCTGGCGTCTTCGTGACTGCCTTGCACGAGGCAAGTGGCACGCGCACGAGTTTCACCACGAGGCCCGGTGGGATAGCGCACATGAAAATTACGAAGGCTGGTGCTTGGACCCTCGAAGCTCACGAACTCGTTCCATTGATGGGCGCGCGGGATGCGGACTATGAGTTGTGCAGCGCGAGCCTGCGCTTCGTTTCCCCTGCTGTTGAGAACAATCTGAGTCCCCAGCAAGAAGGAGGTGAGAAGCGATGAGCCTCCTCTTTAACAAGCTGGTTGGAGCGCTCCTTGCGCTTGCATGCGCCAGTTCGCTGTCTTCCGCTCAAACGATTGTTTCGCAGGCTTCACCGCAAGCCTGGAAGAACTTCGGCCCTGCCCCGATTTCCGGGGGCAACACCGGGCGCATCTCTGCGATCGCTGCGAGTACGACCAATGCGAATCGAATCTACGTCGCTGGCGCAGACGGAGGCGTCTGGCGCACGGATACCGGCGGTTCGAGTTGGAAGCCACTGACCGACAAGATGCCAACCCAGGCCGTTGGAGCCCTGGCTCTGGACCCAAACAACCATGACGTAATCTTTGTCGGGACTGGCGAGGCGAACTATGCCAATCACTCGCGAAGTGGCTTGGGGATCTACAAGAGCGTCGATGCTGGAGAGACTTGGCAGCAGCATGCCGAGAGCGTGTTCGGCGGCCGTTCATTCTCACGGCTTCTCATTCATCCAAACAACAACCAAGTGCTCTACGGCGCCGTGACGCGCGCAGGTGGTTTTCCTGAACTCGCTGCAGCCAAGGGGCATCCGGGTGCGACAGGCAACTTGGGCATTTTCAAGTCCACAGATGGTGGAGTGAATTGGACGCACCTAAGCGGCGGCTTGCCCAATTTGTCGGCGACGGATCTTTGCATGGATCCCACGGCGCCGGACACCCTCTACGCCGCCATCGGCCGGATCTTTGGCAGCAATCAAAACGGCATCTACAAGTCGACGAACGGCGGGACGAGTTGGAACAAGCTGAGCGGTGGCTTACCGAATTCCGGCATTGGGCGCATCAGCCTCGGTATCGCTCCGAGCCAACCGCAGCGAGTTTATGCGCTGCTGACGAACCCGAGTTCTTCAACGGGCGCCAACGCATCGACTTTAGGTGGCTTTCGGACCGACGATGGTGGCTCATCATGGACTTCGAGCTCGCCGGGTAACATTCAGGCGAGCTACGGCTGGTACCTGAGCACAGTCTTGGTTCATCCAACCAATCCATCCCAGGTGTATATGGGCGGATTTAGCTTGGCCCGTTCGACGAACAGTGGCTCTGGTTGGAGCACGGTGACTCCGCCGCACGTTGACTTGCACGCGCTTGCTTGGGATGCGAACGGGAACTTGCTGGCGGGGGATGACGGCGGCTTGCACAAGTCGACGAACGGGGGCAACTTTTGGACGGCACTGAACGATGGCTTGGGAATCATTCAGCTCTACGCAGGCTTTTCGACTCACCCAAGTGACCCGCACACCGTGCTCGGGGGATTCCAGGACAACGGTACAAATCTGCGCAACAGCTCCGGAACCACTTGGTTTGCCGTATTCGGTGGGGACGGCGGTTGGACGCAGATCGATCAGCAGAACCCGCTGCGGATGTTCGTCGAGTTCCAAGGTACCGGGAACCTCTACCGCTCATCAAATGGTGGTACTAGCTTCGATTGGGTTGGGGGCGGGGTTGATAGTGGCGATCGCAATTGCTTCCTTCCGCCTTTCTTGATCAGCGCGCAGGATTCCTCACGGATGCTCTACGCCACGCATCGCGTCTATCGTTCGACCAACTCCGGATCGTCTTGGAATGCGATCAGCGGAGACTTAACTTCTGGCAACGGTGCGATTCGCAGCTTGGCTCAAGCGCCCAGCGACTCACAGATCGTTTGGGCAGCCACGACAGATGGCCGTGTCCTGCGCTCTCAAAACGGTGGCTCAAACTTCACACTGATCGAGTCGGGTCACCCGGGTTGGCCGCGCGTGACTCGTGAGTTGACCATTCATCCGGATGATCCTTCGACCGTGTACTTGGCCGGAGCAGCCTTCGGCGTGGAGCAGGTCCGTCGAACGCAAGACGGGGGCGGCCTCTGGACGAGCTTGGACGGCGACCTGCCCGACGTCCCTGTCAACGTGATCGATGTCCTTCCGACTGAAGGGATCGATGTGCTCTTCGCTGGCACGGATGCAGGGCTCTACGTGTCCTATTCTGACGGTCAGCACTGGCGCCCATACGGCAAGGGATTGCCGAAGGCGGTGGTCGTCGATATCAAGATAGACGGGCCCCGCAAGCGAATCTTGGTGGCGACACAAGGACGTGGTGTTTGGAAGGCGAAGCTGCTCTTGGCGCAGGGGCTTTGAGGGGGTCGCAGCTCTAGCTCTAGCTCTAGCTCGGAATCGCTTTTCAGTGCTCACGAAGAGGGCCTTGAAAGCACCCGCGCTCCAGTGGACTCTGGAGTGCTAGACCAATGCCCGGCGCGCTGCGAGCACGCCAGCTCCGCCGATAAAGGGTCCGCCCGGGTGACTAGAGGCTCCGGCGAGGAACAATCCGGGGACGGGGGTCTCGTAGCGACAAAGCGCCAGTGCAGGTCGTTGCACCCAAAGTTGGTCCAAGACTTGTTCGCCGCCGTATATTTGACCTCCGCGCAAACCGAAGCGTTGTTCGATCTCGACTGGAGTCAGCAGTTCTTCGCGAACGATCGAAGCGCGCACGCCGGGCAAGACCTTCTCCAGGGCAGTGAGAGTCTTCTCAGAGAGTTCCTTTCGCGCCGCATCATTCCAGCCGCCACTCAAGGCGTGGGAAACACCATGGACGTGGATTGACAAGGTACCCGCGCCTGCCGGCGCGCAGTTGGCGTCTGACTGTCCCCAGTCGCGCACGTCCAACCAAGGTTCGCTCGGCAATTCGCCGTACTTCAAGGCATCGGCCGCGCGCTCCAACTCAAGCGGGGTTGTCGCCGTGATCAAGCGTTCCGCCTTGCCGGGCAAGTTCGCAGGCTTGTCGAGGGCTAGCAGCAGGATCGCTGAACTTCCGCGCGTACGCCAGGACTGAACCTCCGTTTCGACGTGATGGGGGATAAGTCCCGGGTGGGTCAGGTCGAGCAGGGTCTCTTGCGGCGACAGCGCCGATAGCATGAGGTCGGTTTCAAGCAGCTCACCGTTCTCGAGCTGTACGCCACTCACAATACCGGAGCTATCCGTTTGAATGCTCTTGGGCTTGGCGCCCAAGTGAAACTGCACGTCCATCTCCTTGCAGCACTTCATCAGCGCGTCTGTGACAGCAGCCAGACCGCCCAGCGGCTCCGCACCACGTGCAGCTTCACGCATCAAGATCATCGCCGTTGTGCCAGCGGCGCGCGGTCCGATAACGGTACCCGGCAAAGCAAGCGCGGTCAGTGCGGCGCGCAGAGCCTGATCTTCAAAGCGCTCCTCCATCCAGTCCCAAGCCGGCATGGTCACGATGCGCATCAGCTCCATCATGTCCTTCTCGCCGAGGGAGCGCATGCGAAGGCCCTTCTTGGCCAAGCTGAACATCTCCATCAAGCTCGGGGCAACCGCTTCGGGGGGCGTGTCGTCGAGCACGTCTGCGATCAGTGGGCTCAGCTTGTCAACGAAGTTGCGCCACTCAACATAAGCGCCGGCGGAGGGGCTATCGCTGATCGCGCCGCGCGAGACCGTCTGAACCTTGCCTTGAGCATTCATGACATGCACCGGCCTCTCATCAGAGCGCCAGGCAAGTCCGTGTTTTTCGAGCTCTAAGTGAGCGAGTAACTTTTGCCGCACCAGCGCTGTCTCGTGCAAAAGTCCCGGCGCTACGTGTCCCGGATGGAATTCCAATGCGCGCGAGGCGCCACCCGGCGCGACCATTGCGTCGACAACCTTCACCTTCAGTCCAGCCTTAGCCAAGGTCGCTGCAGCGGCCAAGCCCTCGATGTCTGCGCCCAAGACAATGGCACGCTCTTTCTTATTCGCCACTTAGTTCTCCTCCGATCCAAGCATGGCCTTTGCACACAAGGCGCCGGGCGCGCCCATCAATCCGCCGCCCGGGTGGGCGCCAGAACTGCCCAGCCACAAGTTGCGAATAGGTGTCTTATAACGTGCCCATCCGGACATTGGACGTTGGAAGGCCATTTGATCCAGGGTCAACTCGCCGTGGAAAATGTTGCCCTCGGTCAGGCCGTACTCTTCCTGGATGTCCCAGGGCGTGAGCACATGCTTGTGCAGAATCGTTTCGCGCAGGTTCGGAATGTACTCTTCCAAGGTATCGATCACGGTTTCGCCGAAAGCTTCACGCTTGCTCGGCCAATTCTCCGCGCCTTCCTTGATGTCGTACGGTGCGTATTGCACGAAGCACGACATGACGTGTTGCCCGGGAGGCGCGACGCTCGGGTCGACGATCGAAGGCAGCACCACATTGATGTAGGGCCGGCGCGAGAAGTTGCCGTACTTGGCCTCGTCGTAGGCGCGCTCGAGGTAGTCGATGCTGGGTGCGATAGCAATGTCGCCGCGCAGGTGGTCTACGCCGGGCCGGCAACTGAACTCCGGCAGTCTGGAAAGCGATAAGTTGACCTTGCCGGAACTGCCGCGGTAGCGATAGCGTGAGAGCGCCGTCATGAATTCATCGGGCAGATGTTCCGCGCCGACAAAACCCGCAAAGGTGCGCCGCGGGTCGCAACCGGAGACGACTTCCTTGCAGCGCAGTTCATCGCCGTTCTCAAGCACAACGCCATAAGCCTTGCCGTTTTTGACCAAGATGCGGCTGACCGGTGCTTCCGTCCGAATCTCCGCACCAAAGTGCCGTGCCGAATCGGCAATCGCGTTGCTCACTCCGCCCGTACCGCCGCGTTGGAAACCCCAAGAGCGGAAGGCGCCATCAATTTCGCCCATGTAGTGGTGGAGTAGTACATAGGCCGTTCCCGGCGAGCGTACACCGAGGAAGGTGCCGATGATGCCGCTGACGGACATCGGGGCTTTGAGCTCTTCCGAATCGAACCATTCGTCGAGGAAGTCCACAGCGCTCATGGTCAAGAGCTTCAAGCGTAGCTCCATCTGATCGACGGGCGCATCCGCAAAGTGCTTGCCGAGCTTTAGCATCGACACTAGCTCCTTCGGGTTGAAGCTCGCGGGCAAGGGAGCGGGGGAGTCGATGATCGGCCGCACGAAGCGTCCAATCTTGGTCATCGCTTGACTGAACTCGCCCATGACCTCCGCGTCGTGCTTGCTAAAGGCCGAGACCTCTTCACGCGTCAAGGCTGCGTCGGACCAGCGGCACATGGAGCGTCCGTCCGGCAAGGGCAAGAAGGATGATTCGAGCGGAATCAAGTCCAAGCCAAAGCGCGCGAGCTCCAAGTCTCGAATGATCCAGGGCCGCATCAAGCTGACCACATAGGAACAAGACGAGTAGGTGAAACCGGGATAGAGCTCTTCGCTGACCGCCGCGCCACCAAGTACATGGCGCCGCTCAAGCACCAAGACCTTCTGGCCAGCCTTCGCAAGGTACGCCGCGCAAACCAGGCCGTTGTGCCCGCCGCCGACAATAATCGTGTCGTAATCGTTATTGGCCATCAGGCTTTCTTTCGCTCGGGATCAAAGAACGGTGTTTTGGTGACGGTGGCACCAGCGCGGTGCCTCTCGTATTCGCAGGTCACTTCGATCTCGAGTTGCGTTCCGGGCTTTGCCACGCTGGCGTCCACGGTTCCGAGGGCGATGTATTTCTTCAGGTGAGGTGACCATGTGCGGCTCGTCGCGTAACCGATCTGCTGGCCATTGTTGTAGAGCGGAGCGCCTGCACGGCAGGTCTCGGTCGTCAAGTGCGGCGCGAGCCCAAAACCCTCGTAGATGGCCTCAAAGTCGTTCCAATCGACTTCTAGTCCAACTAGGCGCCGCGCGACACCGCGCTCCTTTTCGGCGCGAATGGCCTTTTGACCTACGAAAGGCTCGCGATCTAATTGCACCATCCAATCGAATCCCAATTCGTAAGGAGTCGACTTCTGCCGTTCAATCGTAGCGGACTTCGCCGAAGTGTAATCGACACCGTTGAGGATAAAGCCCGCTTCAACGCGCGAGACGTCCAAGGCATCAAGCCCCATAGGCAAGAGTCCTAAGGGTTGCCCACTTTCCATCACTGCGTCATAGACAGCTAGCGCGTCCGCGTTCTCCATCCAAAGCTCGTAGCCAAGATCGCCGGTGTAACCCGTGCGTGATACGAGTCCAGTGACCTTGCGTCCATCAACTTGATACTCGACGGGTTGCGCGCGAAAGAATTTCAACTCGTCGATCTCTCCGCCAACCACGGGTCGCAGAACTTCGCGCGAGAGGGGACCTTGTAAGGCAAGCGCCGCCAAGGTGCGACTTGTATCTTCAACCGTCACATCCAATCCGCGCGAGTTACGTTCGAGCCAAGCCAAGGAAGGATCTGCTGACGTGATGCGAAAGTGATCGCCCGCCAAGCGCGTCACCGTGCCGTCGTCCAAAACTTTGCCATGCTCGTCGCACCAGCAGACATAACCTACGCGGCCAATTCCGTGCTTTGCGAAGTTCCGCACGGTCACCCGCGACAGCAACTCCGCTGCGTTCGAGCCGCGCAACTCATATTTGAAGAGCGGCGTCGCATCCATCAGGGTCGCCTGATGGCGCAGGGCGTAGTACTCGCGGTCGTGATAATTGTCGTAGCGACAGACGGCATAGCAACCAGCCCACTCCTTATATAGAAGGCTGGTGCATAGCTCGCTCGTGCGCGCATGGAAGGCTGTAGGTCGGGGCATGGGGCGAACATTACTCGGAGGCCGGGAAGAGGCCCAAGAGGAATCTGCAAACGAGTTGTTTCACAGTATGGATTCGGCACTCTGGACGGCTTCTTGCTCGTTTTAGCACCCCGAATGGGCGGCGAAAAAGATGCATTTAAGGTGTGTTTTCCACATGATGGAGAGTGGCGCTTGGCGATTGGAACACTGGTTGAGTTCCACACGCCCTTCTCGCAGGCTTTGAGTGACCTCTTCCATGATGAGGTGGACGGGCCTCCCACCATCCTTGTACAGCCCGCAAGCGCGGATGGTAGCCATCTTGTGACGGGTGCCGGAGATACTCAGTTCTTCCAGCTTGGGATTGGCGGCCTCGCGGACTTGCCAGGCTATCTGGCACCGCTCAACTTGTACGTCGATGACGATTCGAAGGTGACTGTGCGGGTTCGAATGGACCAAGCACTCTCGCCCTTCGAGTCAAACATCAATTCGGATCGCATTCGATTGGAGTGGCGCGACTTGGCATGTGTGTGGCATGCGATTACAACCCAAGCCAAGCTCTTGCAGAACTGTGGTGGCGGAGGATCGACGGTCGAGCTTAGCTCCGATGGCGTATTACCCCAGAGTCGTATTCTGCGTGTTTGGGTAAGCCCTGAGCTAGAGGACATAGTTGGCGATCAGAACCTCATGCCCTTGACCATGCTACAGTTTGAAACGGACTTCTCTGCGGACACTTCGGGCCAGCCTGGGGATGAACTGGACGAAAGGTATGTAGGGTTCGAGTCGGGTGAGAATAGTCTGGAAGACACTGAGTTCGTGTCCATCTATCCTCTCGCTGAATGGGATGGTCGGCTCTTGTCGGTGAACACCATTGTTGGCCCCGGCGGGGCTAACGTGAACAGCCAGGTTGCTATTAACGGAGTCCTGGTGTTCCGCGATCTCTACGTACCCGCCGGTTCTGTTCTTCACTTTGTCGGCCCGAAGCCTGTGACGATCCATGGCACGGGGGACGGTGCGAATTGATGGAAGGATCAGTGTGGACGGTAGCGATGCCGCCTCGGTATTTACTCTGAATTCGCC
>JBLIOI010000151.1:0-10087 GCA_047639675.1 Planctomycetota bacterium | reverse complement strand
GCGCACAGTCGGGTAAAGGCCGCGGCGCTCGGAGCTTCGTCAGCGAAGAGTTGTTCCTCGCTACCCGAGTCGAGAAAACGGCTCATGCGCTCAATCGTTCCGACCTTGATGTATTTGCCAGTTGTCGAATCAATCCGACTGTACGTCCAATCGACTCCCGAGAGCTCTCGCAGCTCATCCTCATCGTTGTGAGCATCTCCAATCGCATGCAGATCTGGCGAAGGGACCGCTTCAATCACCTGGCTCGGTACACCAAGTGCGTGGGCGAGTTGATAGACCTCTCCCTTCCCGAGCATTGCGATAGGGTTCGTATCGACTTCGCCATCACCGCCTTTTTGGTAGAAGCGAATGAATCGATCCTCGCACTCGTTGCCCGTTCCGTGACGAATACCACCGCCCGTCATGCGGTTGTAGCCGCGGCCTACGGGCGCGCGTAAACAAGAGCGCAGCGAACCGATCACCGTGCGATCCGTAGCGATGCGATGGTTGACTTGTTTCATGTCAAAACCAGCGGCGCCGAGCGTCGCTTGCATTTGATCGACTAAATTGTCGAAGAGGTCACTCAGGTCGAGTTCGATGAGTGAGACATCAAGTGCCTTAGCACACAAACGCGCGCGATCGCGAAACACAAGACCGGAGTGAATGCTGCTGTAGACGGCTGTGATGTTCAGAGGTCCCACGGCCCTCGCAAGCAAACCGAGCAGCACCGCGGAATCGATGCCGCCACTCACATCGAGCTGAGCGTGCATATTGCCGATCTTGGTGTGCATCGCGCGAATAGCGTCGACGCGGTTCTCGATCAGGGCGGGTCCGTCGATTACGGGCATGGGGTGAATTCTCCGGAGTCTGGGGCGGGTATTAGGCGGCTTGTCGAGTCATTGCTGGAGTGACTGGGTGCTTCTCCTTCTGGCTCCGAGAGCCAGCAAGCGATCCTGATGGGTTCAACTTAAGAGATGGACTGGGCGCCACTAATTTCGTCCCTGAACCAGAAGCCGCTACCGGGCGAACCTAAAAGCTGGGCATGTCTGGCGTCGAGTCCGGGGGCGACTCTTCCGATTCGTCTTCGATTTTGTCCGCACTTTCGTCTGTGCGAACCAGATCGAGCACGGTTTCGGAGATGCGCAGAGGGCACTTTGCACGCAACGCAAGCGCGATCGAATCGGAAGGTCGCGCATCGAGCACAGCGACCGGTTCGCCCGCTTCGTTCTCGAGCATCAACTTGGCGTAGAAGGTGTTGTGGCGAATGTCGATGATGTCGACAGTGGCTAGGCGTGCACCAAGGCTTACGATTGTGTCGTGTAGTAGTTGGTGCGTCATCGGGCGTTCAGTCTTGACGCCGGTGACTAGACGCTGAATTTCGGAGGCTTCGGGAAAGCCTATGACAATTGGAAAGCTGCGCTCGCCGTCGATCTCACGCAACAGAATGTGTTGGGGGGCGGCGACCGAGTGATCGCGCAGGACGATGCGGCCCAGCTCGATCTCGACCATCTTTTGCTCGTCAACGGGATCGCCTTCGATGGGGGTGGGAGTCATTGCGAGCCTCCATGGTCAGATTGAGGGACTTTGGGCAGGGTCGCGGCTTTGCGATCTTTCATGATGAGCGGTTCGAGGGCGGCGTCGCCTTCTTCAACAAACTTCCAAGCGCTGGCAGAACGATCAACGAACCCGCAGCTAGTACAGGATAGGCCGGTCAATTGGCCCTCTTCGAGCTGTTCCAGAGTGTGTTTGTTGCAGTCTGGACAGCGGCGGTCTGGATGAGCTGGAAGGAAGACAGAAGCCAGTCCCCAAAGGACGGGGATTCCGCAAACGATAGCCAAAAAGCCCGTGAAAACTTCGCCAGGAGCTTGGCGTAAGAGAGCGATGGCTCCGATTACCGAACCAAAAATTATCGGCGGCACTAACCACGAAGCTCCCGCCAACCAGCGCGGGAGCGGTTTTGAGGAAGGCTTGCGGGAGCCTGGGTCGTCGATGACGATCTTTTTGGCCGGTTGGCTCACGGGCTGAGTGTACGCGTTTGTGGTTCGGTTTCGGGGGAGCTGTGGGGCGAAAGGGGTGAATGTTGGGGAACTGTGGGCCATCTTGCCTCTCTGTCCAACACCCTATTTTTCTGTGGTGGGTTAGTATGTTGCGTCTAACACTATGCTGATCGAACCTACCTCCCCCAAAGCCGGCAACGGCACTGACAAGTCCCAGACCCGCAAGGGCGGCGACTACCCGGACAATCCGGTCCTCGTCGAGCACTGGCGCGGCGGCAACGTCGAGTCCCAGAACCGCGGCGCGTGGGCTCTGGTGAGGTCGGACGGCGAGCTGATCGAAGGGCATGGCGGCTTTCTTGAGCCTGTTTTTGCGCGCAGTTCGACGAAAGCCTTGCAGGCGCTGCCCTTGATCGAAAGCGGCGCGGCCGACAAGTTCGGATTCACCTCGCGCGAGCTAGCTTTGGCCGTTGCATCACACTACGGCGAACCCTGTCATACGGAGGTGGTTAACGCGCTCTTGAAGCGTTTGGGGTTGTCCACGGCCGACTTGAAGTGCGGCATTCATCGTCCGACGGACCCTGAAGCGAATAGGGAGTTGTGGGCTCGGAAGGAAGAGCCAAGTGTGCTGCACAACAATTGTTCGGGCAAGCACGCCGCGTTCTTAGCGCTTGCGCAGCAGATGGGCCAGGAAGTGGGCACTTACATTGAGGATGGATCGCGCAGCCAAGCGGCTGTGAAACGCACGGTCTTTGACCTTTGTGGCTCAGATACGGCTCAATTCTCCGTCGGGATCGATGGTTGCAGTGCGCCGACCTTTCGGATGCCGCTTCAGGATCTTGCGCTGGCCTTCGCGCGTTTCGCCAATCCCGAGGTTCTCGAAGAGCCGCGTCGCAAAGCTTGCGAGAGGTTGGCTGAGGCCGTTGCGCTTCACCCCAATCTAATTGGCGGCAGCAAGAATCAAATTTGCAGCGCTATCTCGAGGGTGACCGGCGGTCGTTTGTTCCCGAAAATTGGCGCCGAAGCGGTTTACGTCATCGGCGAACGAGGTGGCGGTCGAGCACTAGCCCTCAAGATGGACGACGGAGGCAAACGTGGCATGCACCCGATGGTCTTGAGCCTTTTGCGCCGATTTAGTTTGGCTAGCAGTCAGGAAATCGATGCTCTATCCCAGTGGGCCGCTGGACCCGCGCGCAACTACGCAGGATTGGAGGTCGGTCGCACCAAGGTCATCGAATGAGTCAAGCAGTGGACAAGGACAACATCCAAGCCGTTCCCGCTCCGAAGATTGAAGATGACGCTCACAAGGGCAAGCTTGGGAAGGTCTTGTGCCTCGCAGGTTCAGAGACGATGCCCGGCGCTGCAATATTGGTGTTGCGTGCTACACAAAGGGCTGGCGCGGGCCTTGTGACTCTCGCGACGTTTGACAAGAGCATTATTCATTCTGCAGCGATTGCGATTCCCGAAGCAGTCTACATCGACCTGAGTCGTTCGAAAGATTTGGTCGCCGGGCGCTTGCCTAGTCAACTTGCGGATCGTGACGATGATGTGCGAATCGCGGGCCCTGGCATGGGGCGCGGTGGTCGCACCGATGAATTGATTCGTTGTTTGGTCGAGGATGATTTCTCTGGACCCTTGGTGCTCGACGCGGACGCCCTGAATGTGATCGGCGATACGCCGGAAGTCTTGGCGGGCTATTGTGAAGACTTGATCGTTACACCGCATCCGGGTGAAGCGGCTCGCTTGCTCGGTACCGGGAGTATTTCAAGCAACAGCGAGGAGCGAATCGAAAGCGCAATTCTCATCGCGCGTGCCGCGTCAGCGATCTGCGTCCTGAAGGGCCCTCAAACTGTGGTTACCGACGGTCAGCGCGTGTTCGTTTGCCCGAGGGGAAACCCCGGAATGGCGACCGCCGGAGCCGGGGATGTGCTGGCTGGTGTGATCGGTGCATACGTTGGTTATTCCCGCAGGTTGGGTTTGCCGGAGTGGGGCGTATTCGAGGCAACCTGTAGCGCAGTCCATGTACACAGCTTAGCCGGCGACTTGGCGGCTAAAAAGTTTGGCTACCGTGCGCTCATCGCATCTTCGATCGTCGATTATCTCTGTGTCGCGCAAATGGAATTTGAAGCGACCAGCCGCCCCTAACACATGATTCGAGCTTTTCGGTTTGGGCGGCTCGCCCTCGGCGCAACGCTACTTCTCTCTGGACTTGCGAGTGCCCAGAAGCTTTCCGCCGCTGTTTCGGTGGAATGCGGAATTCGCGAACGAGCGCTATTCGCCGAGCTCTATGACTGGAACTTGCCAGAAGACGCCGATTGGAGCGCCCGCTACGCATGGCTTGATGCGTTAACGCGTCGGGCTCCTGGCGGATTGGAAACCGAGCAAGTGGTCTTCGTCTTGGATTGCTTGGAGCACGAGCATCCAAACGTCCGCGCAGCGGCCTTGCTCGCTAGCGCTCGTCACGGGCTGCCAATTGCCGAAGACGGCGAGCTGCAAACTGTGGAGCGCTTGGCTGCGGACCCGCTTCCGGCGGTACGCAAAGCGCTCGCGCGCTCACTCGGGCGCATGCCGGGAACTTCCACAGACTCAATTCTCTTGGCGCTGGAAGCCGACCTCGACGAAGAGGTGGCATCGGAAGCGCGCGCACAGTTGCTGTCACGGGGCGAGATTTCACTCGAAGCTCAGCTGGCACTTTTTGAAGTCGCACCGATGCGCTTGAGTGCCGATGAATTCATGGGCGTGCTCTTTGTTCTCGACCACCTCGTTCCGAATCTCCCCTTGCTTCAGGGTGCCGAGAGTCAGCTGCTGTCGGTGAAAGAAAAGCCTGGCATCGCCGCGCGGCTTGCGCTCTTGGCTGCAATGCGCCATGGCCGGAAGCTGGGTTATGACCGAAACTCACTTGCTCTCGGCTGGACGGCACGCATGGACAGTGAAAGCTCAGAAGTCGAGCGTGCCCGTCGCGAACGACTGTTAGATGGGGTGGAGCGCGGCGATGGCTCAATTTACCCAGATCTGATTCAAGCGGCAATTCGCGAAGACCGTCTCTATCGCGAGGGTGCTGCGGAATCTGAAGCGGCGCTAGAGCGAGCGCTGTGGTATTTGGAGGGCGCCATGCAAGCGTTCTACGCACAGCCTGAACAACGCTTGCGTAGTCTTCAGTTCATGCTTCCTGCGGAGAGCAGCGACGAATTCTTGGTGGAGTATTGGACACGGGTTTCTGGCCTTGCGCCGGTTTGGGGCAACTACGGCGAGGAGGTGTTCTACGATCTGAGCCCCGAAGTGCGCGGGGCAGCCTTCGAGGCTTTCGTAGAAAGCTGGACGCGCAACGGCAATTCTGGAGCGGGGCGCCTGTTAGTTAAGGCACTGGATTACCCTGACTTGGCACGCGACGCCTACTGCGCCCTAGTCGGCGTGGGTTTTAGCAACTGGGACCTCGACGCGGGTCGCGTTTGGTGGCGCAAACAAGAGGCCGAGGAACGAATGAGCTTACTGCGCGAACATGTGCGTGGCGTGCCGTTTGATGCTTGGCTGAATTCACTCCTGTCAGCTTGGTCGAACAAGGAAACCCGGCAGGTTACGGTCCCTGAATTGCTCGCAGGTTTCAGCGGCAACGCGGAAGTGGAAGAATTGCTCTATCTGTGGATCAATCGAGAATTGCTCGTCTTGGAAGCGAGCGCTGTGCCGGAGCGGGAAACGACCCGAGGAGCTTGGCGTGAGGCCGAGTCGCGCGCCTTGTGGCTTACGAGAGCTTGGATGAGCGTGCGTACTGTTCCTCGCCAAGTGAATGAGATGACGTCCGAGACAGACTTGCTTTTGCGCGTGGGGAGGCTCGATAAGGAGCTCGGAAAGGCTCTTGCGGCTCGTCTCGTAAAAACCCTTGAAGGTCGTACGAAGATGATGGAGATCGTCGAACGCGAAGAAATCTCCCGTCGCTTACGCTTCGAGATTCTGCTCTTGAACACGGAAGTCAATAACATGCAGATGCTTGACGAGTTGTTCGAGTACTACGAGACTTGCGATGCGGAATTGCGACTGCGCATTCTGCGCCGAGCGCAGGGGCTGGAGAGTGAAGCGTTGCGCACACTCCTAATGCTGGTCATCGCGGACGGGGGCGCTAGCAGCTCGGAGCGCCAGGCGGCCATCGCTACTTTGGGAACCGGTACGGCTGCAGAGGTCGTCCCGCTCTTGTCAGCTTACTTGACCCAACTGCACGACTACGAGTTGCGCCGCGCTGTGATTTTGGCACTGGGCAGTTGCGCGAAGGATCTAAGTGGCTTGGGCTTAATTGAACTCTACGCAGAGGAGGAGACCCGCCTACTGTACGGGGACGATCTCTTGCCTGTGATGATCGAGATCGACGTGCGGGGGACGGGCAGTCCTTCGCAGGCAAGCATGGCGTTGTGGCGTGAGGAAGCGAAGCTGCGATCCGCGCAAGAGATGGCGATGCGCTTCCGCGGCGAGCCCGTGCCCGACCGCAACTTCACTTACAAGGGATGGCTGAGAGCGGCGAGCGCCATCATTGCGGCGGGGGATCTTGAAGCGGCACTCGGCCAAGACTGGTTGTGTTGGGATGGTCGTTTACTCGAACGTCTCGGTGACGCTGTAGCGGAGAGCGGAGACCAAGAGCTGAGAAACCTCGAGCGGCTCATTGGACGTGCGGCGCTCGCTGCATTGCTTGGCGAGAGGGATGCACCGGATCGTGGAGCGCTGATCGTTCGTTTGCGTGCGCGCCTGCTGCAGAATTCGCGCCGAGCTGGAGATTGGGACACGGCGGAAGGTTGGGCATTCACCCTGCTCGACGATTTGCGCTGCGGACGGACGACAGACAACGCCCTGGAGTCAATTCTTGGCGGATACGACCGTCCTCGGGAACACGACCCGCTGCACTGGTTGCTCACGATCGAAATGACAATGGGCGTCTGGCGGGCCCACGAGGCGGACAGGCCCGAACTAGCGCGGGAGCTTCTCGACCAAGCCAGGTCCCTCTCCGGCATTTCCGCCGCAGCTCGTTCGAGTGTCTCGCGGTTGGCGCGAGCCTTAGGGCCCACGGAAGATTAGACTAGAAGGGCCACTGGTCATCCACGGAATCAACCGCTCTTCACGATCATCATCTCATGTCGCTGACTCAAGTCTCTAAGCCGCAAGGCGCCATTGAATGCCTGGATGATGGCATTGGTTTCATCGCCCTTGTCGATCGTATGCAGGTCGATCCTGCCGCCAAGATCGTCAACAGTGCACGCATTTCCTATGACAAGTGCCGCGACGAGTTTGATGAGGCGAAAGACAAGGGGCTGTGCTCCTTCTTGTGGAAGCACGGCCACACATCGCCCTACCGCCACTCCTTCTACACCTTCCATTGGAAGAGTCCCTTGTTCGTTTTCCGCCAGGCCTTCAAGTATCAAGTCGGCAGCGGTTGGCGCGAGTACGAGGTCGACGGTCAATCGGTCAGCTTGGAAGTCTTCGATGTGATGTTCGACACGGACAAGGGGTGCTCGTGGAACGAAGTCTCCGGTCGCTATGTGCAGTGGGAACCGGAATTCTATTTCCCCGGCCGCCTGCGTGCGAATCCGCCACACGGCAATAAACAGGCCTCGATCGATCTCCCGCCGGAGTTTGATCACGAGGGCGAGCGCGCGCTGATGCAAGCTGAATGCGAGGCGACCTTTGCCCAGTACCTCGAGCGTATCGAGCGTGGCGTCGCCAAAGAGATCGCGCGCATGTGCCTCCCACAGAATATGTACACGCAGGCTTACTGGACAGTTTCGATGCAGGGCGTGATTCACTTTCTGGAGCAGCGCCTTTCTATCGACGCCCAGTTTGAGATCCGCAAGCACGCAGAAGCCATCTATCAGCTCATGGAGCCTGATTTGAACCGAATCGGCATCACCAAAGCGGACCTGATTGGTGGTTGATTGGCGGCGGCTTGAGGGAGCCACATAGGATGAGTTGCCACTGAAGCTCCCAGCGTTTCAGGCTTCTGAGCTTTCTTTTGGAAGAAAAGTTGGCGCTCAAATCAGAGTATTCTGAACCTCCCCAACATCAACCTTGTTGCCTAGGATGAACCCAATGCATTCCTCTCTAGCGGAGTGCGTCTCGTCACAGCAAGCTTGAATTAAGGAGTAGTGAATATGGCGACAGCTCGAACCCAAGTCATTGGCCTCGGTTGTGTATTCCTGGGCACGCTCGCAGCAGTGTCTGCGACCTCACCCGCATCGGTACCTGGCGGCGGCGACACCGCACCGTACGATTCTGTCGACAACATTGAAGGCTCGTTCCTGAACTTCAATCTGTCTCCCGTGCGACCGATTCTCGCGCATCCTTCGGGCACGGGATTCTTTGCGCTGAATACCCATGCTTCAACCATCGAGCGTTTCGATGATACGGGCACAGCGCCGGTAGAGGTGTGGCATATGCCTTGGGGACCGGTGGCCATGCAACTTTGGAATGATCCTGTCTCCACAGAGGATCAGCTCCTGGTGACTTGTCGTGGCAGCCACGTCTTGGCGCGCGTGGATGCGCAGACTGGCGAGATCATTAGTCTTTTGACGCTGCCGTCCGAGCCCGCCGACATCGTGATCAAGCACGATACCAATCAGGCCTTCATTGCTTGCTCGGCGAAGGACATCGTCGTTCAAATCGATCTCCTGAACGATTTGATGATCGAGTACTCGCCGGGTAGCCATTCGGAGTTCAACGTAAAGAACCCGACCTTCTTGGCGATTTCGACCTCGGGTAAAATCATGGTGCCTTCGATGCACTCGGGTAACAATTCGACCGCTTCGCGGGTCTTCCAACGGCGCGCGGGCGAGGTGATAGATCTCGAAGATCCCGACTACGCGGTCGCGGGTTTGCCGGACAACGATTTATTCCGCATCGATCCGGTGGCGCAGGCGGTCGTTCCGATCGGCCGTCGTATTGGGACGACACTCTTTGGCATCGGCGTCAATCCTGCCACGACACGCACCTGGGTTCTGAATACTGACGCAAAGAACAAGGGGCCGGACCGTCAGAGTGAACAGGAGGTGCGCGGCGACATCGTTGCAAACCGGCTTTCCATCATTCGCCCGAACGTGACGACACCAGCCCCGGAGCCCGATTTCTACATCGACCTTGATGACACGGATGCTCTAACCGAAGGCACTCAGTTCGACCCTGCACAATCCGTTGGCCAACCCTTTGGCCTCGACTTCCGTTCCAACGGAAATGGATTCATCGTTGGTCTCCTGACGGACAACCTGGTCGAGCTGGACCAGGACGGCGTGCGACTTGGCCAGTGGGATCTTCCCGAAGGCGCGATTCCGCGCGCGGTTCGTGTCAACGAAACCGCGGGCGTTGTCTGGGTCTATTGCTGGGGAACCAATGAGATCCTGGAGTATCGCTTGAGCGACATGCAGCTCCTGCGTACCTGCGAGCTCTCGGACGATCCGACGCCGCGCGCGATCGCCAAGGGTCGCGAAATCTTCTACGACGCGGGACGTTCCGAACACGGCAATGCATCCTGCGCTTCTTGTCACATTGATGGCCGCTCCGACATGCTCGCGTGGAACCTGCAGGACAAGAACTTCGATGACAAGGGGCCACTTCTGACTCAAACGATGAGCGGGATCGAGCGCATGGGACCGTTCCACTGGCGCGGCGAACGCAGCGACTTGGAGGCCTTCAACATCGCCTTCGTGGGCTTAATGGGCGCCAATGTCCTTAAGGATAGGGACGCCGTGAATTTCGAGGCCTACGTCTTGTCGCTGGTCAATCCGGCCAATCCGTGGGCCCATCGCGAACGCTTACTCGACGACAGTTCGGTTCCCTACGGCATCGATCCGAGCGCGCAAGCCACGCTCGGCCAACAGTCGTACCAAACTTTCCCGATCTCAGGGGCGGACCTTTGCACAAGTTGTCACCAGCTACCGCTCGGAACGAACCACGACATCTTCAGTGGTGAGCCCACCGAAGTGATCTCCAGGCGCGTCTTCAACAAGGTTCCGGCCTTCAACGAAACCTTCCGTCGCATCACAAGTGTGGTATCAGTCGAAACCCTGCTGGAACCCGGTAATCCCGGCGCAGGTACTTTGATCGAGGATCGTGGCTATCTAGGGGTTGGCGCTACCCATTCCGGT
>JBLIOI010000150.1:0-10112 GCA_047639675.1 Planctomycetota bacterium | reverse complement strand
AATCGACAACCAATACAAGCGGCGTTTCGACTTGATTCCACAATTGGTAACGACGGTCAAGGGCGCGGCGAACTATGAAAAGTCCGTCTTGACCGAAGTGACCGAAGCGCGCGCCTCGGTCGGTCGCCTGCAATTGCCCGCATCGCCTTCGAGCGATCCGGAGGCGATGGGCGAATACTTGAAGGCCCAGGAAGGCTTGGGGGCAGCTGTTGGACGTTTGCTCATGACTTCGGAACGCTATCCTGAGCTGAAAGCGACCGCTGGGTTCCTCGACTTGCAATCGCAAATCGAAGGAACGGAGAATCGCATCGCGGTTGCGCGCACGGATTACATCGGAGTGGTCAAGGACTACAACACGACCCTGCGGAAGTTCCCCGGAAACTTGATCGCCGGGGCTTTCGGGTTTGAGCGCTTTCCCCAAATGGAAGCAGCCACGGGCGTCGAGCGCGAGGTTCCTACGATTAGCTTTGACGAGTAATGCGTAACTTATCCCTCCTTGTAGCGCTCATGGCGTGGCTCTTCTTTGCCGCCCCGGTCAAAGCCCAAGACAGCGTTCCAAAGAACGACGGCTGGGTGACGGACTTGGGCGAAATGCTCAGCCCACAACAAGAACAAGGCCTCGAAGTTTTAATGGAGTCCTATAAGAGCGGTGCCGGCCATGAGATTGCACTCCTCACGGTTCCAGATCTTGGCGGTCAACCGATCGAGCGCTATGCATTGGAGGTGGCTCGCAGTTGGGGCATAGGTGGCGCCGAAAAGAGCAATGGCGCGCTACTGGTCGTTTCTAAAGGCGACCGCGAGATGCGCATCGAAGTGGGGCGTGGACTCGAAGGTGGCTTGACCGATGCCATCGCCTCGCGAATCATTCGTGATGTGATGACACCTGCCTTCAAAAGTGGTGACTTTGCTGGCGGCATCAAGAATGGCGTTCTCGCTATGCACAGCGCGATTGGCGGCGATTACGGTCCGATCACTCAAAGCCGTGGAGGGCGCAGCGGCAGACAGCGGCGCGGTGGAAGTGTCCTGTTTCTGGTCTTCATCCTTTTTGCAGGGATCATGGGACGATCGAACGGCGGCCGCGGTGGGCGCGGCGGCCGCGGAGGTGGCATGGGGATATGGCCGTGGCTTTTTCTTGCGAGTTCTATGAGTAATCAACGAGGTGGAAGTAGCAGTGGCTTTGGTGGCGGCGGCGGTGGCGGGGGTTTCTCCGGTTTCGGCGGCGGCGGTGGATTCTCTGGCGGTGGCGCTTCAGGAGGTTGGTAATGAATTATCTCATCACACCCATTGCGCTGATCGCGCAAGACTGGTCCGACGGACACGCCACTTCCACGGACTATTTGGAATGGATAGCGTTTGGAGCATCATTTCTTCTGGGCTTTGCTTTCCTTGCTCTGGTTTTGCGCGGCCTTCTGCGTCGTGATCGATATCGGGCTGTGGACGTTCTTGGTGAAGCAGAACTTGCGGAGCTGAGCGCCGAAATCGAGCGCGCTGAAGAGACAACGAGTGGCGAAGTCGTCGTGGTTGTTGTCGAGCGTTCGGATCGACATCCAGGAGCCCCTTGGGTCGCAGGCATCATGATGCTCTTGCTAGGAAGTGCAGCAAGCGCGCGTTGGATGCCTTGGGATTCACCCAGTCTGTTCTTTGGCTTGCAAGTCATCTTTGCTGCGGCAGGCATGTTGGCGGCGCACTTCGTTCCCGGCTTTCGTCGTGTGTTTGTCACCGAAGAGCGCGCCACGGAAATGGCTGAGGAGCAATCCATTCAGGAGTTCAATCGCTACGGATTGCACAAGACAGTTGGGCAAACAGGTGTGCTTTTATTCGTTTCGCTGTTCGAGCGGCGCGTCATCGTGCTCGGCGATGAAGGCATCGACGCTGTGCTCAGTAAGAGCCACTGGGAGGCGACCACGGACGCGATCTTGGACGGTATTAGGAAAGGTTCCTTGGCAGAAGGCTTACAGCGCGGCCTCAAACTGAGCACAGCTGTCCTTACAGAGCATTTTCCTCCCACAGGGGAGAACCCGAACGAAGTCCCAGATCATGTGATTGTGCGGGCAGAATAGGCACTGTTGCCCGTGAGGAAACGGGGAACTCAGTGCATAATTGGGCTCTCCCACTTCCCACTGTGCAAATCTTATGAAGACTTCACGCAAGTGCCTTCTGGCCCTCACTCCTCTGTTCCTTGTCGGCGCCTCCTCTGGGCAGGCCCTCAACATCGATGTTGGCCCCAACCTCGTCCTATGGCCGGCGCCTAGTAGTTTCTACTTGGGTGCCGCTGGACAAGAGGGTATTTGGAACGAGCTTAAGGATCCTCTTGCTGGGGACACGTTGGTTGATCTGCAAGGGGTGCCGACATCAGTCACGCTGACCAGTAACATAACCAGTTCCTTCTCCTATCCCTTTGGGACGTTTGGGTTGGATGACGACGCCTTTACTTCCGATGGACAGTCGATCAGCTACTTTGGGCCGGCAGCTGTCTGGACTTTCAGCGGCTTGAACGATGGTCAGTATGAGCTCTACACCTACTGCTGGGATCCGAGCAACTCAGGCACCCAAACCGACGTTTCAATTGTAGGTCCTCTACCTGTGCTCCAGACGGTGGGTGGTGTCTGGAATGGTGGAACTCATGTGTTGGGCGTGACCTATGCACAACACTCCGTGAATGTTTCCGGTGGAATCTTAGAGGTCCAGGCTTACGGCAACATGGTTGGCGATTCGGGAACCGTACTTGGGTTTCAGTTGGTGACGGGATCGATCTTCACGAGTTATTGTTTTGGCGATGGCAGCAGCGGAATATGCCCCTGCGCTAATATCGGTGGTGTTGGCGAAGGATGCCGAAACTCAACCGGGGGTGGCGCAACTCTCAGCGCGTCAGGAAGTGACAGCGTCACTACCGACAACTTGCTGATGACGGTCAGCGGCGGGCCGCCGACGACAGCGGCACTCTTATTTGTCGGAGACCAAGAAGTCAATGCCGGTCTGGGCTTTGCCTTCGGCGACGGACTGCGCTGTGCAGGGGGCCAGGTGACGCGCATGGGCGTTGAGACTCTCAGCGTCGGATCTGGAACTTGGGGGCCGAACTTGAGTGCTGCAGGCGGATGGAGCGCTGGTGACACGCGCTACTTCCAGACTTGGTACCGCGATGTCAACAACTCTCCCTGCGGCCTGGAGTTCAACCTAAGCCAGGGCGCTAGAATCATCTTCACTCCCTGAGTTGGTTCCATTTCCCTCAGCAACGGTGGATGATCAAAGCTCTCTTTCTGGGCGCTTGCACGCAGCTGCTTGTCAAATTGACAGCACACCGGATCGTGTCATCGACGATTCGGTGGCGCTCGCGGCCGCTAATGCGCATGGTTCGGAAAAAGATCGCATGGGTGGCAAGACTGATTGCTTCCTCTCTCTCTTTCGCAATCCACTTGATGCGAAGCCGGTTCGCGGGACCGCCTTCACCAAAAAAATTCGGTTACTTGGGAAGCCTTGGGCGGGGCGGCGGCATTTAGCTAGTGTCGTGACCACCAACACAATCACCACCATTCGGCGTCAGGTTGCCCCGCAGTTGAGACCAATGTCCGTGTACGCGAAGAGCTGCCCGGAGAGCATTTAAATGGGGAGTACTAAGTGTACTTGGAACAAGCTCAAGTGCTTGCTCCTCCCTGTGAGCGACCTGTTCGTTTGGTCTTGCGGCCCGTAAAGCGGATAGCTAATGACGGTGAGATTGCAATCGTGGAAATGCCCTCCGGTGCCCTTGAGGTGGAAATCTCCGATGGATATGGCTGAGAATTCGCAGTCATCGTGGGGGGCCAAGTATCGTCCCCAGGAGCGCAGATAGAGGAGATCACAACAGCCAGTGGCCGAGTGCGGATGCAGATCGGGGATTGAGCAGCCGCCACGATCCGGCTACCTTAGCGGGCATGGTCGACTCTCTTACTTTGACTCGCCCCGACGATTGGCATCTGCATTTTCGTGACGGGGACGCCTTGCGTACCACCGTGCCTGCGACTGCAAAAGATTTTGGCCGGGCGGTTGTCATGCCAAATTTGCGCCCGCCGATAAGCGGCGTGGATGCTGCCCGCGCTTACCGTGGACGGATTCTTGAGTGCCTGGAGCCGGGCAGTTCATTCGAACCGCTGATGACTCTCTATCTGACGGACCGAACCAGTCCTCTGGACATTCGCAAGGCTGCCGATGAGGATTGGCTTGTTGCCTGTAAGCTCTATCCCGCGGGCGCGACCACCAATTCAGATCACGGCGTGACGAGTATGGCGCGCATCAGTGACGTGCTCAGTACCATGGAAGAGGTGGGCATGCCTCTATTGGTACACGGCGAAGCGACGGACGCTGAAATTGATATTTTCGATCGCGAGCAGGTTTTCATCGAGCGGGAATTGAAACCACTCCTGGAGCGGTTCCCCAGATTGCGCGTCGTGTTTGAACACATCACCACGTTGCAGGCGGCAGAGTTCGTCGAGGGCGCGCGCGATGGAGTCGCGGCTACGATCACTCCTCAGCATCTTTTGATGAACCGCAACGATCTACTGGTCGGCGGGCTCAAACCGCACAATTATTGTCTGCCGGTTCTCAAGCGCCAGAATCATCAAGTGGCCTTGCAGCGGGCCGCGACAAGCGGCAACCCACGATTCTTCTTGGGCACGGATTCCGCACCCCATGGACGTGCCGACAAGGAGAACGATTGCGGCTGTGCGGGCTGCTATTGCGCGCCTGCGGCCCTATCGCTCTATGCAGAGTTCTTTGATGGAGCAGGTGAGCTGGAACGCTTGGAGGGATTTGCGGCACACTTCGGCGCGGACTTCTACGGTAGAACACGCAATCCGCAGCATGTCACCTTGTATCGGGAACCTTGGACTGTGCCCGAGCGTGTCGACTATGTGGGTGCTGATGGCATCGTTCCCTTTTGGGCTGGCCGCGAGTTGAATTGGAAAGTTCGCGAGACGGAGTAGAGCGCCCAGTCGGGTTGGGCGGAGATAGGCGAGGCGTACTCCTCGACCTACTTGTGCTCATGGGCTTGGTTCTGTTCAGCTTCTGGGTGCGGGTGGACACAGCAGCCCGAGACGAAACCTTCACGCAGGTTGCCCAGGAGGGTTTGCTCAAGAGCGATCCAGGGCTCTTGTATTACTTGACCGAGAAGGTGGCCTTGGCGGACGGGCTCATTCCGCCTGACTGGAGTGCCGATGAGCGCATAGCCTACCCGGCGTTGACGAACATTCCCGCGGATTACACCGTGGGGCAGGAGTTCCTTCTTGGTTGGAGTTGGCGCGCTTTTGGAAATGGCGTTTCGCTTTTCCAGTGGTGTCACTACGGAGCTGCACTCCTTGCTGCCCTTTCCGTAATCGGTGTCTGGGGCTTGGCTCGTGAACTCTGCGTTGGGCGCCAGTGGGCAGCGGCCGCAGCGCTTACCTATCTCGCTCTGCCCGCAAGCTATCGCACGATCGGCTTCGTGCTTGTTCGTGAGGATCTGAGTTGGCCATTATTTATCGCTCACCTTTGGCTGGCGGCTCGAGCTGCACGACTTAGAACGCGCTCTGCGGCCCTCATGGCCACGATCTTGGCGGCAGCTGCCCTCGCCACTTGGCACGCTATGTCGATGGTGCTCGCGATCGAAGCCGTAATTTTCGTTCTCTTGCACCTCGTCCGCGGTCGTAATGTGATGGCGCGTCATGGGGTATGGGTACTTGGGGGGCTGGGCTGCGCGTGGATGCTCGTCCCCGCATTAGGTGGCGGCGCATTCATAGGCGGAGTTCTGCTTCTCGTCAGCCTCTTTTTGGCTCCACGGCTGCGGCCTTCACAGCCGCGTATTGCTTGTGCTCTGTTGATCGTTGCCTGCGCCTCGGTCTTCTCTCTGCTTCATGTCAATCAGCCTTCTGACTTCAGTCACGTCATGGAAGTCATGTTGGCTAAGATTCGTCACGGGGGCGTCCTGCCTGCGGACCCTACGGAGCTTTCCTTTGACGCTCGCCTCTTATGGCAAGGGCCTTTTGCCAGCTTGAGTCTGCAGAATGCCTTTGGGATTCTTGGAGTTGCCCTGCTACTAGGCGTTCCCGCGTGCCTCGCTTGTCTCTTCGCGCGCAGCGACTTGGCGTATTGTTTGGGACTCTTTGGCTTGGCTTCCCTGGCAGCAAGTTGGTTCGTCGTACGGCTTTCCAGTTTGCCAGCGCTGCTCTTGCCAGCGTTGATTCTCTTTGCCCTTTGCCAGGTCTTGGGCAGCTTGCGAAGGCGGATTCCAAACGAGCCCTCGGAGCGCAACCTTGCGCTCTTGGCGAGCAAAACTCTTCCCGCATTGGCGCTGGTGGCGCTCTTAGGGCAGTGCTTATTCTTCCAGGAATGGCGCGCCAAGCATCAGATCTTCTGGTATCGGTCTAGTACAAGAAGTAGCTCTATTCTTGAAATGGTGACTGCAGTCAAGCACTACGTCCCCAGTGGCGACGCGGTCGCAAGTGACTTCGTGAACTCAGCGGCTCTACTGGCGAGTACGGACCATGCAATACTCCTGCAGCCCAAATGGGAGCGTAGTCAAGCTCGAAAGCGCGTGCAGGATTTTTGGAACGCCCTCTACGCGGGCTCACCCGCAGAACTGAAGAGCCTATTGAAGGACGAGTATGAGTGTCGCTATCTCTTGGTGGATAAGTACATTCTCTGGACCCTCAATGTCTCTCGCTACGTTGCAGGCTTTCAAGCGACGCAAAAGGAACCGCGAGCAGCCACTGCTGCCGAGCTATTCTTGGGCACAGAATTCGATGAGCAGGAAGCTCTGTCCTTTGGCTACCGCTTGGTGTGGGAGAGCGATGCGCTCGGCGAAGGCCAGGGTTCACCGAACTACCGTTTGCTTGCACTGGACTAGACTCACGACGTATTTCGAATGACTCCCCAGTTGAACGCAAAGGATCGAGCCCAGGAAGCGAAGCGGATGTTGCCGGTTGAGCGCAGGGTGCTCTTTGGCATCCTGGTGCTGGCGGTATTGCTACGTGTGGTTTGGGCACTGCAAATGCGCGAGAGTCCGTACTTTCTCGACCCTCAATTGGACCAGCGCTTCTTCGTTGAATGGGGGCGTTCCGTGGCCAATGGAGAGGGCCTCGGAGATGCACCCTTCGTTCGTGCGCCACTCTATGCCTGGTATCTCGGTGGGGTTTTTCGTCTGTTCGGAGAAGATCTTCTCATCGCGCGCCTGATTCAGTGCGGCTTGGGTAGCGTGGGGGTCTATCTCATGTTCTTGGTCGGACGTCGCGTGTTCAGTATTCGTGCGGGCTTGGTGAGCGCTTTTCTCGCAGCGACCTACTGGGTGTTTCTTTACTACGACAACGAGTTACTGCGAGCGTCAGCATGCATACCGCTCAATCTGCTGGCCATCCTCTTGACCCTGCGCGCTGCTGAAGGTCCGCAGCGCCGTGGGCTAGTCTCAGGAGTGGCATGGGGAGTTTCCGTCCTCTTGCGGCCTCAAGTTTTGCTCTGCTTGCCCTTTGTTGGAATCTGGTTAGCTCGGACGCGTCGCTCTTCAGCGCTGCTCCTATTAATTGGAGCTGCGCTCCCGATCTTGCCCGTGACCGCCTACAACGTTCTTGCCGGCGGTGATGTTGTTCTCGTCAGTTCCGAGGCGGGCAGCACTTTCTGGACCGCAAATCATCCGGGGGCAGATGGTGTGGCCACGGAGCCGCCCGGTATTCGCCGGGACTATCGCGGCTTGATCGAGGACTTTCACACGCTTGCTGAGCGAGAGGAAGGACGGGTGCTACGTCCATCTGAGTCCTCGATGTACTGGATGCGACAAACATGGAGGGCGGCTGCCAAGGATCCTCTGCACTTTCTGGCGCACCTCTCACGCAAGACGCGGATCTTTCTCACTGATTGGGAGTTTGGTAATCCCGAGGAGCCACTCTTTTTCGCAGAACGCTACGCACCGCTCGTGCGCTGGCTTCCGCTTAGCTTTGGGATGATCCTTGGGCTAAGCCTCTTGGGAGCCATCGTTGCTCCGCGGCGGAAGGGCTTCGGGCTGATCTTGAGTTTTGCAGCGATCTATTCCGCCGGTGTGATCCTGTTCATGATTAGCTCGCGCTACCGCCTGCCGGTGGTTCCGTTCCTACTGCTGTTAGCAGGGCCAGCTCTAGTTTGGCTCACGCAGCGCTTTCTCGCGCGTGATAAGGGCAAGGCCATTCTCGGTCTTGCGGGGAGCCTGGTCATCTTCGCCATCAGTAGCAATTTAGAGACCCCAAAAGGAGCTGCGGAGGCCAATGGACTGTGGTGGCTCGGGCTCTCGGAGTATCGACACGGAAACTCTGGCGAAGCGGAAAAGCTCTTTCGCGAAGCGATTGTTCTACGCGAGGATTTTCCGCACCTGCACTCGTCCCTCGGCTACGCACTGTTAGCACAGGGGGAGAATCAGGGCGCGATTGTGGAACTGCGGCGTGCTGCGGAATTGGACCCCCAGGATGTAAATGCACTTTTGCGTCTGGGGGCCGTGTTGCGACAGGAGGGGGAGTTGCAGACTGCAGAGGGTTTTGCACGCCGTGCGATCGCCCTCGCACCCTGGCTGCCGGAGGGCTGGTTCACCATGGGGCGAATCCACTTGGCCCGCGGCGAGCAGAGTGAAGCAATGACGGCTCTGAAGAGAGCTATTGAAAACGACCCGAATCACTTTGAAGCGGCCTTCACCTTGGGTGTCCTCGCTCTCGAATCTGGTGAGGCGGTTGCCGCTGCGCAATACTTGGAGCTTGCGTTGAATTCGACGCGCATGCTTCCTGGGGAACTGCGAGAACGAGCCAGTCGGGCCCTGGCTGATGCTAAGGCGCGCGCCATGGACTCTTCCGAGTAGGCCGGTTCTCCCTGCTTTGGCTTTTACGGGGAGAAGTGTGAACGAAGCACAACTCGGCCGGTCGGCATCTCCAAGGCAGCGCCGTGGACTGGGCAGTTAGCTACTCCGATCACACTCAACACGGAATCGGCATCCTCCGAGCCCTCGTGGAAAGTGGGGGTACGCCGGAAGTTCGGTGAGGAAATTTCAGACTCCCGATCCGCCGGATAGCTTCAAGCTCTTGATCTGTTCCGTGCTTGCTGGCTACAGTTGGGAGATGGACAATATCTTCGTTGCCGAGTTCGGGCGAAATCTACGGCAACTGACTCGAGTTCAGAGCCTGGGAGTCGTCCGCCGCCACTTTGCGCTCTTCCTATGACCTACGAGGCTAAGAGTGTGAGGCCCGCACAGCGCGAGCGAAGAGTGATCGATCAAGCCGGCCAGGAGTTAGAGGTTCCCAAGGATTGGGTTCTGGTTCCGCCTGGTGACGCGGCCATGACTCGGCGAATCAAAACTGGAGGACCCAGTTGGATGGTCCAAGATAGGAAGGGCAGGCGAACCTTCTCGAAGGGGGTTTGGGCGGAAGCTCTGCGTGTGCAAGCTATTGCAGAGGGGCTCAAAGCGGAGCGCGCTGAACCTGCGCATGCCAAACGCTTGGCTAGCGGCAGGGCACGGCGTGAGCGTGCAGAGAATTCCTACTCAGCGGAGTTCGAACAGGAAGTTCGCAGGTTCCTTTGCTTTCACCTCCGGTTCGATGAGCTCGAGGAGCGTTTGGCCAAGAGCGTAAGTGAACATGCAACACCTGTAGGAAGCGGCACTGTCGCACGCACGAAGCGCATCCCTGTCGGCGAGCGTGCCGAAGCTGCCGTGATCGCTTGGCTGCGGCACCAAACAACGGCTTACGACAGTTTGAAGATCGCTCGTGTTCGCGGCCGGCGGCGTGAAGTTCGGCGCGCTTTGGCTGCGCGCTCACGAGAGCTATTGGATGGTTATCGTCGTGGCGATGAACCTGCCGCGGCTTGCCCGCTGCGCCGGGCCTTGGACTCCTGATGGGTTGCATCTGGAACCTCACTGCATAGAAAAAGGGCGCGGGAGACGAAATGAATCGTCCCCCGCGCCCCTTGTGCTATTCGGTGCTGTTTACCAGCGTCCGCCGCCGCCGCCGCCGCCGCCGCCGCCGCCGCCGCCACCGCCGCCGCCGCCGCCGCCGCCACCGCGGGGCTGACGCTCTTGCGCTTCGTTGACGCGGATGTTGCGTCCGTCGAGATCCATGCCGTCTAGGGCTTGGATTGCGGACTGAGCTTCTTCATCGCTT
>JBLIOI010000149.1:0-10230 GCA_047639675.1 Planctomycetota bacterium | reverse complement strand
GTTCGTGAGACGGTCACACATAAGCTCAATTCTATTGTGGGATTGCATCCTTCATTTCGGCCGCCTGATACCCAGCGGGTTAGCCTACTCGCATGATTCTCATGCTCCGATTCCTGCTGCTCCTTGCGATCGCTTGTACCTCCATTGCTCAGGACGCTCCCCGTGCGCCGAGCTCCCCGCCCAACATCGTCCTCATCTACGCAGATGATTTGGGATACACGGACCTGGCCTGCTACGGCAGTTCCCTGCATCTCACTCCGCACCTGGACCAATTGGCCGCCGGAGGGAAGAAGTTCACCAACGCCTACGCCAATGCTCCCAACTGTGCACCTTCACGGGCCTGTCTGATTTCAGGTCAGTACGGCCCGCGACACGGTGTCTACACCGTTGGCAGCTCCAAGCGAGGCCGAGCAGAAGACCGCAAACTCGAACCCCCGGCCAACCGCACTGTCCTCGCCGATGAAGTCTTGACCCTACCTGAACTTCTCCGTTCTGCGGGTTATGTCAATGGGCACATTGGCAAGTGGCATCTCGGTGACGATCCACGCACGCAGGGCTTCGACGTCAATGTGGCGGGCAACAAAACCGGGCACCCGAAGAGCTACTTTAGTCCCTACAGAAACCCCAACATCCCGGACGGGGATGAAGGTGAGTATCTGACCGATCGACTTACGCTTGAGTCGATCCGCTTCATCGAAGAGCATCGCACTCGCCCCTTCTTCTTGTATCTAAGTCACTACGCGGTGCACACGCCCATCCAGGCCAAAGAAGGTCGCAAGCAGTATTTCAAGGAGCGCAACGAGGAAGGGAATCCCGGGTACGCCGCGATGGTCGAGAGCTTGGATGAGAGTGTCGGACGCATCATTGCCTGCCTCGAGCGACTCAACCTGCGCGAGAACACGCTGGTTATCTTTACCTCGGACAATGGAGGCTATGGGCCGGTGACTTCCATGGCTCCCTTGAGAGGTTCAAAGGGAATGCTCTACGAGGGCGGAATCCGCGAACCCTTCCTAATCAACTGGCCGGGTAAGGTTGCCCCCGGAAGCATCGACGAGACGCCAATCATCGGGACTGATCTCCTGCCCACCCTCGTCAAACTCGCGGGCGCCAGCCTCCCCAAAGACAAGACCGTCGATGGCGTAGATCTCACAGGCATCTTCCTCGGTCAGTCCTCCATCGCAGCCCGCCCTCTATTTTGGCACTTCCCCGCCTACCTCGAAGCGGGGAGGGCCCTACGCAAGACCACGCCTTGGAGAACAGCACCAGTCGGAGCCATCCGCTTGGGTTCCTACAAGCTGATCGAACACTTCGAGGATGGACGGCTGGAGCTATACGATTTGGAAAACGACCTCGCGGAGTCCACCAACCTCGCCGAGACGCTCCCCAGTAAGACGAGTGAACTTTTGGGGCTCTTGCAGAGCTGGCGCAAGAGTGTGGGCGCGGACATGCCCACGGCTCGGTGATGTCGCACGGAGGTCAGCAAAAATTGCGCGGGCTTGGTATCCGGGGCGAGGCAAGATGCCAGCCTCGGCTTGCGCTTGCCGGTTTAGGCTTTGCCGTCGGTAGCGGTTGGAGTGCGATTCGCCATGCTGCTTGTGGTTAGTCGGACCCTGCGTATTGGATGGCGTACGAACGCGTTCGTGTACTTGACTTACTCCGTGATCATGGTCGCGATTGTTTTTGGCGACCCGCTGGTTGGCCGCCTCATTGGCGGTTAGTGCTGTTGACGCCTTCACCGTGAATGGCGTGTCGACAGGGTTGAGGGCAAGTTGCCATGACAACTAACCCCGCGCAGCTCAATGCAGTTCGTAGCGCGCGGAATCCGCTGGGGGGGAAATAATCCTTCTCGGGGGCCCCTGTAACCCTTGCGGAAGCCGACAAACATTTCCCCTTATGCGGAGCCTTGCCACATTGGCCTTGCTGGCTATGATGCCAGAATGACCCCGCCCCGGCTTTCCGCCGCTGGCGAGTTGTTCGATCCCTCACAATTTAGGAGTCCCCCCATGACGAATGCCCATCTTGTACCCATGTCGAAACTTGGAGCCATTGGCCTCGCCAGTGCGCTGCTTGGCAGTCTTACTATTGGCCAGAACTCGAATGTTGCCCCGGCTCTCGACTTGCTCGACGATCTTCGCCTCTCCGGCGGAACGTTGGGTGAGTACCAACTCCTAGAGTCTTTCGACGGCCGCATGTTGATTGCGTTCGAGCACCCGGATCAGGCGCTGTACATCGATCTAGCTCCGCACTCCGTGCGCGCTGAAAACTTTGAGGTGCGCTACCAACTCGACGACGGTAGTTGGATGGTCGCTGATAGCCAGCCGGTGCAAACCTACCGCGGTACGGTCCTTGGCGAACCCGATAGTTATGTCGCTGCTTCTATTCTGGCCGACGGGCTCCATGCGCGGATTCAACTCTCCGGCAACCGTGAGTTTTGGATTGAGCCGGTCTTGCATCAAACAGGTCTAGCAGAAGCTCATGTGCTCTATCAAACCGAGCAAGTGATGGACTCCGGAAGCACTTGCGCTACGGGAGCAGCCAGCAACATGCCCGCACCGCGCAGTTTCGCACCGAGCTCTTCCAGCTCCGGCATGACGCTCAGCACCGTCGGAAATAACATGAACCTTGCGGCTTCTACCGTGGCCGAGTTGGCGTGTGATGCGGACTATGAGTACTTCCAAAACTGGGGCTCCGTAAGCGCAGTTCAAAGTCGTATCGAGTCCGTGATCAATACGACGAACCTCCAGTACGAGCGGGATGTCGACATCACCCATGCGATCACCACCATTCTGGTGCGCTCATCCTCTAACGATCCTTACTCAAAGAAACGCGCTGACCAACTGCTATATCAGTTCCGCGACGAGTGGAACGCAAACCAGAGCGGTATCCAACGTGACGTTGCTGAACTCTTCACCGCCAAGACCTTAGCAGGTAGCACAATAGGTATCGCTTGGCTTGGCCAGGTCTGCAATCTAGACCTTGCCTATTCGGTGGTTCAGTCTGACTTCAACAATAACTTCGCGAGCGCCACGGATCTCTCCGCGCATGAGCTAGGTCACAACTGGGATGCAAATCACTGCTCCTGCACGACCTACACCATGAACGCCTACATCACGAGTTCGAACCGCTTCAACCCTTCTGGAACCATTCCGGCGATCACATCCTATCGCGACGCCCAGTCTTGCTTCGGCGCAGTGGATCCCCCGGAAGACCCGGTTTCAATTAGTGTAGGTTCGATTGGGACGGGAACACAGAACGCTGGTCAAGGTAAGAAAAACGGCACAGCAACGGTGAGCATTGAAACCGACACAGGCAGTGCTGCCGCTGGCGCAAGCGTAACCGGCACCTTCTCTGGTGATTACAACGAGAGCGTAGCTGGAGTCACCGACGGCTCCGGCAATGTGACCTTCGTGACTTCCGCGACCCAGAAAGGTGGGATCAGTTTCACCTTCTGCGTGGATAGCGTGTCCGGCTCGTTGCCCTACGTTCCGGCCGATAACGCCATGAATTGCGACAGTTTCTAGAACGATTGTAATTTAGAACTCGGGGCGGTGGGGCAAAAGCCCCACCGCCCCTTTTTTGATCGTGGTCCGGATCCGAACCTCCAACTCTTGCGATGCAGCGTACCTGTGCTATTCAATGCTAGAATCGAGCCCCTTCGCTCCCCGCCGTCCCAAGCGTCCAAGCCTTCATCATGCGCCTGCTCATCATCGCCCTAGTTGTCGCCCTCGCCGTTCACTTCGGACAAAGCCTATTTATCGAGGACGGCACTAAACCTAATTCCGCTATCAGTGGCGCTGCCGCTGCTGCCGTCGTCGTTGTGATGGTGGCGCGCGGAAAGGGAACATGACCGTCCTAGCCTTCGTTTCGCCCGTTGGGCGAAACACACCACCCTGTCTTTGACTCACATGAACAAAGCCAGCCGCGGAGATCCGCGACTGGCTTTGTTCGTATCCTAGTTATGCCCAGGGAATCCTAGGCGACCTTAACTTCAATGTGTCCAGGTCACAGTCCAAGCGTTTGAGAAGTTGAAGCCGGAGCCCGAACATGCGTTGCTCGCGTCGCGGTACCAGAACTGATAGTTCGTCGGCTGGCCAGCGCCAAGACTAGAGGCACTGAATCCGTTTCCTTGGAAGTCGCTGAAGACTGTGCTGCCACCTGTCGTCACTTGAACGTGGGAGCGCGCCGTTTGCCCGCCGGTGCACAAGAGGCCGTCGCCGACAGGATTTCCGAGACCATTGTTTACTTGGTTGCTACCGAGCAAGATCAGTCCGGGCTTGCTTCCGGGAACACCCGTGACGTGGAGTGTGAAGCTATCCTCTGACAAGGACGCCGTCCCGGAAGCGGCAAGCTTCGTGCCTCCCAATCCACCAGAGTTGGCGCAGCCTTCGCCGGCGTTTCCGAAAGCATCACACGGGCAATTGGCGCCAGCGCTGTCGCCGAAGCAATAGGCCTCGCCCGCTCCTCCTTCGAAGAGCAGTTCGTAGTCGCCGGTGCCTGTTTCCCAGGGGGCCGGACCATAGTCGTAGACGACTACTGTGTAGGTTCCCGTCGAGGGTGCCACAAAGTTGACTGTAGCCACGTTGGCGTCACCATCGAAGGCGAGGGGTGCTCCGTTCGTATCGAAGACCAGCAACGCCGGATCAAGTGCAGGTGCATCAGAGGCGGCCGACATTTCTAAGTGAATGTCTGCACCAGAAGAGACAGTGAAGGTGAAGCTGTCCAAGTCGCCCATGGTGATGTGTCCCGAGAGTGCATTTCCACTCGTCAAAGCCCCATGTTCGTTGGAGCCTGGAGCACGAACGTAGTGCACATCGTATTCACCCACTCCTGTCTCCCAGGGAGCGGGACCAAAGTCCGTCACGAGCAGGGTGTAGGTTCCGCTCATGCTGGGCACGAAAGACAGCGCGCTGACGTGAGATCCAGAATCACCCGCGACAACCTGGCCGGTCGGATCGTAAACAACCATATACGGATCCAAGCTCGTGTCAGTTCCATTGACGGTGCGTAGGACGACAGTCTCGTTCGCATTCACATCAAAGCTGAACGTGTCCAAGTCGCCCATGCTGATGAAGCCAGAGACACTGCCGCCGTTCACCAAGGCGCCGTGCTCGTTGGCCTCGGGAGCGCGGACGTAGTGCACATCATATTCACCCACGCCTGTTTCCCAGGGAGCGGGACCGTAGTCCGTCACAAGCAGGGTGTAGGTACCGCTCATGCTGGGCACGAAAGAGAGCGCGCTGACGTGGGAGCCGGAGTCACCTATGACAACCTGGCCGGTCGGATCGTAAACAATCATATACGGATCCAAGCTCGTGTCGGTTGCATTGACGGCCCGCAGCACGACACTCTCATTCGCATTCACATCAAAGCTGAACGTGTCCAAGTCGCCCATACTGATGAAGCCGGAGACACTGCCGCCATTCACCAAGGCGCCGTGCTCGTTGGCCTCGGGAGCGCGGACGTAGTGCACATCATATTCACCCACGCCTGTTTCCCAGGGAGCGGGGCCATAGTCCGTCACGAGCAGGGTGTAGGTTCCGCTCATGCTGGGCACGAAAGAGAGCGCGCTGACGTGGGAGCCGGAGTCACCTATGACAACCTGGCCGGTCGGATCGTAAACGACCATGTGCGGATCCAAGCTCGTGTCGGTTCCATTGGCGGTGCGCAGCACGACACTTTCATTTGCATTCACATCAAAGATGAAAGTGTCCAAGTCGCCCATACTGATGAAGCCGGAGACGCTACCGCCGTTGACCAAGGCGCCGTGCTCGTTGGCCCCCGGCGCGTTGACAAAGTGAATCTGATACTCGCCAACTCCATCTTCCCAGGGCGCCGGGCCGTAGTCAGAGATGGAGAGGGTGTAGATCCCTGTGATAGTCGGGACGAAGGAGAGCGCGCTGACGTGGGAGCCGGAGTCACCTATGACAACCTGGCCGGTCGGATCGTATACGACAATATATGGATCCAAGCTCGTATCGGTATGGTTGACCGCACGCAGGACAACATTCTCATTGGCGCTCGCATGGAAGGTGAAAAGGTCCGTGTCGAAGGCGGGGCTGATCGAGCCGGTCACCATTCCGCCATTGACCAGCGATTGGGCGGAAGCGGATCCACTGACGAAGGAAAGCAGGAAGAACAGGGCAAGAAGCGGTATTTGGAGCTGTTTCATGGCTAGTGATTCGGTGTTGAGGGGAGCGCGTGGGCGCCGTCTCCTTTGAACAGCGAAGGCCTTTTGAGATCAGCAGAGGTTCTTGGAGAAAATTCCAGGGACGGCTCATTACGGGCCCCTCACCCGCGGCAAGGTGGCTCGCGCCAAGCCCGGCTCAGTGGCCTGTAATAGGTGACAGATAAAGGCCGTCATCCCGTCAATCAGCGAGGCGAGTCGTGCGGATCGCACTCTTCTGGCACGACAGCGGCCAGAGTTGTCAGCAATCAAGAGCCAAGAAAAACCGGCCGGACTGGTCCCCGGTCGAAGTACCAACTCAAAAAATTGCGCCGGCTGATAGAATCCTAGTTCGCTCAACCAGCGACCCCCTTCTTCCTGGGGAGTACGCCACTTGGCCGGCTGACCCCGGAACATTTGATGAAACCTCTGATTCAAGCGTGCGCTTCGGATTGGCGCCTTACTTGCTCTCTCGCATTGCTCGCCCTCGCAACGAGTTGCTCTGAAGAGTTGCCGAAGACTCCTGCAGTCTTTCAGCGGCTGGAGCTTGTAGCTTCTGGTAATGCGATCGTTCGCCCTGAGACTCGATTGGTAAAGCGCTGGAACGCTGTCGAAGCGGGGGCGATAAATCCCGAGTGGCAGATCGAGGGACCGGATGCCAAGGTTCGGAAGTTCGAGGAGAAAGATGCTCTGACTTTTGGGCGGGAGAAAGGAAACGTTGTACTTCGCCTGCCCCTCGACTTGAAGCTCGACTATCGTCTCGCCGTCAACCTCAAGGCGATGAACTCCGGCCAAGGAAGTAACATCACCGTGTCTCTACTATCAGGTGAGAACAAGGTCGCTCGACTGACGAAGCTCTTTGATGCGGGCAAGAAACTGCGCTCGCAGATCTTTCAGCTCGGAGAGCCCTGGAACTACTCGGGCAAGATCGACGCACTCCAAATTGAGATTGAGAAGAACGACAAGCCCCTAGTGATTAATTCGCTCACACTGATGGAGCTCCCCGTCGGCGTTGGTACCGGATCAGCTTCGTTCAGCGGGTTCGAGCTGGCGGTGATCGGGGGCGACGCGCGAAGAGTCACTGCGCTTCCAAGCGGTTCGGAGTATCGGGCCACGGTCAAGGTAAGTGGTAAGTGGGATGTGTTGCGCTTCACCTATGGCCAACCGAACGCCTTTCTTGCCCCCCATCTCGGCGCGGAGCTTAGGGTCAAGCTGAAGGCCGAAGGAAGCGCGCCTATCGAAAGCACCTTTGACCTCGAGGCCGGCTTTGACGAGGACAATAAATGGAAGCAAGGCAAAATCTCGTTGGCTGACTTCGAGGGAAGGGAAGTCGAGGTGGTGTTCGATCTAATCTCACCCAAGGGGCCCGCTGTTTGTGCATTGGGAGAAGTTCGCCGTTGCGTCAGAGAGGCGCAGCCCAGAACAGTTCTGCTCGTCACCTCTGATACCCACCGTTCCGACCACATGGGCTTTTTGATGGAAGAGGGTAAATTGCGCACAGATGCCATCGATGAGCTCGCATCACAAGGCCTCGTGTTTATGGATGCGGTCACTAGCGTCAACAACACGACACCGTCACACGCTTCCTTGATGACGGGAATGTCGCCGCGTGACACGGGACTGGTCGCAAACGGCAAGCGCCTGGCGGATGAAGCGAACACTCTAGCAGAAGCTTTTCGAGAACGTGGTTACGCCACCTTGGCATCGGTCAGCTCATCGCCAGTCAACTACAATTTCAGCAACCTCGGTCAAGGCTTTGACCGCTTTTCGATTCCTGTCAAGGGGTCCATCCAGGAGGCAGAACCGACGATTGACTGCATGACCTCTTGGCTTGAGGACTACGAGGGCACACCGCTCTTCCTTTGGGTGCATGTCGTCGACGCTCACGGCCCCTATGATCCACCGGACGAGTACAAGCGAACGTACTACGCTCTAGACAAGGACCCCTTTGACCCCGAAGGCGCCGGCGCAGACCCTTCTGTCTCGCCCTACTGGGACAAGACTATTGCGGATCCGGACTACACCGAAGGGCTCTACAAAGGCGAGATCACTTACCTAGATGAGCATCTCGGCCGGCTTTTTGAGGTAGAGCGGATTGACCAAGGCATCACTGTCTTCACCTCAGACCACGGTGAAGTCTTGCGGCATGGATTGGACGAAGCCTTCAACCACCAGGGCTTGTCGCTAAACACGCTGGCTGTTCCGTTGATTTTCAAGGCGCCAGGAATCGTTCCCGGCGAGCGGCGAGAGGACCCTGTCTTGCAAATCGACATCGGACGAACGCTGCTCAACCTCGCGGGTCTGCAAGATGTCGAATTTCCCGGACGCGACTTGATCAACACGAGCACTGATCTAGACGAGCCGCGCTTTGCCATCCAAGCCAACGGCTTCAGCGCTTCCGTGCTGACGGATAAGTGGATGCTGGACTTGAATCTGCGCCTTCATCCGCGCGAGGGTGACAGCCTTAGCCCCCCGCTTCACTCCGTTCTCCTCTACGACATTCGTACCGACAAGTTCTGCCAGTTCAATGTGATGGAGGAGAACTTCAGCAAGGCACAGTCCCTGCGAAGGCTCTTAATCCGTTGGTTGGAGCGAGCCAAGAACAACAAGTGGCAAGCGGACGACCTTCTCGACAGCAAGGTCATTACGGAGCACCTGGCCGATTTGGGCTACGTAAGCGTGGAAGATTCGGGCGAGTCCGACTGGTTCGATTCGACTTGCGAGTGCAATTCCTGCTCGAAATTCGCGGAGTGATGCTACCTCGTTTTACCGAGACCTAAGGCTCCTCCAATTGGCGCGAAGCAATCCCCTTGGGAAACTTCGCAAAAGGGATGAGGCGTTCGAGATTCGATTGGCGCAGGTATGATTGGACCCACGCCTTCGATTACGCCCATCACCGATGATATCAGCCACAGCCAGCCTGCTACTCTTCGCATCCCTCGCTTTCAATTCTCTCGCCCAGGAGAACGAAACGAGTACCGAGCGCTTCCCTGCTTCCAGCGCGATTGCAGAGGGGCTTTCGCCTGACGCACTCGCCAAGCTCGACAAGTTGGTTCAGAGCTTTGTCGACGATGACGATATCGTTGGCGCCGAACTGCTCGTCATCAAGAACGGGAAGTCGATCCTGCACGAGTCCTATGGCTGGCGCGACATAAAGGCCGAGGTGAAGATGGAGAACGACAGCGTCTTCTGTGTGCGCTCGATGACCAAGCCTCTGATCGGCGCCTCGATTTTGATGCTCCTCGACGACAATCTTTTGGAGCTTGACGATCTTGTTTCGAAATATCTGCCGAGCTTCGATGTCGAAGGCTCGCGGAAAATCACCATCGAGCACCTCTTGACTCACACGAGTGGTCTACCGATGTCGCTCATCGCAAACTCCAACTTAGAAGATCTAGAGGGTATTCAGGCAGTTGCGAAACTTGGTGCAGGCTACGAGTTGGGGTTTGAACCGGGCAGCGCGATCAACTACAGCGATCAAGGTACCGACATGCTGACCGCCGTCCTCGAGGTAGCGAGCGGAATGACGGCAGCCGAGTTCGTTCGCACACGCCTACTCGATCCGCTCGGCATGCAGAGCAGCGCGTGTCTGATGGAGGAAGAAAACCCCCTGCGCGCCCGTGGATGCAGCAAGTACATCGGATCCGGCGGTACATGGACAGAATTCTGGAACACCGAGAAGCCGCCGCTCTTCCCTTTCTTCCTCGGCTCACAAGGGCTCTATTCAACTCTGGAAGACTATGCGCGCTTCATGGAGTTTTGGTTGCGCAAGGGGCGCGTCGGGAAAGATCGCTTGCTCGGTTCGCGTTACGTGCGGAAGGCGCTGACTCCCAGCGCATATCCGCTGGGCGGCTCTACAGGCTTCCCTGGCCTTACAACCAACTACGGCTTCCTGATGGAGTTGTGGAGCCAGGAGGACGCGGATGGCGAAAAGGAAGTCGTTGTCTACGGTCACACGGGTTCCGATGGCACGCACGCTTGGGCTTTCCCGGAGCAGAAGGCCATGGTGCTTTATTTCACGCAAACGCGCGGAACTATCACTGGCTTGCAAGTGGAGGAAGCACTCG
>JBLIOI010000148.1:0-10343 GCA_047639675.1 Planctomycetota bacterium | reverse complement strand
TTGAGCCAAGACTGGCCAAGCTGCTCAAAGCGGCGACCTTTCAGGCGGAATACGTTCTGGGAGATGACCGGGTGGGTCTGGCCGTTGCCGCTGCTCCAGATCAAGTTGACGTTACCGATGTTGCAAGACTGGGATGCAACTGAGTAGGCGGCGATTCCGCCGTTGGTTCCGTAAGAGTTGAAGCCGTTCGAGTTGTTACCGGGGTTGAAACCCATGCGGTGAACGGTCATGTCGCCTTGAGCGCTGGCTAGGGTGGCTGTAGCCAAGATGCCAGCCAGGGCCAGGATTTGAGTGCGTGTTCTCATGAGGAGAGTCTTGAATTGTGCAAAAGGTCTCTGGAAATCAGTGATGTCGTGGCTACCGCTGAGGTCGGCCAACCTAGATGGTAATCGAGGGGCCTAATTCAGGGGTACCAAATGGGCATGAGAATGTAGACACCTCTCCCAGGCCCGAATACCACGCAGAACCACTTATACAAGGGATGGAGTTAGGGCTGCTCTTGTTCCGTTCAACTCGGTAGGAATCCCATTGCATGTGGTATTTATACACACGGCACCCAGAGTGGGCAGCTGTCCATTATGTGGACCCCCCTTCCCCCGTTGTTAGAGCCCGATTCCATTGAAGTTTCAGCGTTTGAGAGCCCAGTTACGAGGGGTTTCGGGAGATGGCCCCCAGGTCCTTTATGTCCCCGGAATCGACGGGACGGGCGATTTACTGCTCGGAAGTGCTGAGCGCATCGCCAAGCAATTCCGCCTGACTCGGGTCAGCTACTGCACGGAAGACTGCGAGAGCTCCGGTGGCAGCGACTACTCTGACCTAGCAGAGGGCATACAAGCGTTGTGCCAGGAACAGGGGATCTCACGGACGCTGGTGCTCGCTGAGTCCTTTGGCGGGGCAGTTGCCCTACAATTGGCTCTTAATCACCCGGAATTGGTAGCTGGGCTGATGATCGTTAACTCCTTTGCTTGGTTCCCGTCGAGAGCTCAGATCGCGATTACGAGGTTGGGAGCGCCTTTCATCCCGCAGGCGGCTTTTGAGATGGGACGTAAGTGGTTTGCTCCGAAGGCGCTTTTTGGCTCACTCGGGACTCCGGAAGCGTTGCAGGAGTTTTGCGAGATCGGAGGGGTAGTCTTTGATGCGGGATACCTCCAGCGCTTGCACATGATCGAGGAACTCGACCTGCGGCCCCGACTCAGAGAAATCGAGGCCCCAGTGGCGCTCTTTGCCAGTGACCGGGATCGCGTCGTCCCGGCGGTCGAGACGATGGGCGTGCTCGAAAGCAGCTTGCCCGATGCGACCTTGGAAATTGTCCAGGGTGGCGGGCACCTGATCCTGCCGCTAGCCACCCAGCCCTGGGTGCAACGTCTGGAAGACCTGGCAAAACGCGCTTCCTTCTAGGCCGCCAGATTCCGAGGCTTTCTCCTAAGAAGTCCGCGCCCCGCCCGTTCTTCCCCTGAACCCGGAGCTGGACCTCTCATTCAAGCCTATGTCGTCAACCACTGATCAACCCGAATCCTCTCAGAGCGATTGGATTCGCCTGCTGCTCAAGCGGCACGAACGAACGTTGATTCTCTACTCCGCGCGCCTTCTCGGCGATGTGGATCGTGCGCGCGACGTGGTCCAAGAGGCCTTTCTCCGGCTCTGTACCCAAGAGCGGGCAGAACTCGAAGACAGGGTCGACGTGTGGCTATTCACAGTCTGTCGAAACCTCTGTCATGACGTTCACCGCAAGGAGAGTCGAATGACACCTTTAGAAGAAGAGCGGGCCGATCAAACGGCGACGAGCGCAGCAACACCAATAGAAGTTGCGGCGCGTGATGACAGTTACTCGGCAGTGCTTGAGTCGATGACTTCGCTGCCAGCAAAGCAGCAGGAAGTCTTGCGGCTGAAGTTTCAAAGCGGCCTCTCCTACAAGGAGATTAGCCGCGTGACTAACGAGAGCATGGGCAACGTGGGCTGGTTGCTGCATACGGGATTGAAAAGTTTGCGCCAGAAGCTAGGCGCTAGTGAAACCAAGGGGGCGCAAGCATGAAAACGCACAACGAGAACAACGAACACGATTGGAGTGACGATCCGCAACTGACGGCCTATGCCTTTGGTGAGTTGGAAGGAGCCGAGGCACGAGCATTGGAAGAGCGCATTTCGGGGGATGCGGAAGCGTTAGCGCTCGTGAAAGAACTGCGAGCCTTCGGCGCGACGTTAGAAGAGTCGCTTAGCGAAGAGCAAGCTCTTGAGCTTTCGAGCGAGCAACGGCGTGCGATCGACGAGCAGCTGGGTGTTGCTTCAAAACCGAAGGCAAAGCCGATCTTGTCGCTGTCCATGCGCAATCGGTTTGCAGTGGCTGCGACGGCGATCATCGCCGGGCTTGGCGGCGCGATGATCATGCAGGCCCAGTGGGAAGGGGACGCGGGTCGTGTGGTGACCGGAGATCTTGGGGGGCGGCCCCCTGCGGGCCAGCTTCTTAGTCGGACGCGTTCCGGGGGTCAGTTGGAGCGCCTTCGTGGCTTGGCGTACACCGGTGCAGACCCAAAGGGATCGGAACAGCTCAAGTCGCTTGGGTATGCCTCCGGTGCCAATTCGGGCGGTCCGGTGTCTGCTGCGAGTAGAGATTCGTTATCCGCGGATATTGTCCGAGCTCTGCAGGACTTGGGGTACCTCGGCGAGGAGGAAGTGCAAGATGCTCCCGTCGAGTTAGCCGGCGGCGATGCCTACAACCACATCGTTGAGAACGCTTTCCAGCTCACATCGGAAGCGGCTCTGTCGACCTTCTCGATCGACGTAGACACGGCCTCTTACGCCAACATGCGGCGCTTCTTGAAGGGGGGCAACTTACCGCCCGCAGACTCGGTGCGCATCGAAGAGTTGCTCAACTACTTCAGCTACGACTACCCCGCCCCGACAGGCGAACATCCCTTCTCTGTCAACACGGAAGTGGGCAGTGCGCCTTGGTCGCCGTCACATCGCTTGGTGCGCATCGGCTTGAAGGGCATGGAGACCTTGCCGTCGGAGCGTAGCGCGTCCAACCTGGTGTTCCTCTTGGACGTTTCCGGTTCGATGAATAGCCCTGACAAGCTGCCGCTCTTGAAGAGCGCCCTGGGCATGCTTGTCCAGGAGCTCGATGGGCGAGATACCGTTTCGATCGTCGTCTACGCTGGTGCGAGCGGCGTCGCCTTGCCCGCAACGAACTGCAGTGAAAGCGTGCGCGTTCACATGGCTCTCGAACAGTTGAGCGCCGGTGGTTCAACCAACGGCGGCGCGGGCATAGAGCTGGCCTACAAGCTTGCCGCCCAGAACTTCATCGACGGCGGCATCAACCGCGTGATCCTTGCGACTGACGGTGACTTCAATGTGGGTGTCAGCAGCGAGGGCGCTCTGGTGCGTTTGATCGAAGAGAAGGCCAGGTCCGGCGTCTTCCTCTCGGTGCTGGGCTTTGGAAGCGGCAACTTGCAGGACTCCAAGATGGAGCGGCTGGCCGACAAGGGCAACGGCAACTACGCCTACATCGACTCGGTGCTCGAGGCGCGCAAGGTGCTCGTCGAAGAGATGGGTTCGACCCTCGAAGTGATTGCCAAGGACGTGAAGATCCAGGTCGAGTTCAACCCGCATGAGGTCCAGGCCTACCGTTTGATCGGTTACGAGAACCGCATGTTGGCTGCCCAGGATTTCAACGACGACAGCAAAGATGCCGGCGAGATTGGCGCTGGTCATACGGTGACGGCTCTTTATGAAGTCGTTCCGGTGGGCGTGCAATTCGATCTGCCTGGAGTCGACCCTTTGAAGTATCAGGTGCCGAAGAACCTCTCCGGGGCTGCCCTCGGAGGCGAGATGCTCACAGTCAAATTCCGCTACAAGCGCCCGGACGGTGAGAGATCGATCCTGCTGTCGGAGACTCTGGTTGATCGCGGCGCGGACTTTCAGGAGCTGAGTGCTGACACTCGTTGGGCCGCAGCGGTCGCGAGCTTCGGCATGATCCTGCGTGGTTCGAGCTACAAGGGTGATGCCACCCTTGACCAGGTGACGGCTTGGGCCGCTTCCGGGCTTGGTGAAGATCGTGGGGGATACAGAGTTCAGTTCCTCCAGTTGGTGAACCAAGCGCGCGAACTGACGGGTCGCTAGCCTTTCCGAGCGGAACGAAAAGAGCCGGTGAGCGGGGATGGTCCGCTCACCGGCTCTGCGCGCTAGAGAGATGCACAATCGCACCGCTTCACCCAATCGCACTGCTCTACTGTGCTGACACTCCGGGCGCTCTCCGATTCGCTCGGGGTGTATGTAGGGGAAGCGATGCGAGTGTGGATCTCCCTACTCTCTCGCTTGGGGCCAATCACGTTGGGGTGATGGGCCAAGGACCCTATCGGCACGATCCTTCTGTCCCTAAATAGGATTAGCGACCCTTTTCAATTTGGTTTTCCCTGGGGCTTCGGCTGCGAGTTACGCGGCGATGGCAATGGGGTTCGCTGGGTGGATCGAGTGTGCACAACTTCTGGAAGGCTCCTGGCAGGTCCGCCTCTTTGGGGGCTAAGGATGGATGGGCGGCGCCTACCCTCGGTATGAGGGATGCTCCTAACTCTATTGCGGTCAGCAGTTAGTGTTCAACGCGGTGTGGTTGGGGTGTTGGGTGGGCTCGGATCTTCGGGGGGCGGGATAGTTCCGATTGGACTTTTGGGGCCGCGTGGGGAGATTGTGGACAACTTGGAATGGTGTTTGCCCGTGCTGGTTCTCGCTGGGGTTTTGCGCCAATGTTTGTGGGAAAAGTGTGTGTCGTTAGGTTCCTGCTGGGTAATCTGTGCTCTCTCGGCCAAGCGCATGATCCACTCCTTCACCACATCCACCCCCATCTCCCGATGAGCTCTATGAGTTGGCTCGCCGGGGAACACCGGGCTGTCCTCGATTCCGAGGCTCGCATCCTGTTGCCTTTGGGGCTTCGCAATACGCTCAATCCGCTTCGGGAGGAAGTCTCCTTGATGGCTTCTCTCGAGCCGGAGGGATGCGTTTGCGTGCGGCGAATCGATCAATGGGACGCGTATGTACAGGGCCTGCGGAGTCTCGCAGGTCAGTCCCAGCGCGACCGCCGAGTCCTTATGTTTGTAGCAGCGACCTCCGCCCAGATCAAAATCGATCGCCAGGGTCGCCTGCGCATCCCGGATTCCTTGCTGACGAAGGCTGGCATTGAGCGTGGGGATGACAAGTCGAATAAGGCAGAGGTCGTCATCGCCGGCAACTTCGAGGACCTGCAAATCTGGGCGGCGGGACGCTGGGACGAATTCTGCTCCAGCGCCCTCGATGGATTCGCGGGCGATCTGGAAGGATTGCACCAGGCGCATGAACCTGCGCCTTTCGCTCAAGTAAGTCCGAGCGCTGAGTAGGGGAAGGCCGGGATTCGGGTGAGCCTTGTTATGCTCACTGCGACCCCGAAAACTATCCCCATGAATCTCTACGCGACCATCATTCTCGTCGCGCTCGTTCTGGAGTTCGTCGTCAACCGAATCGGCGACTTCCTGAACCTGCGTTCCCTGAATCCCGAACTCCCCTCCGAGTTCGCAGAGACCTACGACGGCGAGAAGTACGCCAACTCCCAGGACTACACCCGTGCGACCACCCGTTTTCGGATGGTTGAGGCGACGTTCAGCTTGGGCTTAACCTTGGTCTTCTGGCTTGGCGGAGGATTCACTTGGCTCGACGAGTTTTCACGCGGCTTAGAGAAGGGCCCGATTGTGACGGGCCTGATCTTCATGCTGATTCTGATGGTCGCGCTCAAGCTTCTGAACCTGCCCTTTCAGCTTTGGTCGACCTTCAAGATTGAAGAGCGCTTCGGGTTCAACCGTATGACGCCCAAGACCTTTTGGTCAGACCAATTCAAAGGGATCGTGCTGGGGGGAATCCTGGGCGGCGGGTTGATGTCGGCGATCTTGTTCTTCTTCGTGAAAACCGGCGATGTCGCTTGGCTTTGGTGTTGGGGGACGACGACGATCGTCACCCTGGTCGGAATGTTCATCGCGCCGACTTGGATCATGCCGCTCTTCAACAAGTTCACGAAGTTGGACGAGGGTGAATTGCGCGACGAGATCTTGGAGTATGCAAATAAGGTTTCATTTCCGCTTGAGGGCCTGTTCGTGATCGACGGATCCAAGCGCTCATCAAAAGCCAATGCCTTCTTCACCGGCTTCGGTAAGACCAAGCGGATCGCGCTCTATGACACCCTAATCGAAGCGCAATCCACCGATGAGTTGGTGGCTGTCGTCGCCCACGAAATCGGTCACTACAAGCGCAAGCACATCCTGAAGAGCCTTGTGATCGGCATCCTGCACTTCGGGGTCATGTTCGGCCTGCTTTCGATCTTCTTGAAAGACCAACGGTTGTTCGATGCCTTCGGTGTAGCGGAACCTTCAGTGCACGCGGGGTTAATTTTCTTCAGTATGTTGCTGACGCCAGTGGAACTCGTGCTGTCGGTCTTGATGAGTTACATCTCGCGCAAGAATGAATTCGAGGCGGATGCCTTTGCGGCACAAACGACGGGCCAGCCGGAAGATCTGGTTACAGCGTTGAAGAAGCTCTCGAGCGATAATTTGTCGAACCTGACGCCGCATGACTTCTACGTTTGGCTGCACTACTCGCACCCTCCCGTGCTGCGAAGGATCGCGGCTTTGCGCGCTATCGGTTAGTTGAAGATGCAGAGACTTCGCCTCGCGCTACTCGGGCTTGCGTGCCTGCTCTCGACATCAGCCGTCGGAGCTCCGCTAGCGAATGGGGTAGGGGGGCAGCAAGAAGAAATCTTGGTCCACGCGGCTTCAAGTCTGCAGGCGGTGTGCGAGGAGTTCGCTGAGATCTACACGGAGTGGCGCCCCGAAGTCAGCGTGCGCTTCAACTTTGGCGGGTCGAATGACTTGGCGAATCAACTGCTCGTGGGCGCTCCCGGCGATGTGTTCTTGTCGGCGGATTATGTGCAGCTCGATCGCTTACTCGAGGCGGGCCTTGTCGCCGAGGAAGCTCGCGCAGCCTTCTGTAGTAACTTGCTCGTGGTCGTTGAGCGTGCAGGAGAGACTGCTTCCGAGCTGCGCTCACTGCAAGACTTGCAAAGCGTAGAGCGTGTTTCAATCGCAGATCCTGCGGCCGTGCCAGGAGGCGTCTATGCGCGTGCGTGGTTGGAGCAAGTTGGCGCTTGGGATGCGATCGAGCCGCGACTCGTTCCAAGCATCAACGCACGAGCAGCGCTTGGCGCGGTTGAGGCGGGAGCTTGCGCTGCTGGCATCGTGTATCGCACAGACGCGCTACTTTCGAAGCGCGTGCGAGTTGCCTTTGAGATCCCTCTGAACGAACAGCCCGATATTCGCTACGGCGGAGCGTTATTGGGGAACTCAACCGGTCCCGGTGCGCGCGAATTCTTGGACATGCTTTGCGGCAAGACCGGAGCACTCGTTTTGGCTCAGCATGGCTTTCTTCCGGCTGCCGCAGAAGGCAAGAAGGTGGCTGCCGTGGAGAGCACAGTGCCGAGCGCGTGGACGGCCTTATGGGTTAGCTTGAAAATCGCCGCGCTGGCGACCTTGATTGTCTTTATCCCCGGTGTTGCTCTCGGCTGGGTGCTTTCGCGCAAGCGCTTTCGCGGTCGGAGCCTGGTTGAGACTTTCGTCGCGCTTCCTCTTGTCTTACCACCAACGGCGATTGGCTATGTTCTCTTGCGTTCCTTTGCGAGCGACGGACCTTTGGGGAAAGTGTTGAGCAGCTTGCACCTCGACCTGCTACTTACATGGAAGGGGGCAGTTATTGCCGCCGCGTTGATGTCCTTGCCGCTCGTTGCGCGCACGGCACGAATCGCCTTCGACGCTGTGGATCCACGCTTGGAGTTCATGGGCGCGTCGCTAGGTTGGTCACGCTTGACAGTCCTCCGACGAGTGACCTTGCCATTGGCCCGCCGCGGCTTACTGGCGGCGGGTGTGCTTGGCTTTAGTCGCGCGCTGGGCGAGTTCGGTGCGACGGTGATTGTCGCCGGCAACATTCCGGGTGAGACCCAAACCCTCGCGCTTGCCATCTTTCAAGATATTCAGCTCGGGCGAGATGCCCATGCGATGCAGCTCTTGTGGATCTCCGTCGTGATCGCATTCCTTGCGGTGTGGACGTCGGAGTTCTTCTTGGCGCGGAATCCCGAGGGGCAGTGGAAGCGATGAGTTGCGCGCTTGAATTCCGCATGCAGCTTTCACAGGGAGAGCACTTCCTGGACGTAGCGGCGCGCCTCGAAGTTCAATCACTCGGTGTGCTTGGCCCTTCGGGAGCGGGCAAGACGAGCCTGCTCGAGTGCCTCGCCGGTTGGCGTCAACCAGAGAGCGGGTTCGTGAAGATCGGCGAGCGTGTCTTATACGATTCGGAACGCGGCATCTCCCTGCCTAAGCAGGAGCGTGGCATCGGCTACTTGCCCCAGGATGTGTTGCTCTTTCCGCATTGGAGCGTGCGACAGAACATTCGAGCTGCCCTCGTGTCGCAAGTTTCAAAGTCTCGCGAACAAGTCGTCGGTCGCGCTTGTGAAGTGCTCGACCTTGTACCGCTCTTGAACCGCAGCGCAGCGGGGCTTTCAGGGGGCGAGCGCCAGCGCGTTGGTTTGGCCCGGGCTCTCGTTGCACAGCCAGATTTACTGCTCCTGGACGAGCCACTTGGCTCGCTAGACCTGCCCTTGCGCCGCCGAATCCTGCCCTACTTGATCCGAACTCGTGACGAGTTCTCCATCCCGATGGTGGTCGTCTCGCACGACCCGACGGAAGTGAAAGCGCTTTGCGACGAAGCTCTCGTGATCGAAAAGGGGAGAGTTATCGAACAGGGCCGACCATCTTCAATCTTGACCCGTGTGAGCCGTAAGTTAGACCCCCTGGCTGGAGTTGAGAACGTCTTGGCCGGTCGAGTGATCGAGTGCGGCGCAGGCGTGGCGGTCTTGCACCTGGCTGGAGCCGTCGAGTTGCGCTTACCGTCCGCCAAGCTCTCCGTTGGAGAACGCGTGCTCTTCGGGTTACGGGCGAAGGACATACTGATTTCGACCGTGCAACCAGAAGCGCTTTCGGCCCGCAATATTCTCGCCGCGCGCGTGGTCGGAATGCAGGAAACGGAGGATGACTTGCTCTTGAGCGCTGCCCTATTGGGAGCGGCCGGAGAGGATGCGGAGGTCTTGCATGTGGAACTCACAATCAATGCTGCACGCGAGCTTGGCCTCGCCGTGGGGAAGGAAATCAAGCTGGTGATCAAAGCTCACGCTTGCAGCGTTCTCTCTACTACGCTGCGGGGGTAGCATCGACAGTTATGAGTTCAAATTGGCCAACGGAAATCGAAGCGAAGCTCGTAGTCATATCCACGGATCGCGAAGCTGTCTTTAGCGAGTTGCGAGAGGTGAGTAGCTTCGCAGGCTTGGCAGCCAGGCCTTTTAGTGAGCGGTTCCTCACGGATCGCTACTTCGACTTGCCGAACGCCCAGCTTGCGAGCCACGGCTGCGCCTTGCGATTGCGCAGGCAGGCTGAAGGCGAAGTCGTTCGCACGATTATGACCTTCAAGGGCGCCTTGCGCAGCGAAACCGGCTTGGGCACCGAACGGGCCGAAATCGAGGCCGAGTGGTCGGCTGAGATCATGTTGGAGATCATAGCTGAACTCCGTGAAATGGGCATTCATGTTGTGGACGCGTCTCTTACCGCGAATCAGACTCCGCGGGACGCGCTGGCTGAACTTGGTTTCTCCCTCATCCAACAAAGGCAAACGAAGCGCTTGGCGACCGATTTGGATCGGGGAGCTGGCCCGGTAGCGGAGCTTGCCCTGGATCACGTGACCTACGGCTCAGGCCCCGTTCGAATTGACCATTATGAACTCGAGGTCGAAGCTCTTGGCGGGACAGATGCGACGGAAGTCAACCGTATCGCTACCGAGTTGCTGCATGGGCGACCCGGGGACTTGCGTCCTTGGAAGCTGAGTAAGACAGCGGTGGGTAGGGCGCTGGAGGAATTGCAGGCAGAAGATGGGTTGGGCGAAGTGCTCACAGGGAACCAACTTTCGTCCGCGGGCTACGATTTGTTGGAGCGCCGCCTAGCCTGAACTGAGATCTCCAAAAAAACGCTTTGGAAGCGCGGGCCTTTGCATGGAATTATGTGCGCTCCCCCAGCACCCCTACCCGCGAAAGATCGAATGCTTTCTTCTGAATCTGCCCTCCGTGAAGTTCCGTACATGGGAGTGATCTTTGTCGTAACCGAAGCGATGAAGTTGGGCTTTCGCAATGGCCACCCCGACTGGAGTAACCTCGGCCAAGGTCAACCAGAAATCGGCGAGATGGAAGGAGCGCCGCCGCGCATCAGATCGATTGAGCTCTCGGACGATGACGCTGC
>JBLIOI010000147.1:0-10604 GCA_047639675.1 Planctomycetota bacterium | reverse complement strand
GCCACGATCAAAGCGATCCCGAGGCGCAGGCCAGCCGTATCGCGGCCCATGAAACCGCGTAAGACTTGCACGACTCGTGCCCGATACAAGCCCAGCACGGCCAAGATGGCGCCGACCTGAATACAAATCGCGTAGGCATTGGAGGCTGTGTTTTGCTCAATTCCCAGCGCCCGTTGCGCCAGGATCAGATGGCCCGTTGAACTCACCGGTAGATACTCGGTGAGTCCTTCAACCATGCCCAGAACCAGGGCTTGCCACCAATCCACGGGACCTTAGACGGCTGCGCCGAAGGCGTCTTGGGGACTGCACCAGTCCATGCCAAAGGCCACGGCCACCGGCTCACAAGTCAACTTGCCGGCGATCGTGTTAGCGGCGGAACTGAGCTGCTTACTTTGCATCACAGCTTCCTGCGCACCCAAGGTAGCCAACTGCACCGCATAGGGAATCGTCGCGTTGGTCAAGGCGAAGGTGCTAGTACGCGGAACCGCACCAGGCATGTTCGCGACGCAGTAGTGCACGACTCCTTCGACGACGAAGGTCGGATCGGCGTGGGTGGTCGGCTTGCAAGTCTCGATGCAACCGCCTTGGTCGACAGCCACGTCGACGATCACCGCGCCAGGGCGCATCAATTTGAGGTCGTCACGACGAATCAACTTAGGCGCTGCAGCACCGGGAATCAGCACGGCCCCAATGACGAGGTCGGCTGTCGGTAGAAGCGCACGAATCGCGAGCGGTGTGGAGTACAAGGTCGAACAGTTCTTGGGCAAAATCTCGTCGAGGTAGCGCATGCGCTCCAGATTCACGTCAAGGATCGTGACGTCGGCACCAAGCCCCGCAGCCATGAGTGCCGCTTGCGTTCCAACGACACCGCCACCAAGCACCAAGACTTTTGCGCGCGCCACGCCGGGCACGCCGCCGAGCAGCGCGCCGAGTCCACCGTTGTGTTTCTCCAGGCAATGAGCCCCAGCTTGAATCGACATGCGACCCGCCACTTCACTCATCGGAGTGAGCAGCGGCAAGGAACCGTTGAGCTCCAAGGTCTCGTACGCGAAGCAGTGCGCGCCTGAACTGACCATGGCGTTGGTCAGCTTGCGGTCCGCTGCCAAGTGAAAGTATGTAAAGAGCGTTTGACCGGAGCGGATCAGAGGCCACTCGCATTCGAGGGGTTCCTTGACCTTCATGATCATCTCGCCTGCTGCGTAGGTTGCAGCTGCGTCCGGCGCGATCTTGGCGCCGGCTGCAACGTACTCTTCGTCGGAGAGCCCACTGCCTCCACCTGCGCCTTTTTGCACAGTGACTTCATGACCGGCGGATACCAACCGGTCGGCACCCGCAGGGGTAAGGGCTACGCGATTCTCGTGGACTTTAATTTCGCTGGCGACACCGATCTTCACGCTCGATTCCTCTCGACTTGTGGTTACTCGGCCTCGGAGCGAGGCCGGTGAGACTTCAACTAGAGTAACTCTTGGGCGCCGAGGACCGGCGACCCATGAATGGGCGGGGATTCTATCCAGGCAACCACCCGTCGGCGAGCCCCTGCCAGGAAAGGCGCAGAGGATTCCCTAGGAAGAATGGTTGGCAGACCCCAAATCTCCCCCTATGATTCGCCACCCATCGAGGCCGTAAGGCGCTCGAGTAGCCAGGCCGCCTGGAATCGCGATAGCGTTTTTCATGGCATCCAGGCTAACCCCGCGGGCGATTGGCTCAGTTGGTAGAGCGCCTCGTTGACATCGAGGAGGTCGTTGGTTCAAGTCCAATATCGCCCACCATCACTGCGGGAAATGCGCCAGGAGCGCAAAATGGATGGTATTTGCCGTCCGGGCTAAATGCCCTTTTGCTCTAGATTGACGGGCGAGGATTGTCGAGAGAGGCTCCAGCGCAAACAAAAGCGCGTCGAAGCCGTACCAGAGGCATCCTCCCGTTCCGCCCCATCTCCTCTTCAGCGCCCTATGAGCATCCCTTTCGCGGCTACCGCACTCCTTGCCCTTGCCTCGCTCGCCACCCTCGGGACGGCCCAGTCCATAACAGCAGGGTCGTCAGCCGAGTTGCCTCTTGAAGGACTAAGCAAGAGCGAAAAGCTTGAACGTCGTATCACCCCTGAGGTGCTCGCCGTGCGATTTGCCCGGCCTGCTGTCGTTTATATTCAAACCGATACGCAGACCATGGTTCGCGAGTGGTGGGGCGTTCGGCCGCGCCGGGGCTCTTCTTCGGGATCCGGCGTCGTGCTGACAACCGACGGCTACCTCATCACCAATTATCACGTGATCAAGGACGCGAAAGAGATCCGCGTCAGCTTCGAGAAGTCGATCGATCCGACCATCTACCGGGCGAACCTGCTTTCCTTCGTGGAGGAAGAGGATCTAGCCCTGCTTAAGATCGAAAACCCGGACGGAGTGATTTTCAACACCATTCCGAGGGGCACCAGTTCTGATCTGATGATCGGCGAGCGGGTCTTGGCCATTGGCAATCCCTACGGCCACACGCACACGGTCAGCGTCGGAATCATCTCCGGTCTGCACCGCGGTGTCAAAATTGGGGATCAGCAGTCCGATCTGAGCTTTGAATTCGACGACTTGATTCAAACCGATGCTTCGATTAATCCGGGCAATTCAGGCGGCCCGCTGCTCAATATCAATGGCGAATTGATCGGCATCAACAACGCGGTCAACCACGCTGCAGAGAACATCGGGTTCGCGATTCCTATCGATCGCATCATGGAAGTCCTCGAACAGCAGCTGATCTCGCCAGATCGCTACAATGCCTTCTTGGGCTTCACGGCGAGTGAAGGCGAGGATGTCACCGTAGCTAGCGTGATTCCCGGCGGACCTGCGGACCTGGCGGGCCTACGCGTGGGCGACCAACTCTTGGGCTTCGGCAAGAACGTCATCGACGACTGGACCAAATATCGCATGATGCGTCTCAATCAGGCGGCTGGGGAAATCTCCAAGTTGCGCATCCGACGCGAAAATCACGAATCCGAGCTGACAATTCAGGCCTGGAAGAAAGCCGATGGCCTGATCTACGAAAGAATGGGAGTTCAGGTCGAAGTGGTCGCCCACGGGCGCCAGAGATTCCTGCAAATATCCGAGCTACTGGCGGATGGCCCCGCGGACCAAATCGGCCTGAAGACGGGCGATGTGATTGCTGCAATGGCGCTCCAGAGGCCCGGTTTGCATCGGCCCTTCACCTTCCCTAGCCGCATGTCACTGGCCCAATTCCTCGATGGAATCGAGCCAGGCGAAAGAGTTAAGATCGAAATTCAGCGCGGATCTACGCGTTATTCGGGAGACATCGCACTCGACTAATGTGTTCTCGGCCTCTCCGAGCCGATAGAAGGTATAGTTTCCAGCCAAAGTAGGCGTCGAAAGGCCCCTCGATCTAACTTTTGCCTGAGCACGGAGTCGCAAGTCCGAGCAAGGCCAGCCCCCCAGCTACGCAAGTTTCTGCACCGAATGAAAGCCCTCCTCCAGTTCTCGGAGCGCTTTGGGACCATGATGTCCCGAACGCTGCTCACGGTGCTCTACTTTCTCGTCCTAGGGCCCTTCGCGATCGTCTATCGCCTAGTCGCCGATCCCCTGCACTTGCGCCCGCGCAAGGGTGGTAACTGGACGACTTGGGAGTCTCATAACCACAGCCTCGACGCCGCACGGAGACAGGACTGATGAACATTCTCGGACTCTCGTTTTTCTATCACGACTCGTCGGCTGCCCTCATTCAAGACGGCAAGCTGACAGCAGCTTCGGAAGAAGAACGCTTCAGCCGCGTCAAGCATGACTCGGCCTTCCCGCAGCTCGCTATCGACTTCTGTTTAAAGATGGGCGGCATCACCATGCACGACGTGGACTACGTCGTCTTCTATGAGAAGCCCTTCGTCAAGTTCGAGCGCATGTTGCTCTCGGCCATGGCGACCTTCCCGCGCTCCTCTGCGGTTTTCCGCGAGTCGATGCAGCGTTGGATCTCGGAGAAGCTTTGGATCAAATCCATGATGAGCAAAGAGATGGGTCTGCCCAGCTCGAAACTGCTCTTCGCGGAACACCACATGTCGCACGCAGCTTCCAGCTTCTACACTTCGCCCTTTGAGGAGAGCGCGATCCTGACAGTTGACGGCGCAGGTGAATGGAGTACGTCCACCATGGGCGTCGGTCGCGGCAACAAGATCGAGATCATCAAGGAGATGCGCTTCCCGCACTCCTTGGGTCTTCTGTACTCGGCCTTCACCGCTTACTGCGGCTTCGAGATCAACGAAGGTGAGTACAAGTTGATGGGCATGCACCCCTACGGTAAGCCCAAGTACGTGGACAAGATCTACGAGCTTCTCAAAGTCGGAGAAGACGGAAGTATTTGGCAAGACATGAAATACTTCGCCTATCACTACTCCCGCGATAGCACGCTCACAGACGCCTTTGGCGAGCATTTCGGTCGCCCCGCGCGTGACCCGAAGCTGCAGGACCAAAGCCTCGACCCGTATTACTGCGACATGGCGGCTTCGATCCAAAAGGTGACTGAAGAGATCATCCTGAAGATGGTTACGCACCTGCACGAGATCACGGGCATGAAGAACCTGTGCTTGGCTGGCGGTGTTGCGCTGAACTCCGTGTCGAACTTCAAGGTGCTGCGCGACGGCCCCTTCGAGAACGTCTACATCCACCCCGCTCCCGGCGATGATGGTGGTTGTGTTGGCGCGGCTTACTGGGCCTACAACCAAGTGCTCGATCAGCCCCGCGGTCCTGCGCTCGACCACGCTTACCTCGGATCGGAATACACCGATGAGGAGATCGAGGAGTTCCTTACCAAGAACGACATCGCCTTCGAGAAGATCGAAGACGACGAAGAGTTCTACTGCTACGTCGCTCAATCCTTGGTCGACGGCATGGTTTGCGGTTGGTACCGCGGACGATTTGAGTGGGGTCCGCGGGCCCTCGGCGCACGTTCGATCATCGCTGATCCGCGCAAGCCGGAGATGAAGGAAAAGCTGAACTCCAAGATCAAGTTCCGCGAAGCCTTTCGCCCCTTTGCGCCTTCGGTACTCGAAGAACGAGCCAACGAGTTCTTTGAGATCCCCGAAGCTGAGAAGCATTTCCCGGCGCGCTTCATGCTCTACGTCACCCCGGTGCGCGAAGAGAAACGCGACGTGTTACCCGCGATCACTCACGAGGATGGTTCCGGACGCTTGCAGACGGTCTACAAGGATACGAATCCGGGCTATCACCGGGTCATCGAGCGCTTTGGCGAGTTGACCGGCGTGCCGGTGGTCATGAACACCTCCTTCAACTTGAAGGGCGAGCCGATCGTCGAGCACCCGAGTCACGCTTTCAACACTTTCAGCCTCTCGGGCATGGATTTGTTGTTCATGAACAATTACATCGTCCGAGCGGACGCCAAGAAGAAGATCAAGGACACCCGATTCCACCTTCGCCACGAAGGTGATTCGGTCACCGCGATGGTCAGCTAGCCAAGACGATTCCTATGCGCGCCATAAATGTACTGCTCGCCATCCTGGTCAGCCTGCTCATCGCCGTCGGTGTCTTCGAAGGCGGTCTACGCCTGGTGGGACTCGGCCCGACTAAGACACTCAATGAATTCGATTCAAAGCTTGGCTGGGTCAAGCGTTCGGATTCGAAGACCAATCGATCGACATCTGAGTTTGACGTAACCTTTGAAGTCAACTCACTCGGCTTGCGCGATGATCCGATGGATTCGCCTGCCAAACCCGACGGAACTTTTCGTGTGATCGCCCTGGGTGACTCGTTCACCTTGGGATTCACCGTAGAGCGCGAAGATCTATTCGTCGATCAGATTGAAATGGCGTGGAACGCCGACGGTCGCAAAGTAGATGTGATCAACACCGGCACCGAGGGTTACTCCACGGACCAAGAGACTGTCTGGTTGCTTGAGAACGGAGAGGCCTACCAGCCGGACTTGGTTCTGCTCTTCCCCTACGACAACGACATCTATTGGAACGGGCAAACAGAGTACTACGGCAAGCACAAGCCTCGCTTTGATGGCGAGGGCAACCTGGATCATCCGGGTCCGTTCGATGAACCGGCGTCAGCCGGACTTGAAAAGACCTTCGCGATCGCGCACCTCGCCGACAAGATCTTCGGTCGAGGCCCCCAAGGCCACACCTACACTCCCGAGAAGGGTAGCCGCATGCTCCAAAGTGAGTTTGCGCCGCTGGTCTTGCCGCCGACAGGTTTCATTACCGATTCCGTTGTGCGCACGAAGGGTTCATTGATCGCTCTGAAGAAGAAGTGTGAAGAACTCGGCGCACGCTTGGTCGTCGTGCCGATTCCTTCGCACAGCGCAATCGACGATGCTTACGCCGACAAGTTCGGCCCGGCCGTCTTGGGAGTTTCTAATCGCGACGATTGGATGCCCGACATGCCGGTCCAAACGATGCTCGAGCTCTGCAAGACGGTAGAAATCGACGCTCTCGACTCACGTCAAGCTTTGAAGGATGCGATGGCCGCAACCGGCAACTCGATGTACTACACGACGGACTGGCACTTGAATCCCGAGGGAAACTTGGCCTTCGCCAACTTCCTGCTTGGTGGGCTGGATAATTTGGGTGTCTTCCCCGCCGCGCGCGTGGGAAGCAAAGACCTCGTTGCGGTAGCCAGCGCCAATAATGGTGCAGGCAAGACCGGAGCCGGCATACCCACCTGGATGAAAGTCTTCATGGGCCTGTGGGTCATCCTCACGACCATCTACTACTTGAATTACCCGGATGATGCCAAGTGGCTACCACCTCTGCAGTGCGGCGGTATGTTGGCCCTAGTCTTCGGAATTGTCTTGGGAGGCGAGTTCCTAATTGGAAAGATGCCCCCGGCTATTGGGTCCAAGGTCGCGATGCTGTTCGTCTTGTGGCTTGTAGTCTTCATTCTCTACAAGATCGGCCGGCGAATGAGCACCATCTTGGAGCTTCTGAAAGCCTTCACTTTGCGCGGACACTGGTACTTGATGCCGCTGGTCGTGGTTTTGATGACCATTGGTTCGCTACTCGTCGTCGCCGCCTCCTCTCCGCTCGTCGCTCCCTTCATCTACACACTGTTCTAAGATGGGCAAGCTAATCAAAGAGTACTGGATCTGGGTCGTAGCACCCTTGGTATTGATCTTTGCCGGTGTCGGCATCTTGATCTATATGGAAGGTCAAGCTGACGGCGGTGGCGAGAGCGAGTTCGTTTACGATCTCTTCTAGAGCCATACGATGATCAAAGCAACACGACTTGAGGGCCTCAGTTATTGGGGCGAGTATCAGCCCGAGCGCGGCATAGACTTCAACGGCTTTCATTGGCAACGCGCCCAGGGCGGAGTCTTGATCGATCCGATGCCGCTCGATGCGGAAGGCGTCGCCAAGCTCAAAGAGCTTGGCGGTGCGCGCTGGATCTTGATTACGAATGCCGAGCACTTGCGCGCGGGAGTCACGCTCAAACAAGCATTCGGAGCCAAGCTCTTGGCCCCGACACAGGAGCGTGAACGCTTGGGCGACAAGGCAACGGAGGTCGACGAATGGTTTGAAGACCAGAGTTCCCTGCCCGAGGACTTGCGCGACGACGTGCAAGTCTTTGCGCTCCTCGGCGGTAAGTCTCCCATGGAGCCGGCACTCTACCTGGAGCCACTAGGCGCCTTCTACTTCGCGGACCTAGTGCGTTGCCACCAGTCCGGCAGGCCCCGACTGCTGCCCGAACCCAAGCTCTCCGACAAGGCACAAGTCATTAGCTCCCTACAAGCACTCCCGGAACTTTCCATCGAAGCGCTTCTATTTGGCGACGGAGACGGAATCTACAACGGCGCCGAAGCGACCTTCCAGAGCTTCATCGAAGAGCTCAACTAAATTACTCGGAGAGATCGATTCCGATCTTCCTGAGTAGCTCGAAGCCGCCGCAGGCTTCGCAGCACAGCATGTGTACCGGCGTCTTGTCGTCGATCATCCAACGCGCCAGGCGCAACGGATCGGAAACCTTGGTGTTGGTTCCCGCGTGGGTCGTGGTTGCGGTTTCAAACCCTGCATCCCCCACGGCTCTAACCGAGTCCTGGTTCCAATCCCAATGCCGTCCAAAGGGATAAGCGAAGCTGCGCAGACTTCCCAACTCGCGCTCGAGCTGTTTCTTTCCATCCGCGATCTCCACGTCTTGCGCATCGGAATCTAGGCTGGAAAGCACGAAGTGGTTGACCGTGTGCCCACCGATTTCGACTCCCGCATCTCTGAGTGCCCGGGCATCGTCCCAGCTCAGATACAACTCGCGACAAAGAGCCTCCTCATCGCCACCGTGCAATTTGAAGAGTTCCGTCAAGATGCGATCGACGTCCGCTTGCTCCGCCTCATACTTCAAGACCTTCTTGAGCGTGTAAGAGAGATCGCCCGATTCGCCCAGGACTACAGCCAAGCGGTGCTTCGCCTGCTCTTCCGCACACAGCCCCAGGTAGCCCTCAACGAGCTCCGTGTGGCTAATCCGCCCCAGTAGCCAAAAGAACTTGTGCGTCCAGTTGAGCCTTCCCTGAGCCAAGGGACGGCTCTCCAGGTAAATCGTAGCCGATACACCCTGGGCCTTTAACAGCGGCAAAAGCGCGGACAGATTGTCTTGGTAGCCATCGTCCATCGCGAGAACCAGCATCGATTTGCCCTGCCCGCTGACGAGGCGCTGCCAGCCCTCGCCGACGTTCACCCAGTCATACTGTCTGCCAAATTTCTCCAAGAGCCGTGTCACGGTCTCGGCGCGAATTTTCATATCGCTCGGCAAGAAGTCGTTGCTCTTCTGTGCCACGCAATGCGAAGTCAAAATCGTCAATCGTTGGGGCATTAGGCGATCCACCACGCGATGTAATCCCGTGTGATACAGACCACGCGCCCAAGCCTCGCGCAACAGCATTTTTAACTTGTGCTTCATCAGCCCATCGTCTCGTCGTCACGGTCACCGTCAGTCAAGTACCAACGACTTGCGTCTACCGCCGCCTTGCTCAGGCGGTGCATGTCCTTGTGAAGGTAGGCAATCACGATCAAGTGATTATCAGCCTTCGGTTTTTGGAAGCCCGCCTCCTTCAAACGTGCTTCCCACCAACCGCCATCAACGCAACTGGATTGAACAAGCTCTGCGCCCGCCGCTTGCAAATGAGCAAGCCCTGCTTCCATAGCTTGTGCCAAGGCGGCCTTGTCCTTAGCGAGAACGTCCACCAAGTAACCGACCACTTCGCCATCACGCGGAGCTTGGATGATCACATAGGCAGCCAATTTTCCGTCTACCGTGTAGATGCCGAGCGGAGTGTGCATCTTGGCTGTGTTCTCGATGAAACGCCAATTCAAGTATTCCGCGTCACGCCGGACCATCAAATCAAAGCTCGGTTCCACGGCTTTGGAGAGCTCAGTGACCTCCTTATCAAAGCGAGCAATCCGCCGTACACCAAAGAGCCCCTCCGAGAGTCCACGCAATTCACGGCGCGCTGCACGGCCCTTCTTATACGCCGAACTCGTACGAAAGGCAGCCAAGCGACCATCGACACGACGTATTGCTTTCGACTCAGCGCTAACACTCATGACGAAGTTCCACGGTCGAATCAGCCCAACTTGCCTCCAACCCATCTGAACAAAGATGTGGGCCGAGCGACGGTTGGGTAAGCCAAAAACAAGTGGCCAACGCAACTTCGCAGTCTCCTCCATCGCTCGCTTATCTAAGCCACGAAAAATACCCTGCTTGCGCCACTCCGGATGGGTCATCACATCCCCAGTCTGCCCGATAGGCGCCATGGTCCGCTCGTCACCACGGCAAAGAGCCAAGCGCGGCGAGCAGGCGTATCCGCATACGCCGTCTTGGCCAGAAGGCCGCGCGAGTAGGCTAACCGCAGTACCGTGAGGATTTTGGTCGTAGCGCCAATCAAGGGCCGACGGCTCCAAGGTCTTCTTGAAACATGCGTTGAACAGACGCGCCTGTTCTGCGCGGTCAGCGGGCCCACAAAGGACCACCTCAAAGCTCTGTTCGGTGTTGGATTCAGCGGAAGTCATAGGCGAAGAGAGTAGCGCGACCAAGAGGTCAGGCAGGCTAAAAAGTAGGTTCTCCTGACCGACCGCGCGAACTAGAGGTCGGAAATACTAAGGCCGTCCTGAAAGGAACCAGGAGTACTAAAACTCTTGGATAGTTCAAAGGTGAACGATTTGCTTGCTCCGCAAACCTACGCTTTTTGGTTCGGGAGCTATCGGCGGGCGGCGTTACCTACGGGTTAATTGGTCCTAGTGGGTTGCAGTTGAAGAGCAACTGGGATTTGGGACTAGCGGGGGCTTCGCAGAGGACTTCTACGGGAGGGTCTGGAGTTCGCGGGGGTTGGGAACTCGCGGCGAGTTTTTAGGCTCGGTTGCTTTGAGAAAAACTAGCCGGGGACGTGGCGGAGGGAGAATGGAGCGCAGCGCCTCTTCCAGCCGAGGGTCACTCGCCAATTTCCTCGAGAGACGATGGAGCTGGGCCCGTCCGGGTCGCGCAAGCTTTTGAAGTCGCTCCAGCCGTCGAAGTAGTCGCCGGAGGAATAGCTGTCGGGACGGCCGCACTCTGATTCCTGCTTGTGCTTCAAGTGGTTGTTTAGAACGTAGCGCAACGCATTGCGCACCTGCTGAAACC
>JBLIOI010000146.1:0-10747 GCA_047639675.1 Planctomycetota bacterium | reverse complement strand
TCGGAACGTGGTTCAGTCCGCCCCAAAGCAGGCCGTACCAGAGACCGCTGACTCCCATGAGCACAAGGACTGCTGCGCGCGTGTTGAGCAGTTCAGTTGCCCGGGCCGTCAGTGGCCGAGATCTCCCGGCGAGCATCGATCCGGCGAAGAGGGCGAGGATGCCCCAGAAGCCGAGGACGTATGGGTCTCCGTAGATCATGAGGCGGCAGACCTGTCCGAGGGTTTCCTTGCGAGCACCATGTATTGCGCTCCCATCGGAATAGATGTCAGCAAAGCTTCCAGGGGTCGCAACCAAGCCAGCGCACGCGGAAAGAAGAACCGATAGTAGGTTCCCAGGACTTCGAATCCTGCGCCTGTCAAGAGCGTGCGCGCCTCGCTCGCAGTGAGTGTGATCGCGTCCCTATCGAATTCGATTCGGCTCATGATCAAGCGCGTGCCCGGGTTCCAGGGATTGTTCTCCCAGAAGGCGACTAGCCCATCAGGAGCCAAGCGTTCGTAGATGAAAGTCGCAGCCGCCGCTCGCTCTTCGACCGCGATGTGATGGAAGACTCCGTTGCAGAACCCCAGCTCAAACTGAGCCTTGAGCAGCAGAGTATCGCGCAAGCTAAAGCTAGTCGAATCGCTGCTAAAGCGGGTGACAGCCTCCGCCAGGAGGTCTTTGGATGTATCGACGCCGGTGACAGATTGTGCCGCTAGCAGCTGGTAGAACAAGGGGATGGTCGAGCCGTCTCCACAACCGAAGTCGAGTACATTACCCGCAGCGCGGCCCAGTTGACTGAGGCGCTCACGGAGAAATCTCAAGCGTTCGCTGGCGAAGTATTCGCGGCCTTCACCGGAGATTGCTAAGCCTTGCTCAAGACTAGCCGCGTAGGACTTAGAGTCGCTGAACTCCTGCTGGGGCTTCGATTGGCTCACTCTTCCTTCCCCAGGAGCAAGACACCCATCCCGAAGCTACACAACACGCTTTGGAATCCAATCGAGGCAAGAGTCACTCCGGGGACGACCCAGCGCATGGTGCTCGCGTAGTCCAGCGATCCGAACTCTGCCACTCGCCAAGTGTTGACGGCAACTCCGAGCAGGAGCACGCCAATAAGCATCATCAATCCGCCAAAAGTCAGCCCGCGCTCCAGGCTAAAGGCTCGCCGCGACTCTGCCGAACGAAGGCTCTCGGGTAGCAGGCCGTGTCCACGTTCGTAGGCTGTGATCAGGGATCCGAAGAGGATCGATTGATAGCCGGAGATGAGAAACAGACTTCCGAACAGCAAAGTGTGCGCATCGAAAGTCATCGGGCCGATGCTGACCCCCGGCATTGCGAGACCGTAGGCGACAGCGCCCAACAAGATCAGCACACTCCCCGGGAGCATGAACAGCATGCTCGGGCTGTACAGCAAGAAGAATCGCAAGGTGCGCCAACCATCGCGAAAGGTGCGCAGGTGGGGAAGGCGGCCTTGACGTCTGTCTGGATGAAGCGTGATCGGCAACTCTGCAATGCGAGCGCCGTAGAGGCTGGACTTGATCACCATCTCTACCGCAAAGACCATCCCCATGGACGACATTTGCAGGCTCTCATAGTGTGCCCGCGTGAATCCGCGCAGGCCGCAGTAGGCGTCGTGAATGGGGGACTTGAACCACCATCGTGCCAAGCGACTAAACATCGGATTCCCGAGCCAGCGATGGAGCAACGGCATGGCACCAGGAAGAATCGTTCCACCTCCGGAGGGGAAGCGACAGCCTTGAACCAAGTCAAAGCCTTCGCGCAGCTTCTCGATGAATTTGGGGATCTCGAGGAAGTCATAGCTTCCATCGGCATCTCCCATGATGACGAACTTGCCGCGCGACGCCGCGATGCCTGCAATCAATGCACTTCCGTATCCGAGCTTTTCGACGCTGACTACGCGCGCGCCGTGGCTCCTAGCGATCTCTGCTGATCCATCACTGCTGCCGTTGTCTGCCACGACAACTTCGCCCGAGATATTCGCTGACTTCAACCCTTTGAAAACCTGCTCCAAGCAAAAACCCAGGGTATCGGCTTCGTTCAAGCACGGAATGACTACCGAGAGCTCGATCGGTTGGGCTGCTGAATCTTCCTGGCTGGTGGACGGCAATCTGGACGCTTCCTATCGATGGTGGAGTTTGCGTAGAGGGCGTAGCTATCTGCTGCGTATGGGGTGGCTATAGTAGCGCGGCAACTTATGGACTACCGGCTAATCTTCTGCACATGGACGCGATAGCTGGAAGCCTTCACTTACCGAGTAGGTCATTAGCTGTGTGCTGGGACCCGCATGCGCTCGAATAAGCTCATGCAACCAGTCTTCCTCGCCAGGCCAGGGATAAGCGTAGACCAGATCAAAGTCGGGCAGTTGCATGCCGATTTCCTCGTAGGCATCGGCTCCCTCTGTGACCGTCAAGAAGTCGCCGCTGAGCAAATCGACTTGGTCACGATAGTCGACGGGAACGAAGCTACCTTCTGCGAAGGTCGCTCTTGATCGTCCGAAATCTGCGAGCTTCAAGGACTCATCCATGAGGGCCGGATGAATCTCGATGCCATAGGAGTCGTAACCAAGCAGGTCAGCCATGACCGTGATCAGCCCTACCCCAGAGCCGAGCTCCAGGAAAGTGTCGGCGCCCTCCTTGAGCCGTCGCAATTCCATGAGGGCGCCGGGGTAGTCCGCAGGAATGAAGCGTTGGAAGCCCTGATTCGATTGAGTGAATGTCTCCCAAGCGGCCGCAGCGCGGAGTATTAGCTCGCCAGCAAATTCGTCAGTGAGCTCGCGATTGCGCATGGTGTCTCCTTGTCTCTGCTTAGCGGCTTACGCGCTGCATCTTGAATACGGGCATTTCGACTTGCTGGCCATCCATTACGCCCCGCCAAGTTTCGTCGACGCGGTCTTCGCTGACGAAAGTGATCGTCATGTCGGACATGTACATGCTTTCGGGAGACTCAAGATCTTGAACGCCTTCCGGTACGAATACGAGCTTGCCGTCGACGAGGTCGAGCGCACGCATGAAAGGCTGGTTCCCCAATGCACAGTAGTGACGCATCACTACCGAATCACCATCCAGCGTGTACATGTTGATCATCTCTTCGTCGGTGCCCGGATGCATGGTTTCGATCAAGGCAGTCCCGTGGGAAGTCAGCCTGAATTCAATGAAGCCGGGGTCGGGGGCTTCGAGCAGTTCCCAACGCCCTTCAAGCTTGGAGATCGCAGTGAACAAAGTTGCACGCCGCGCTTCGATCTGCTCCGCTTCGAGGTTTGCATTTGCCGCCGACTGGCAACTTTGCAATGAGAGGAGGAATGCTAGACAAATGGAGAGTATGGATTTAGCCATGGATTCGCAAATGGGGTGTGGTCGAGGGCACGCAAGTGCGCTGCAGAGGATAAGGAGTTCCCCAACAGTTGGGGAGGATGGATGCTAGGATCGGCGCGTGGGTTTCGAAGATGTCCGTCAAAGAAGAAGGGAAGGGGTGCAGAAGAGCCAAGTGAAGATTGCGATCCTTGTGGCGGGCATCGGCTTGTCCGTTCCGCTCAGCTATGCGGTGTGGAAGTACGTGCAGAGCTCGAGGTCGATGGTTGCCGTTCTCGACAACAGCGTTGAAGTCGAATCGCTGATCAACAGAGAAAGCACCGAAGCGACAGAACTCGTGGCGCTCAATGCAGAACGGTTGGTGGCGCGCAAGCCGTGGACACCGGAACTCGCGCGCCGGATCTTCCCAATGCTTCGCATGGAACGGGCGTTCACATACGACGATGTCCTCGGGTGTCGGCGGACCTCAAATTTTGGCATGAAGCAAATCTTTGAGGAGCATCCGAACGGGCACTTCATGATCTCCACCAACGCTCTCGGGTTTTCAGATGATGACCTCGCTGAGAGCGCGGACATACGCATCTTATTTGCAGGAGATAGTCAAACGGAAGGGGTCTGCGGGATTCGAGAGTCCTTCGTCAATCTGCTCGAAGTACGGCTACAGGCCAGGCATCCCGAAGCTAGCGTCGAAGCGGTCAATGCGGCAATGGGGGGCTCGAACCCTTGGCGCTACCTCTCGACGCTAGAGGCGTATTCGGACCTGAAACCCGACTTCTTTGCCCCGGTCTTCTACGGTGGAAACGATTTTCGCGAGGTCATGTCGCTGGAGCGCTTGTATCGCAAACGAGGCCTCTGGAATCGGCACGACGTGGAGGCGTTTACGGAATCGCTCTCTAAGCTTCCGGCGGGCATGGGACCTGTCGAGCTTCGACAGTTGCAGTACTTCAGCGACAATCCGGGGGATGAGCAGATAGCCGTAGACGTTTGGGTTTCCTTAGCCATGGAGATGTCGCGTTTGTGCGAGTCTCTTGATATAGAGTTCTTTCCAATCTACTTACCGCCTCCGCTGGCGGGTCAGCCCGAACCTTATGCGCCGGATAAGCTGGCAGTTTCCACGCACTTACCCGGGCTGGCTTCTTCGATCGACCGAACTCACCTGCTCGCAGATCGTTTCATTGCGAAGCTGCAGAGGGGTGGAATTGAAGTTTTGGACCTACGTCCAGCTCTACGTGCATCGCAGGAGCGACTCTTCTGGGAGTCGGGATATCACCTGAATCTCAAGGGGCAAGTGCACGTAGCTCGCGCTTTGGATGAGGCCTTCTCCGCTGCCGTCGCTAGCTTACTTGAAGGTCCTAGCAGCCGAAGGTGAGCGCGAGCGACACTGCCCGTCCTACCAACTTGTTGGAACGTAGTCCTTCAAGAACTGTCCCCAGCAGTGTTCCCCAGTATTGAAGCCAGCGAAAATCGGGTCGAGCACGCGCGCGGCACCATCGATGGAGTCCAGCGGTGGGGCGAAGCGCTGATCCTCTTCTTTGGCGATCGTCTTGGCGAAGGGGTCCTCATCGGTTACCCAGCCAGTATCGACGCTATTCATATGAATGCCGTGCTTCACGTAATCTGCCGCAGAAGTTCGCGTCATCATATTTAGCGCGGCCTTGGCCATATTAGTATGAGGGTGGCGCGTGGTCTTGAGAGCTCGGTAGAACTGGCCCTCCATCGCAGAGACATTGACAATGTGTTTGTCGTTCGTCGGAACCGCAATCATCAACGACTTGAGACGCGCGTTGAGGACAAAAGGGGCAATGGAGTTGACCAGCTGAACTTCGAGTAATTCCACTGTTGAGACCTCCGCCAACTCTAATCGCCAAGAATTCTCTTTGCGCAAGTCGAGCTGTTGCCCTTCGCCATCTTGCATGTCTTGGGGGAAGAGGTGGCTTTGATGGGCTTCTCCAAGCAAGTCAAGCTGGCTGAGGGCGGCAGTGCTCTGCAGGGCCTGATATAAATGGACTCCGTCCTTGGAAGTCTTGCTCCCCAGCAACTGTTGCAAGCGCAGCGAGAGTTCGCCGGAGTCTTCGCGACTTACCATCTCCTCGTAGTAGGCCGGTGGACGCCGTACGGTTTGGCAAGCATTGTGAATCAGGAAGTCGAGACGTGACTCAGTCTTGCGCAACTCCTCGCAGAAGCCTTCAACCATCGGTGTGTGACGCAGGTCGATGGCACGCAGGTCCAGGCGCCCGGACCAGTCTTCGAAGTCATCCTCCCGTTCGAAACGGCGTGCAGCATCACAAACGAACCGTGTCGTCGCGATCACGCTCGCACCAGCGCGCAAGAGCATCAGCACGATCTCGAATCCGATTTTGACCCGCGAGCCAGTGACGAGAGCTACACGGCCTCGGAGGTCGGCGCTCTGATTGCGCTTCAGCCAATTGAACGCCGCACATTCGGGACACATCGAATCGTAGTGAGGATGCAGTTCGTTGAAGTCTTTCTTGCAGATATAGCACGGTCGGGCTTCGATTAAGCGGCGCGCAAGCTGATCGGAAGTGCGTTCGCGCGCCTGATGTTCAAGCAGCGCCCGCTCTTCTTCTGTGATCAGAAGAGTCTTGGGCGCAACGGGGAAGGCCAGCGCTCGCTTCTTCGCTCGATTGCTGGTGGCTTCGAGGGCCGCGTCATCTTGATCACGATTGAGGCGACGCGAGATCTTGCCCTTGGCGCGCACGAAGCGTCGTCGTTGCAAGCGGTCGGGCCTGGCAATGCGCCCGGCAGCGATGCGCAAGCGCAAGCGAGCTTCATCATCCAAATTAGCCAGAATCGCTGAATCTGCGGCCAAGGCTTCGAGCCAAGCGATGTGAGCTTCGAGCTCGTTGGGGGCGTCCATGCGCCTATCGTAATCGTCTCCTGACGCAGGTCAATCACCGCTCTTCGGCCACTTGTTGGCTGACATTGGTTTTGAACCCATTTTGTTGCTGAGATGACTCGCATGAACGCCGCGCTAATCATGTTTGGGATTGAAGCTGGGGTGAAACTTGGGCAGAGGATCATGGACGTCCCGGTTGACTCGCGCATCGAGCGGCCAATCTTGCTTCCGATAGGGCGTTTGTATGCAGACGTGACGGAAGTAATGGCCCTAGATTTCTTCACGGAGAACGAAGAGTTGCGGGCGGAGGCATCGCTCGCGATCTCCTACCGAAGAGCCAGTTGACGGAACTCCTCGCCCTGGTTTTTCAGGAGGTCGTAGAGCATCCCGAGCACTTGATTGGTGAACAAGCAGAAGGCGTCAATGGCACGGCCTTGGCGCAGATCATCGGGTCTGTCGCTCGTTCCTTTGGCAAGAACGCGGCGGTCCTTCTAAGTGGCGAAGACTTCATGGCGGTTGTGCGCGAGGCTCTACACGTCGCTGTGCTAAACGCGGACGAACTGATTGACTTTAGTTGGCCTGGAACGGGCAAGAACTTGTTGTGCAAGATCCTGCACCAGATCGTGATCGTGATCGAAGAGGAGCAGAGTGATCCACGCAGCTTGGTGACCCGTGACGTTCTCTTGGAAATCACCGAGCGAGCTCTACGAAGAGCTTCGCGCTGATATGAAGACCGCCTGGGCAGCGTTGCTTGCGGCACAGGCCGCGCAGTCGAAGGCAACTCCCACATCCACTCGCTCCTATTTGCACTATCAGAAGTGGCGCGTTGCTTTGAACCGGGGCGGGATGATTGCGGAAGCCAGCAGGGAATTGTCCGCCGTCGCCGCAATGAACACCTTGGCGAAGGGCGAGGGAGGTCTGGGTGAAACTCTGGGCAGAGCTGCAAAGAAAGCGAAAGTCAAAGGGCCCCTGCACGCTTAGATTGACTTGCAGGGTTAGGGGTAGGCTGAGATTGAGGCACCCATTTCCCCTGTTCGATTTCGCTCTCAGCGCTTGCTGGGGAGCAGTTGGCTTCAATGCTTAGCCCTTGTGGGGCGAGGTGCCCTCGGATAGCGCGAAGAACAATTCAGAGCATAAGTTGAGCTGATCGGCGAATCATCCTTCATCGGACCTTCATAGGAAGAGATCCCGGAGGTGCTCCGGGCACCTCGATCGAATCATCCTCCCTGGAAATCCCCTACCAGAGAACAAAGTAGAGTACCCTGACATTGTGACCCAATACCCAGTTCCGTGTCCTCAGCTCTTTGTTGATCCCCCCCCAACGTTGAGCGCGGCCCTCGAAGTGGCGTAGACATCATGGAAGCAATCCCCCGGCTTCAAGATGTCTCCCACAGACCGCTCCAAAAAAAACTCGTCGTTCTGACTGCCGGCTTTGTCCTAGCAGTTTTTGCGGCTGAAGTGGCTTATCGTGTCGTCCGCGTGAGCAATCTTGGTCCGACGACCAATCCAGCGTATGTCGGCTATAACGAAGATCTTGGTTGGAGCTATCGGCCTGGCGCTCGTGAGCGTCACCAGAGTCCTGAGTTCGACGTGCAAATCAACATCAACTCGCGGGGCTTCCGCGGGGCTGAGTGGCCTGCGAGAGAAGAGGGGCGGAAACGAGTGCTCATTCTCGGAGACTCTTTGGCCTTTGGTTGGGGAGTATCGGAGGATGCAACCTTTGCGGCGCGCATGGCCGAACTGGAGCCGACCTGGGACGTGTTGAATGCCGCTGTTAGCGGGTTTGGGACCGATCAGGAGCTGTTATTACTTCAGGTGTTACGTGAGGAACTCGAGCCCGACTTAGTGATTTGTCTGTTCTGTTCCAACGACTTATTCGAGTGCGCTGGGGCGGTTTCTTATGGACGGTACAAGCCCTATTTTGAGCTCGAAGGCGAGGGCTTGGTGCTACGCGGCTCGCCTGTTCCGCGACCGATTCCTCAACGAGTGAGTCAGCTGTGGCGAGCTGTGGTTAAGCACCGTTGGGATCTTGAGCACGTGAACCGTTCTGCCGGGCCCACGCGTGGTTGGCGAACGGTGGAAGCGCTTTTCGTTGCGATGAAGGACGAACTCGGTGATGTCCCCCTGCTCATTTTATCTGAGCGAAATCAGCTCATCGACCTCGCCAGACGCAGTGATTTAGAGCACCTAGATATCCGGCCTGCGCTGCTTGGGCTCGGGGCCGGAGCCCGTTTTCCAGTTGATGGTCACTTCACTGAGGACGGCCACAGAGCCATCGCCGACGTGGCCCACGATCGTGCAGTTGATCTCCTAAACGTGGACAATTAGCGGCGGCTGGCCATTTTTTTGCTCTCTTACGGTTTCCCTCGCTCTCGAGGGCTAGCTCGTCTCGCGAGTCTCGAATACGATCTTTTGCCCACCGAGTGAGCTCGATCCCCCCCTTGGGGTCGATCTCGAACTATCCTATAGGGACCCCTGAATCTCCAGCGTCGGCCGAAATGGCCGATATCCGGCCCTTTTGAAGCCGAGCCCGTAATCCTGTGCTCGGTGAATAGACGGGCCCTTAGACCATTAAGTATGTCCAAGACGCTTCTCCGCACCACGCCGTTCCTCGGCTTGCTACTCCTTTCCTCGGTCTCCTACGCGGGCATCGTGCACGTGGATGCCAACCTCGCGACCGGCTTAAACGATGGCTCAAGCTGGGCCAACGCATTTCAAGGGCAGGACGGCTTGCAGACCGCGCTTATTGGTGCGGCTGTGGGCGACCAACTCTTCGTGGCTCAGGGCACCTACCGCCCGTCGAGCACGGGAGCGCGCGGCGATTCCTTCAGGCCCCGTACGGGCATCGAGATCTACGGCGGTTTCCTCGGCACGGAAACATCGGTCGGGGAACGCCCGCCGATCGGAACTGCACCGAGCATCATGAGCGCCGACTTGAACGGTGACGATAACTCCGGCGGATCGACCGCTGAAAACAGTTATCACCTCATTCGTGGCAATAGCTCCGACCCAACGGCTGTCGTCGATGGCTTTACGATGACCGGTGGAAACGCGAACGGGTCAGGCAACAACAACAAGGGTGGCGCCGTTCTCACAGTTGGTGGGGCAAGTCCTTCCCTGCGCAACTGTCTTTTCATCGACAACTCCTGCACCTTCGGTGGGGGAGCCGGTTACATCTCGGGCAACGCAGCCCCGAGCTACACGGACTGCTCCTTCATCGACAACAATGGCGGCTCCTTTGGCGGCGCATTCGATATGGCGGGTGCGGGACCGGTCCGCTTCGATCGTTGTCTCTTCCAAGGCAACCGCGCAGCTCGCGCGGGTGCAGTCGAGGTCTTCTCGACGACGGGTGTTGTGATTAGCAACTGCGTATTCACGGACAACCTGGCAACCGGCGGCTCCGGCGGCGGCGCGCTTTGGATGGGCTCGGGCGGCAACACTGAGGTGCGCAACTGCACGGTCTACGCCAACCGCTCTACGAATCAAGCGGCAGCCGGCATGCGAGTTCAAAGTGCAGCGGGCACTACTGTTGCCAACTGCATCTTCTGGGACAATGAAGGCCCCGGCGGCGCACAGGGAGCTAGCAACCAAATTTCAGGCACAAGCAATGTGACCTACACGATTGTGGAAGGTGGGTTCGCAGGCACGGGCAACCTCGCCGCGGATCCGCAATTGACGAATCCCGCTGGCGGCGACTTCAGTTCGACAATCACTTCTCCTGGAGTTGATGCGGGCAACAATGCTGCGGTTCCGTCAGGCGTGACCCTGGACATCGCGGGTTCACCGCGTTTTGTCGATGAGGTGAGCGTTCCGGACACGGGCTCGGGTAGCTCACCCCTGGTCGATATGGGCGCTGCTGAATTCCAAGGCATTGGTGGAGACTTCTTCAGCGCTTACTGCCCTGGCGACGGAACGGGCGGCGCTTGCCCTTGTGGTAACAATGGGGCAGCGGGTAACGGCTGCGCCAACGGTAGCTTTGCCAGTGGAAGCAACCTGAGCGCTACCGGCACGCCGAGTATCGCTAGCGACACGATGGTCTTGAACGCAACCGGCTCCACGCCGAGCTCTCCCGGCATCTTCTTCCAAGGCGACGACATCGTCGCTGGCGGCAACGGATTGACTTTCGGCGACGGCTTGCGCTGCGCAGGCGGCGTGGTTTGCCGCATGGAGTTGGTCTTTGCTGACACCTTCGGTGCCGCGAGCTCAACAGTTTCCGTTTCGGTCAAGTGCGGCGCGAACGCCGGCGAGACCAAGCGCTACCAGTGGTGGTTCCGCGACACGAACCTGACGCTTTGCGGCGGTGGCTTCAACGTATCCAACGGGTTGGAAACGACTTGGATGCCCTAGCAGCCCGTGGCAAAAGTCATTCCACCTCTAGTAGCCGTCATCCGCTCAGTCTCAGCGCCTGAAAGCCTCGCTGAATCTACAGATTCAGCTGCGTTTCCAGGCACCGAGACAGAACGGATGCCAGCAACTAGAGGCGAAAGCACTTTCACCACGGACTGCTAGGCAAGAGCTTCTAGCCAAATAGAGAATCGGGGGGGGGGGGGGGTTTAGCCCCCCCCCGGGAGATTTTTTTTTTTT